>SKRC01000128.1 GCA_007118695.1 Balneolaceae bacterium | reverse complement strand
TTGATGTAGCTCCCCAGCTGGCCACGCTTGTGCCGGAAAGCCGTGAGGAGCTTACAACGGAAGGCGGTCTCAATATGACATCCGTGTTTGACGATTACCGCGACTGGGTAGTTCCTGCCCTGCAGGATAATGAAATAGAGATCAGTCTGTTTCTGGACCCGGTACCCGAAGACATTCAACTCGCGGCTGATCTGGGTGTAGAAGTGGTGGAGCTCCATACCGGTACCTATGCCAATGCAAGTAACGAAAAAGCCAGGAATTTCGAACTTGAACGGTTAAAGACGGGCGCGGAGATGATCCACCGATTAGGGATGAAAGTCAATGCCGGCCACGGGCTGAACCTGGACAACCTGGGCAGCCTCGTCGAAACTGTCCCTTATCTGAATGATGTCAGTATCGGCCATGCGCTGGTGTCGGATGCACTGTTTTATGGATTGGAGGAAACTGTAAAAAAGTATTTGAAAATAATGAACGTGAAAAGTGAGAGGTGAGAAGGTTCTCAGGAGTCAGGAGTCAGGAGTCAGGAGTCAGGAGTCAGGAGTCAGGAGTCAGAAATATTCATCTTATTTTAAATAAAATCAACTATTTACGAGTTTTTAGTGTAAAAATTTCGTATCTTGTTTAGCTAAAATTTCAACCGCAACCGCAACCGCAACCGCAACCGCAACCGCAACCGCAACCGCAACCGCAACCGCAACCGCAACCGCAACCGCCAGTACTCAAATACCCAGTACTCATAAACCAAACAAAAACAATGTCCAGAAGCGCCGATCACTCTGTTCATAAATCCGGATATGTTGCCATCATCGGGAAGCCGAATGCCGGCAAATCGACCCTGATGAACACCGTTCTGGGCAGTAAAATCTCAATTACCACTCATAAACCCCAGACCACACGCCATCAGATCATCGGTATCCATTCGGATGAAGACTCCCAAATCATTTTTCTCGATACACCGGGTGTGCTAAAGCCCAAATATGAATTGCAAAGTGCAATGATGCGTTTTGTGGAGCGAGCGAAAAACGATGCTGATATTATTTTTTTTATTGCAGATGCCACCGAATCCAGGCAGCCGAAAGAGGTTATGGAGCTGCTTAAATCCATTCGGATACCAATCTTCCTGATCATCAATAAAACAGACCTGGTCTCCGAATCGGATGCCAAAGTAATGGCAAGTCTGATCGAGGATCAAATCAAAGTCCATCAAACCCACTATATCTCTGCCCTGACCGGTGCAGGTGTCGACCGGTTGCTGCCGGCTGTAAAAGACCTTCTCCAGCCCGGGCCGCCTTATTACCCGAAAGATATGCTCAGTGAACAGCCGATGCGCTTTTTTGCTGCAGAATTGATCAGGGAACAGATTTTTTTGCTCTTTCACGAAGAGATCCCCTACTCGTGCACGGTGGAAATCATTCAGTATGAAGAACGCGAAGATCTCGATTATATCAATGCCGAAGTCATTGTAAACCGCAAATCACAAAAGGGCATGCTGATCGGCAAAGGCGGCAAGGCGATCAAGGAACTGGGCACCAAAGCCCGTGAAGCCATAGAAGATTTCACCGGCCGGAAAATCTTCCTGGACCTTCACGTTAAAGTCCGCGAAAAATGGCGTGAACAGGAGAATTGGGTGAAAAACCTGGGTTACCGGTGAAAGAGTCTGTTTTTTATCGTATGTGAAAAGTGAAAAGCTGAAAGTGAAAAGACCGATGGGGTGTTCCTGTATCCTGTATCCTGTATCCTGTATCTTGATCACGGATCATAGCGGATCTGAAAAATTTTTCCCTGGAATATATCGGTGACATACAAACTGCCATCGGGACCTTCGGTAACATCAACCGGGTTGTTAATCACATCATCGCCAACTTTAACCAGTAAATGTGCGGGGTGTCATGCACAAAGTGGTATCACACAAAAAAAATTGAAAATATTCATTCAAAAAGTCTATATTTGATCGGTATGAAAGGTCTGAAAAAACATATTCAAATTTGTTGTCCCCGTATGGTCTGTATGTGTATGCATACCTGATAAGTGGGGGGACTAAGTATTGAAATGGATTTCAAAGCCCTCCGATCTCGATCGAGGGCTTTATTGTTTTACGGATCACGTGTTCTTTAAATCATTGCTCTTATCGAGAAAGGCGGAGGGACCAGGCCCTTGGATGCCTTAGCAACCGTCCCGACAGATATGCTGTCGGGAGTCAGGTGCTAATTCCTGCCCCGGGAAACTGCCGGGGAAAAGATAAGAAATGAGGTGACTCCACCAGGGTCAAAAAAAGCCTCTTCCGAACTCTTTTCCCTGCAATTTCAGGGGGAAGTTCAGAAGAGGTTTTTTTGTATGGGAAAGAATTTTTTTTATAAGCAGTTTAACAATTAAAAAGACAGTTAAGGAAGTGTGAAGTCAACATTTAACGGCTGGTACGAGAAAAAGATGCGCAAAACGCCGGAACTGGCGGAAGAAACGAACCGGATCGAACAGATTCTGCCGGAAGTTTCGACCATTGCCATCGTTGGCATATCCCGCAAAAGGTATCGTGACAGCCATTTTGTAGGCAGGTATATGCAGAATGCAGGGTATAAAATCGTACCGGTTAATCCGGGTGCTGATGAGATTCTCGGGGAGAAAGCATACCCGGACCTTAAGAGCATCCCCTACCCGGTGGAGATCGTCGATATCTTCAGAAGCCCGGATGATATTCCAGGCGCCGTTGATGAGGCCCTTGAAATCCATCCAAAAGTCGTCTGGCTGCAATTGGGAACGGGCAAACACCCGGATCAGAAAGCCAAGGTTGAAAACCAGGGTGTTCAGTTTGTACAAAACAGCTGCATCAAGGTGGATCATCAGTTTTTGATCCGGCCAAAAAAAGAAACGACAAATGGGTATTAGATACCAGGATTTTACGATGGACAACAAACACTTCTGATTTGCCGGCGGCCAAAAATGACAGTGAATTGGAAATAACAACTAACGAAAAAATAAACAACGACTATGAGCACCAACGGACAAGAACGAAACTTTAAATTTGAAACCCTGCAACTGCATGCCGGCCAGGAACCGGACCCGACGACAGGGTCACGGGCTGTGCCTATTTATCAGACCACATCTTATCAGTTCAAGGATACCGAACATGCGGCCACTCTGTTTGCTTTAAAAGAATTTGGCAACATCTATACCCGGATCATGAATCCGACCACTGATGTTTTTGAAAAAAGAATTGCCGCCCTGGAAGGAGGAGCAGCGGCTGTTGCTACGGCCTCTGGTCAGTCGGCCCAGTTTCTGACCATCATCACACTTGCAAAAGCCGGAGATAATATCGTCTCCACCCCATTTCTTTATGGCGGGACCTACAACCAGTTCAAGGTTACCTTCCCAAGGCTTGGCATCGACGTAAATTTTGTGGAAAAGGATACACCTGAAGCGTATGAAAAGGCCATCGATGAAAATACAAAAGCGATTTATGTGGAAAGCATTGGCAATCCGCGCGGTAATGTGCCAGATTTTGAAAAACTCTCGGAGATTGCCGGCAAGCATGGTATTGCCCTGGTGGTGGACAATACCTTTGGAGCAGCCGGAGCTGTTGCACAGCCAATCAGGTATGGGGCCAATGTCGTCGTCGAATCGGCCACAAAGTGGATAGGCGGACACGGCAACAGCATCGGCGGAGTTATTGTTGATGCAGGAAACTTCAACTGGGGCAATGGAAATTATCCGTTGTTCACTGAACCGGCCCCGGGATATCATGGGCTTAACTTCTGGGATGTGTTCGGGGAAGAAGGACCTTTTGGCAACATCGCTTTTGCCATCCGGGCCCGTGTTGAAGGACTCCGTGATGTGGGCCCTGCCCTGTCGCCTTTCAACAGCTTCCTGCTTCTCCAGGGACTGGAAACATTGTCATTGCGAATTGAGCGGCACTGTGAAAACGCATTGAAGCTTGCCAAATGGCTGCAAAAACAGGATGTAGTCGAGTGGGTCAACTACACCGGCCTGCCGGATCATCCCTATCACAATCAAGCCAAAAAATATCTGAATGAAGGCAAATTCGGATCCGTTCTGAATTTCGGTGTGAAAGGCGGTTACGAGCCGGCCCGGTCCGTGATTGAAAATCTGGAGTTGTCCAGTCATCTGGCAAATGTCGGGGATGCCAAAACACTGGTGATTCACCCGGCATCGACCACGCATCAGCAGCTTAGCGATCATGAACAGGCGTCGAGCGGAGTCCAGCCTGACCTGATCCGGGTATCCGTCGGCATTGAACATATCGACGACATCATTCAGGATTTTGAAGAAGCTTTCAAGCGAATGAAAGTGAACACATAAACAAGCAAATAATCACGTTGACGCATTTTTCTGCCAAAACGAAGTTCAATTATATACAAATGAACCGAAGCTGGTGAATGAAATGGCGGCATAAATGATTAACAGTAACCATTACATGCACCCGGCCAGACCGGGTGTATGTTTCGATTTTATGGATAAAACGATACATACAAAGCTTAGCAAACCCTTTACAACCGAATCGGGCCACACGTTTTCGGAACCGGAAGTTGCGTTTAAAACCTGGGGTAAACTCAACAAAAGCCGTGATAATGTGATCCTGATTTGCCATGCCCTGACCGGCAATGCAGACGCGGATGACTGGTTCCCCGGTTTGTTTGAAGAAAACGGCCTGATCAAAAGGGATGAACACTTTGTGATTTGTATCAATGTACCCGGCAGTTGCTACGGGTCAATTGGCCCATCTTCGATAAACCCGGAAACCGGCAACCCCTACCAGGGAAGTTTTCCGGAAATAACGATTCGCGATATGGTTCGTTTCCAGCAGCAGGTTTTGGATGAACTGGAAATCAAAGGGATTGAGGCGGTCATCGGCGGTTCAATGGGCGGGATGCAAGCGCTGGAATTTGCAATCATGGATTCTCGTGTACGGGCAGCAATTCCCATAGCGATGGGCAAGGCTCATACCCCATGGGCAATCGGCATCAGCCATGTACAGCGCAAGGCAATCTACAACGACCCGGACTGGAATGATGGATTCTATAACCGGGAGTCTCCACCTGAATGCGGCCTGGCAAATGCCCGGATGATGGCCATGCTCACCTACAGGGCCCCATCCGATTATGAACAGAAATTCGGGCGGAATCTGCAGGACGGCTCGGATGAGTACCAGGTTGAGTCGTATCTCAACTACCAGGGGGAAAAACTCATTAACAGATTTGACGCCAACAGCTATGTCATCCTCACCAGGGCCATGGACACGCATGATGTAGCACGGGGCCGAAAAAATTACAAAGATGTTCTTGGAAAGATCAAAATACCTGTGCTGATCGTCGGTATAGACACCGATCTTCTCTACCCCGTAAGTGAACAAAAAGAATTGCATGAACTGATACCCAACAGTGAATACCAGGAGATTACATCGCCTCACGGGCATGATGCATTCCTGATCGAATTTGAACAATTGAATAAAATCACCAAAAAATTTTTTGAGAAACTAAAAACCGAAGCCATCTGATATGTCATCTTCAAGAGCAATGCATTTGCAACGAATACCCGGAGGAAAGTCCCATTTGAAACCAAAATCGGCCAATATCTTTATTGCAGGGGTTGGAGCCGTCGGCGGATCCCTGATCAATCATTTTAACCAACTGGAGCAGGAAAAATATGATCTGACTGTGATCGGATTCTGCAACAGTTCCAAAGTAAAATGGCGGGATGGCAAAATAACCGCTGATGAATTGTATGGTGGCAAACCCAAAAAGTGGGATGATATCATTGCCAGGCTTGCAGACTTCAGCCGGCAGGATGTTCCACTCATTTTTGTGGATGCCACCGGAAGCATCGAGGTTGCCCGGCTTTACCTGGAACTGCTGGAAAACGGCATCCATATTGTAACCCCAAGCAAGCTGGCCAATACCATTGATCAATCCTATTACAACTCCCTGATCCACGCTTCAACCAGTAACGGGGTTCAGTACCACTACGAGACCACCGTTGGGGCGGGCCTGCCGGTGATCCAGTCACTCCAGAACCTGGTCGACACCGGTGACAAGATCATAGAAATCAGCGGTGTAGTCTCCGGGACGATGACCTACCTTTTCCGGCAACTGGAGGAAGGGATGAGCTTCAGCCGTGCCATCGTGCAGGCGCGGTCGCTCGGCTATGCCGAACCCGACCCGAGGGATGACCTCTCCGGGGAGGATGTCGCCCGGAAATTTTTGATCTTGGCCCGTACATGCGGCCTGGAACTGGAACGGGAGGAGATTAAGGTGGAATCACTGATACCCGACAAACTCAAAGATGTGAATCCAAATTCATTTCTCTCCATGTTTGCCGATTACGATAAGGAGTGGACAGACCGTCTTGAAAAGGAAAAAAAGAACGACCGTACCCTAAGATACACCGGGCTATTTAAGGATAACGCCATTCGCATAGGTATCGAATCGGTTAAGCAGCAGTCCGCACTGGGGCAGCTTTCAGGAACCAACAATCTCATTCAGATACAGACCGAACGCTACTACGACCAGCCGCTGATCATCCAGGGGCCCGGGGCCGGCAAAGAGGTCACGGCCGCCGGTATCCTCGCCGACATCCAGCGGGTCTTGAGGAAATGAAGAAATGAGGAATGGTGAATGGGTGAAAGGAACTAACCCTCATTTCTCACTGAGAAATTTTTCTCTCAGCAAGACGAAGTTAAAATAACAGGGGAAACGATTTCCCCCGACGGCTCATTTTTTGTACGCGTAGCGAAATGCGGGCTAACCCGGAAAGGTTAGGAATTCCAGGTACTGTACACTGAACAGATCCTCTTGATCGGTCCACACTTTTTGGACTGAATAATGATCCGATACCAACCGGGTAAACGATTCCAGGGAGTATTTACAGGAATTTTCCGTATGAATGGTCTCCCCTCTGCGGAATAAAATCTCCCTGCCGCCGATGCGAATCACCTGGTCTTTAAGGCTTTCCAGATGCATCTCAATGCGGCTTTCCTCATCATTAAAAAAAGCCAGATGGCGAAATTGGTCCGGATCAAAATCGGCATCCAGTTCCCGGTTCAGCCGAACCAGCAGGTTTTTATTGAATTCGGCCGTAACCCCTTTGGAATCATTATAAGCATTGTGGAGGATTTCCCTGTCTTTTATCAAATCCACCCCAATGAGCAGGCCATCATTCTCACCCAAAAGCTTCGAAAGCCGGTCCAGGAATGCTTTTGCCTCTTCCGGGTCAAAATTACCGATTGTCGACCCGGGAAAGTAAATAACTCGTTTATTGCCACCCGGCTGCAATGGCAGATTCACCTGCCTTGTATAATCGGCCACTACAGGTCTGACGTTAAGCTCCGGATAGTCTGCTCTGAGTCTGTCTGTCGTTTCCGACAGAAAATCACCCGATATATCGATCGGTATGTAAGCCGAAATATCCGACAAGTGATCCAGCAGCAACCGGGTTTTCGTGCTGCTGCCACTCCCAAGTTCAATCAACTCGATGCCCGGCCCAAGGTATTCGGTTATCTCCCGGATATTTTCCTCCATGATCTGCAATTCCGCATCAGTGAGATAATACTCATCCAATGAACAGATTTCTTCGAAAAGCTGAGAGCCGCGCTTGTCGTAAAAATATTTGCTTGATATTAACTTTTGGGGGTTGATCAGCCCAGCTAATACCTCCTGAAGCATTCGCTCATTTGCTGCCGTCTGATTAATCTTCTGCATGACTCCTGTTTGTTTCCTAACCTGTAACCGGCTCTACCGGTTCAATAATAAAAGCTGAACCACTTTCAAAGTTGATCCACTTTCAAAGCTAAGCCCACTATTGCCAGTATAATGCACATTTTCAGGACTAATTCACATTTGCCAGACTAAGTAATGAACTGCCCCCGAGGCAGAGCCATTGGGGCATCCATATGATTTCAATTTTTAATTCTTCCCGACCCCGATCCCGAAAGCGTTCGGGACGGGATCGGGTCGGGGTCGGGGGAATTGAACCACCTTCGAATTAAATAATCACCCACCAGGTACATGTCGTGAGTTTTTATCCGGCATCATTCAGTATGTGGATGCATCCCAACTACAATAACTTACATATAGTTCTTTTTACCCAAAAAGGTCATGATCCAGTTTTTATAAAATCGTTCTCCTCCATTTTCACAAACAATTTGATTTTGGTATCCTCTTCCAAAGATCTGTTTCACCCCCGCTTTCTGATTTCCAGGCGCATAATAATAGCAGTATATTATCTGTGTTATAATTGTTAACAGGGATATAAAGGTAACAGGTTATTTCCGCCATTTATCTATGATCGCCGATTCGATACCTACTCATTCTATGACTGCTTCTATAACTGCTATTTCCATGTTTGTTGATTCCATGAATTCTAATTCCAGGCTTGTTGATTCTATGATGAAAATTTTAGCGGCCATTTTGATGCTCCTTGTATCCTTTGCTGGATTTTCGTGCACACCGGACCAGGAAGCCCCCTTTGATGAGGCGGCCTGGATGGAAGAGGTCGAAGCGTGGCATACTGACAGGATTGAAAGCCTCCAACAGGACGACAGCTGGCTCACCCTTGCCGGATTCTTCTGGCTGGATGAAGGGCGCAACATTTTCGGCTCGGGACCGGGTAACGATCTCAGGTTTGACATAGAAGGGGCTCCGGAACGCATGGGGAGTTTTATGGTTGATGGTGACGAAATTCGGGTGGAAATCGAAGACGGGCTGGATATTACCGTCGACGGGCAACCGGCGCGTGAGGCATTGATCTACAGCAAGGAGATGGATGATACACCGGTGATGGAGTGGGAGTCCCTGAATTGGTATGTAATTGAAAGAAGCGGCGGGTATGCGATTCGTCTAAGAGATCGTGAACATCCGATGCTCTCACAGTTCAGCGGTATTGATCGTTACCCTGTCTCTGCCGACTGGCGGGTAAAAGCTGATTTCATTCCCTTCGATACCCCGAAGAATCTGACAGTACCCAACTACATCGGTGAACCGACTCAAGAACAGATACTGGGAGCCCTAGAATTTGAAATCAACGGGGAAACCCATCGACTCTACCCGATTGCAGACAGACTGGATGAGAGGTTTTTTGTTATCTTTGCTGATGAAACCAACCGAACTGAAACGTACAGTGGCGGCCGATTTGTCTATACCGATCCGCCGGACGAGAATAATATTGTTTATATAGACTTCAACAAATCCTACAATCCGCCTTGTGTGTTTTCCGAATTTGCCACGTGCCCACTCCCACCTCCGGAGAACAGACTTTCTCTTGCGATTGAGGCCGGTGAGCTTGAGTTTGTGAAATAGTCTTGAGTCTTGAGTCTTGAGTTTTTAGATATGTGGATGTTGAGTATGGTGTATAGTGGGTATTGAGTAGTATAGAGTAGTGGGTATTGAGAAATAGGGAAAAGGGAAAAGGGATGAAAAAAGGGAAACGGTTGGTATCTACAGGATTAATCCTTCCCTGATTTAGCTTGACCGGAGGGGTGTGTGCTTTTAATGATGTCAAATGTTAGATGTACTCTATCCGAGAGGGAAGTGTTCAATAAAGTGTGTTATGATTGCTTTGAGAGAGTTGCCAATTTTGACATTTTCATTTTCCATCATCAATTTGACATCAACACGCTCCTGCCCCACAAAACAAAATCCTGTATCCTGCACCTTGCCACTGGCCACTGCAACTGCTACTGTTACTGTTACTGTTACTGTTACTGTTACTGTTACCGTAACTGCCCACCCACTTTCACCCACTTCGATTACCGGTAATCCACGCTCAGCCAAAAGGGTTCTCAGGGCTTTGCAAAAGCGAATCTTGCCAGTTTAAATCCCGGAATCCGGCTTTCCGCACAATTACTTTTCCACAAATTACATATATGATATATGTGTAATTTCCATGATAAATGTTGGAAATGCTCTATTTTTAATCTGAGACGCGTTTTTAAATCCATTACTCTTTTCGTGCAGTATTAAATTAATCTGAAGATTACGTTTTTTCTTGACTTAATGTTTTGACTTGGGGTACATTGTGGGGTGAAGTGGGGAAAAGTGGGTAAAAACAAACACTCCACATCAGCAATCTGCTTAAATGCTATAGCAATTAAAACGTTAACGTAATCGAAACCACCTGTGCCGAGCTTCAAAGGGGAATATGAACACAGCGTAGATGCAAAAGGCCGTGTCGCTTTTCCGGCCAAGTTGCGTAAAGCGCTCAACCCCGACGCTCAGGAAAATTTTACCCTCCTGCGCGGACTCGAGCCATGCCTGTATCTCTACCCCAAAGATGAATGGGAACAGGTGGAAAGGAAATTATCGGGTATAAACAGTTTTACAAAACAGGGACGAACTGTCAAACGAAATTTTCTGCGGTTTGCTGAAGATCTCTCCCTGGACAAGCAAAACCGGATCCCCCTGCCCTCACACCTGATGAATTGGGCCGCCATTGATGGCACAGCCATTTTTATCGGCAGCGGAGAACGAATTGAAATTTGGTCACCGGAAAAACTTGAAGAAGTGGACTCCAACCTGAGTTTCGAATCCTACCAGGACCTTTTCGAGCAGGTCATGGGCGATAATGACCTGGAGGAAGCAAATGGAGGCTGAAATGACAAAATTCCATCCCCATATCCCGGTTATGCTGAGGCGTTCTGTAAATCTGCTGATTACAGATACGGAGGGCATTTATGTTGATGCTACTCTCGGCGGGGCAGGCCACTCTGCAGAGATTCTTGAAAGACTCGGTGACAATGCCTCCCTCTATGGCATTGATCAGGACCCGGAAGCGCTGGATGCAGCCATAGAGCGTGTTGGCAATGATCCGCGATTTACGGCAATACAGGGGAATTTCGGGTATCTCTCAACGATTCTCCCCCCCGACATCCATGGAAAAATCAGTGGCATCCTGTTCGACCTGGGAGTATCAACCCATCAGATTCGCGAACCGGAACGCGGCTTTAGTTTTCAGCACGACGGACCGCTCGATATGAGAATGAGCGATCTCAGCGGCGTATCAGCCTGGCAGGTAGTTAACGAATACCCGTATGAAAAACTAAGGGATATCATTTTTCACTATGGAGAAGAACGGCTCAGCAGGCAGATCGCAAAGAAGATTATCAGTAATCGCCCGGTCGAAACAACCGGCGAACTCCGTGAAATCATTAAAGATGTCGCCTTCCCGCCGCAAGCCGTTAAATCCATGGCAAGAGTATTCCAGGCAATTCGCATAGAGGTAAACCGGGAACTGGATATGCTCAAATCGGCTCTCGTGGAGAGCCTGGAACTGTTGAAGCCCGGCGGAAGAATTACAGCCATCTCCTACCACTCCCTGGAGGATCGCATTGTAAAGACATTCTTCAGAAGCGGCAACCACGAAGGCCATATTGAGAAAGATTTTTATGGAAATGAAATCAAACCGATTGAACCGGTCGTGAGAAAGGTCATTGTCCCTACGGATGAAGAGATAACCCAAAACCCCGCCTCACGCAGTGCAAAATTGCGGGCCGCGCAAAAAATCGGAGAGGAGGGTTAACCATGTTCATGCTATCGACTCTTACAGGCAATAAAACCAGGTCCAACAGGCGAAAATCCGGAAAAAAGAGATTCACGAAGAAAATCAAAACCGCAAACAAGAGCGGTTTCAAAGGCAGTATTACAGACGGCCATTTACCCCATGGCAAACGAAAGAAGACAGAGGCTAAAGGTAAAATTAATCTTCCGACTATTACCCCGTGGAAGGTTATTCTCACAAGTTTCTTGATCGGAATTTGTGGGATTTTCTATATCACGCACGTTTTCAGCACACAGCAGTTACTGCATGAAGTACAGCAGCTCGAAAACGAGTACAACAAGGTAAACCGCGTACACGCCGAAAGGCGACTCGCGTACGACCGGATGGTCGGGCCCAAAGAGATCTATCAACGGGCTCGTGAACAGGGACTTATCAATGCCGGCCCTGCGGATCAAGTAATCATATTGAAAAAGTGAGTCAGCCAAGTGAACGAACGCACCGCCATACTGAGCAGACTGTTCGTTGTCCTCGGACTGATCCTGCTCCTGCCTAGTGCAATAATCTTTCAGATCATACGAATCAATGTGATCGAAGGCGAAAACCTGCGGGAACTCTGGAATAACCAGACGATCCATTACACCAGTATACCTGCCCAGCGCGGGGCCATATTCGATGCCAACGGCAGCCAGCTTGCTGCCAATTCTGTCGTCTACAGAATCGCTGTGGACCCGAAAGCCCCCGGTGCGACCAGCGAAAATTTCCAGGCACTCAGCAATATCCTGAGCAAACATACCGGGAAAACAGCCGGCTCTTATATCAACCGGATCCGGAATGCCCCCTCCCGGTCCAGGTACATCGTTCTCGAGAGAAATATCGACGTGGATACCTACGAGGAGATCATGGAACTGAGTGCACGGGGCGTAATTTTGGAAGAGGAATACCGGAGGACCTACAGTTTTGGATCCCTTGCCTCCCATGTACTCGGTTTCGTAAACCATGAAATTAATGGAATGAGCGGGCTCGAGAGCAGTTATAACGACAAACTCAAAGGTGAAGACGGGCTTCAGCAGGTGCGCAGAGACCGTTCAAACAGAATTTTTGCCTATGTCGGCGCCCCGCGTAAAATGCCGGTCCAGGGCTATTCTCTTCACACGACGATTGACTCTTATATCCAGGCCATTGCGGAAGAGGAACTGAGGCAGGGAGTGGAAAATACCCGCTCGAATTATGGAACCGTCATTGTGATGGATCCCCGCACCGGGGCAATCAAGGCAATGGCCAACTATCCGGATTTCGACCCCAATACACCTGCATCGAACCCGAACGAAAACAGGCGGAATTATGCCGTATCGGATATGATCGAGCCGGGGTCTACATTCAAACTTGTCACTGCGCTTGCAGCCGTCGAACAGGGTGTTGTCGATTTTGATGAACTCTTTGAGACGCCGGAAAGCGGGGAAATCCGCATTCACGGGCAAGCCATGCGAGACCACAACCCGCTTGGAACTGTCGACTTCACCCAGGCAATCGCAAAATCCTCCAATATCGCCATCTCGGAAATAGCGATGCGGCTCTCCCCGGAAGTTTTTTATCAGTATGCCCGGAATCTCGGTTTCGGCACGCCCAGCTCGATTGACCTGCCCAATGAAGTGGCCGGCCGGCTGCAACGGCCTTACGAATGGAGCCAGGTGACCCTGCCCTGGATGTCAATCGGCTATGAAGTCCAGGCCACCCCCCTGCAACTGCTGCAGGCGTATGCCGCCTTTGCCAACGAGGGAACGATGATGCGTCCCTACCTGGTCGAACGGATTACAAACGATTACGGTGAAACGGTGCAATTGAACAGACCCTCAAAAGTGCGTCAAATAGCAAATAAAAAGACCATTGAAAAACTTCTGCCGGTATTCCGGGAGGTCGTCAGTGATTCAGGCACCGCCAGCTGGGCGTCTGTGGAAGGGCTGGACATTGCCGGAAAAACAGGAACAGCGCAAAAATTTATTGATGGGCGCTACCGTAATACATACAGAGCATCCTTTACCGGATTTTTTCCAGCTGATGATCCAAAATATGCCATCCTGGTTATGCTCGATGAACCCAAAACCAGTTTCTACGGCGGATTCACTGCAGGAGCAATATTTAAACAGACAACGAAAAGAATTGCCGGATTAGATAACGACATCCGTCGATCCATCACCCCGGAGCAGGAGATGGCGCAGATCCTGCGATCGTACACTCCATCCCTGGTGGGCCTGGAAAAAGAAAATGCATCGAAACTTTTATCCAAAATGAGAATTCATTTCAGTACAAGCGGAAACGGTTCAGCCGTACTGGCACAAACTCCGGAACCGGGCCAGGAGATCAGGCCGGGTGAACGAGTCAGGCTGAAGCTCGGTGAATTGAAAGACGACTCAGTTTCAGAGGACTTTGCCCGCATCCCAAACCTGAGGGGAATGAACATGCGCCAGGCCATAAGCATCCTGCAGAATCTGGGCCTCGACATCCAGATGATAGGGTCAGGAACCATTTATAACCAGTTTCCCGACACCGGCGAATTGATGCGCAAAGGCCGGACCGTCACCGTCCGCGGTAAAATCAGGGAATTTCAACCTTCAACTTCTATAACCTCCGTATCGAATTGACTATTGAAGAGCTCATAAAAATTTGCAAACCGGTGGATATTTCCGGGGATGAGCCCTACGCCATCCACTCCCTCCAGCAGGATTCCCGGCTGGTCAGGGAGGATGATGTCTTTATAGCAATCCGCGGTTTAAAATCCGACGGCCATCAATTTATCGAACAGGCCATTTCTAAAGGGGCATCTGTAGTGATCTGCGAAGAGCCGTATTATACCGACGACAAGGGCGTTACCATCATCGAGGTGGAAGAGACGCGGCCGCTTTTAGGCAAACTGGCGCAGGCATTCCAGGGAAACCCGGCATCAGACCTCACAAATATCGCCGTGACAGGAACAAACGGCAAGACGACGGTGGCAACCCTGGTCTGGCAGATCCTGCACAAACTCGGTGAAGAAGTCGGACTGCTCGGTACGGTTGTGAAAAATTTTGGGGACAAGGAAGCTCAAAGCCATCTTACCACAGCCGACCCGATTGAAATCGCCGCCGATATGAGGCGAATGGTCGACTCCGGCTGTACGGTTCTCTCCATGGAGGTCTCCTCTCACGCACTGGAACAACTAAGAACCACCGGTATTGAGTGGGATGTGGCTGCATTTACCAATCTGAGTCACGACCATCTGGATTACCACAAAACCATGGACAATTACATTGCAGCCAAAAAACGGCTGTTTGATTCACTCAAAAGCACTGCGTGGGCCGTTGCAAATTTTGACGATTCCAACGGACAGGTCATGGTAAAAGATTGCAAGGCAAAAATCATCGGCTTCTCTTTTGGCAAAGAAACCCCCATACGATGTTCACTGGAAAAAACAGATCAGTCGGGTTCGCTTATCCGGGTGGATGATATCGAAATTGAAACACCGCTTGTCGGGGTATTTAACGCATATAATGTCACTGAAGCTTTTTTGATCTGTACAGCACTCGGCTATGACTCGGAAGAGGTTTCAAAGGCGCTCCGGACCTGCCAGGGGGCGACCGGCCGGCTTGAAAAAATCAATAAAACCGGAGAAGAAGATCATAAGCCCCTGGTTGTGGTGGATTATGCCCATACCCCCAATGCACTTGAAAATGTTGCTTCCACGCTGAGAGATGTAAAAGAAGAAAACCAGCACTTGATTATCGTTTTTGGCTGCGGAGGAGACCGCGACAGAGAAAAAAGACCACAAATGGCCAGAATTGCCGAAAAATATGCAGATAAAATTGTCGTCACCTCCGACAATCCCCGCACCGAAGACCCCGACAGCATTATCAGGGATATCGAAGCCGGGTTTTCGAAATCTGCCGTTTGGGAATCCGTCACCTCCAGAAAAGAGGCGATTCACAATGCAATCACGGAAGCACCAAAACATTCGATTGTACTGATCGCAGGCAAGGGGCATGAAACCTACCAGGAGGTCAGCGGCGAAAAATATCCGTTTGATGACCGGGAAATTGCCCGTAAAGCACTCGATGAAATCAATAATCATGAAAAAACCGGGGAGGAGAACTGATGCTCTACGCACTATTGGATTGGCTGCAACAGCAATATCAACCTCCCGGTTTTGGCGCTTTTTCCTTTATCACCACCCGTACGGCCTTTGCAGCCGCTACGGCTCTTATCATCAGCCTTCTGATTGGCGGCAGGATCATCAAATGGCTGGAGAAAATGCAGCTCAGGGAGGTCATCCGTGAAGATATCGGGCTGGATCACCACCTTGATAAAGCGAAAACCCCTACTATGGGAGGTGTGATTATCCTTTTGGCCACCCTCGTTCCGGCATTACTCTGGATGAGCCTCGACAATATTTATACCTGGATGATCATCATCACAACTCTGATACTCGGCCTTGTCGGGTTTGCGGATGATTATATCAAAGTCGTGAAAAAGGATAAAAGCGGCCTGCACGGCAAGTTCAAGGTCATCGGCCAGGTAGCAGTAGGACTGGTCCTGGGGGCTATTCTTTACTGGTGGCCTGCATTTTCCGAATTCAATACACTGAGCACCGTCCCCTTTTTGAAAGATGTGAACATCGATTACGCCATACTGGGGGATACCTGGAGCTGGCTGATCTATATTCCTATTGTCATCTTTATCGTCACCGCTGTGAGCAACGCGGTTAATCTGACCGACGGACTCGACGGGCTGGCATCCGGCACATCAGCCATTGCCGGCATTATTCTCGGAATATTTGCTTATGTATCAGGCCGGGTCGATTTCTCCGGATTCCTCGATATCATGTATCTGCCCGGCACCGGTGAACTGACCATTTTTTGCGCATCCCTTGTGGGAGCCTGTATGGGTTTTCTCTGGTACAATACCTATCCGGCCGAAGTGTTTATGGGCGATACCGGCTCCCTGGCACTCGGCGGAGCCATCGGCGCTGTTGCCGTGATGATCAGCAAGGAACTGCTCTTGCCAATTATTTGCGGAATATTTTTTGTAGAAACCCTTTCGGTGATCATCCAGACCACCTGGTTCAAGTATACAAAACGAAAATACGGAGAAGGCCGCAGGGTCTTTTTGATGACGCCGATTCATCATCATTTTGAAAAAAAGGGATGGCCTGAAAGCAAAATTGTAGTGCGCTTCTGGATCATCGCCGTCTTGCTTGGAATTATCAGCCTGTTAACCCTGAAACTCAGATGACAGACATCAAAAACAGACATATCGCCATCATTGGAGCAGCCAGAAGCGGCCTTGCTGCAGCCCGGCTTCTGAAGAGGCATGGAGCGGATGTCTTTGTGAGTGATGCTTCTGAAATTCAATCGGCGGTTAAATCGAAGCTCGATCAGGAGCAGATCCCCTGGGAGGAGAACCACCACAGTGAGCGGGCCAGAAATGTAAACATGGCCGTCATCAGCCCGGGCGTACCGGACAATGCCCCGATCATGGAGTTTTATGCACAAGTGGGCATACCCGTCTTTTCGGAGCTTGAAGCGGCTAGCTGGTTCAACAAAAGCCCGATCATTGCTGTAACCGGCAGCAACGGCAAAACGACGGTTACCAGCTGGATGGCACACACCTGGAAAACCGCAAACCGGCCCTGCCTGCTGGCCGGCAATATCGGCCGGGCATTTTCAGATATGGTCGATAACACACTTCCCGGCACCACAGCCATACTGGAGGTGAGCAGTTTTCAGCTCGATCACATACGCTCATTCAGGCCCGATGTAAGTGTCATCTTGAATATTACACCGGATCATCTCGACCGGTACAACCAGGATTTTGACCTGTATGCCGGATCAAAACTGAGAATAACCAAAAACCAGCAGGCTGAAGATATTTTCATCTACAATTTTGACGATCCGGTACTGACTGAAAAAGTCGAAACAGTCCGGGAACGTGATATACATCCCCGCCTGATGGCTGTATCGGTCAACAAGGAAGTGCCGCAAGGCGCATTTGTCCGGGATGATCAAATAATTTTCAAAATTAACGATTCAGAGGAAATTTTAATGAACAAAAGTGAAGTGGGACTCCCCGGTAAACACAATCTGAACAACAGCCTTGCTACGGCCCTTGCGGCACGGGTATCGGAAATCAAAAATGATGCCATCCGTGAAAGCCTCAGGTCTTTTGAAGGTGTCGAACACCGGCTTGAACCTGTCAGGCTGTTGGATGGGGTCCGGTATATCAACGACAGCAAAGCGACCAACATCAATGCGGTCTGGTTTGCGCTCGACAGTTTCGATCTGCCAATCGTCCTTATCCTGGGTGGAAGGGACAAAGGCAATGATTATACCGGGCTGAAGGACCAGATTCTCGAAAAGGTCCATACGATCATAGCCATTGGGGAAGCCAGGGGCTCGATCAAAGACCAGCTCGGGGAGATAGTACCGAATTATTTGGAAGCGGACAGCTTGAAAGAGGCCGTCAGATTGAGCAGGACAAAAGCCAAACGTGGTGAAATTGTACTGCTAAGCCCCGCCTGTGCTTCCTTCGACATGTTTGACAACTACGAACACCGCGGCAATGTGTTCAAAGAAGCCGTCATGGAATTGTGATAATTTAATTTTCAACACTCAACACTCAATACTCAACACTCAATACTAAAAAACTTGCTCTACACCACACCAAATACCAAACTGAGTTCGATTATGGGCACCAGCCCGGACGAGATCGATACGAGAAAACAGGGAAGCGACCGTATTCTGCTGACCAGTGTGATCATGCTGATGATCTTTGGTGTTCTGGCTGTGTACTCGTCTATCGCATTTTTTGCCGAAACCAGAGGCACAACGGCCGGAACGCTCGTTACCGGGCACATGATCAAGCTGGGTATTGCCTTTATCGTCATGCTGATCGCCTCCAAAATCGACTATCATGTTGCCGTCAGATTCAGCCGGATTGCCGTTGTGATCAGCTGGCTGCTGCTGATTGCCGTATTGATTTACGGTGACCTGATATTTGGCGCCCGCCGATCGCTGACCATTGCCGGCTTCTCATTCCAGCCTTCTTCGGTAGCAACTGTGGTGTTGCTGATTCATGTGGCCGTGTTGCTTCACGAAAAGCAGGAGTATATCAAAGACTTTAAACGAGCCTTCCTGCCTATCATGTTCTGGATCATTCCGACCTGTGCACTGATCGGAATGGAGGATTTCAGCAGCGCCGCTCTGCTGTTTGCCATCTCTTTTACACTGATGTTTGTTGGCAGAATAAGTGTCAAGCATCTCGGGGCCGTGGTATTGATCGGGGCGATCGGAGGATCCGCTCTACTCAGCTCATCAGCGGAAAGACAAAGCCGCGTGCAGGAATATGCCAAGCAGGTGAGCAATATCAACAGCACTCAGCTCGAGCCGGGAGCCGGCTACCAGGCGCAACAGGCGTACATAGCCATTGCCCAGGGCAAACTCTTTGGGGTGGGGATTGGCAAAAGCACCCAGCGCGACTTTCTTCCGGCCCCATATAACGATTTTATTTTTTCCATTATCGCCGAAGAATACGGCATTGCCGGCGCCGGGCTGATCATACTGCTTTTTGTCATCATCTTGTTGAGGGGCATCGTATTTATTGCACGAAAAGCAGAGGATTCCCTCGGCATGCTGCTGGCAACGGCATGCACCATTACTATTACTCTCTATGGATTCGTAAACGCCGCAGTCGCCAGCGGTTTGCTGCCGGTCACCGGATTGCCTATGCCTTTTGTCAGCTATGGCGGCACCAGCATGCTCTTTACGGCGCTGATGGTCGGCATCCTGTTAAATATTTCGAAACACAACTCAATCAGAAAATCAACATTCTATTACGGCTGATGGCTGTCACAAAGGACATATCATCTACAGACACCCACACCTCCGCTGTGAATGCACCCCGTGTACTCATAGCGGCAGGTGGTACGGGTGGCCATGTATACCCGGGCATTGCCATCGCCGATGCGGTGAAGGAGCTGCATCCGGATGCTGATCTGTTGTTTGCAGGCAGCAGGGACCGGATGGAATGGCAATCCGTCCCCAAGGCGGGATATGACATCAAAAGTATCTGGATTTCAGGGTTTCACCGGCGGCTGACACCTCAAAATCTGTTATTCCCTGCAAAACTGGCAACAAGCCTCTTGCAGAGTTACTCCATATTGAAAAAATTCCGGCCGGATGTTGTTTTGTGCTGTGGCGGGTTCGCCTCCGGGCCGATTGGGTGGGTAGCGGCTAAAATGGGAATCCCCCTGATTCTGCAGGAGCAAAACAGCTACCCGGGGGTCACCAACAAACTGCTGGCAAAACATGCAGATGTGATTTTTACGGCATTTGAGGATGCCGCCGGCCATCTGCCGGCCGAAAAAGTCGTTCTGACCGGCAACCCGATTCGATCCGCATTCGATCAGACTGACCGGAAAGAAGCCTTCTCCCATTTCGGGTTGAACGAGCTTCACCCGGTACTGCTGGTGCTGGGCGGCAGCGGCGGGGCCAAATCCATTAACGATGCTGTAGAGCGGCACCTGCACCAGCTTCACAATGAATTTGGCCTGCAAGTCATCTGGCAGTGTGGCCAGAAGTATTTCGGGGACCTGCAGGCAAGGATTGATGTGAAAAACCTGGAAAATCTGAGGCTACTCGAGTTCATTGACAATATGCCGGCCGCCTACGAGGCCGCCGATCTTGTGTTGAGCCGGGCAGGCGCCCTGTCTTGCAGCGAATTGATGCTGACGGGCACCCCTTCCATCCTGGTGCCTTCTCCCAATGTGGCAGGAGATCATCAGACGAAGAACGCCGCCTCCATGGTTGACAGTCAGGCCGCAGTTCTGCTGAAGGATGCCGAGGTAAAGGAGCAACTGGCAAATGTTGTCGATTCACTGATTTTTGACAAGGAACAATTACAGAAAATGAGTTCGGCAGCCCGGTCACTTGCCAGGCCGCATGCGGCAATGAACATTGCAAAAGAAATTGAAAAACGAAGCAGGAAAAAAGCATGAGTAAAAAGATTCAGACACAACCCGTATTCGGACGAACCCGCCACATACATATGGTGGGTATCGGTGGAATCGGTATGAGCGGTATTGCTGAAATACTTCTGCTGAGAGGCTATAAAGTTTCGGGATCCGATGGCAGTAAAAGTGAGACCACAAAACGTTTGCAAAAACTGGGGGCTGATGTCTATTACGGCCACGATGAGAAACACATTGAAGGCGCCGATGTCGTGGTGTATACCAGTGCCGTGAAAGCGGATGAAAATGTTGAAACCATGGCTGCACTTGCCAAACGCATTCCGGTGATCAAGCGCGCTGAAATGCTGTCCGAACTGATGCGCATGAAATACGGTATCGGGGTAGCCGGCACCCATGGCAAGACGACCACCACCACCCTGATCGGCCATGTCATCCAGGATGGGAGTTTCGACCCGACAATCGTTGTGGGTGGAAGGGTGCACAGTTTTGATAAAACCAATGCTGTGGTCGGCAAGGGAGATATTATTGTTGTGGAAGCCGATGAATTTGACCGGACCTTCCTCAGGCTCTCCCCTTCCATGGCCATCATAACCAATATCGAAGCGGAGCACCTGGATATCTATGACGACCTGCAAGATGTAAAAGAGGCTTTTATTGAATTTGCCGGCAAGGTTCCGTTTTACGGGGTTGTCGTTGTGTGCCTCGACGATCCGGTCGTTCGCAGCATTCTGCCGGATATTGAGCGCCGCACGATCAGCTACGGTTTTACGCCCCAGGCCCAGGTAAGGGCCATCAACCTGGAAAGAGATCAGTTTTACAGCCTGTTTACGGTGCTTTTCGAAGGTGAGGTCCTGGGGCAGATCAGACTGAAAGCACCCGGAAATCACAACGTTTCAAATGCCCTTGCCGCTGTTGCCACCGGTTTGGAGCTGGGCATACCCTTCAAGGAGATTAAAAGCGGGCTGGAAAGGTATGAAGGTGTTTTCCGCCGGTTTCAGCTGAAAATGGACAAGAAGGACATCCTGGTGGTCGATGACTATGCTCATCACCCAACGGAAGTGCAGGCGACGCTGCAGGCAGCCAGGGATGGATGGCCGGACCGGAGAACCGTAGCTGTTTTCCAGCCGCATCTCTACTCCAGGACGCAAAAGATGTACCAGGAATTCGGCCTCTCATTCTTTGATTCCGAGGTATTGGTTGTTACTGACATCTACCCTTCCAGGGAAAAGCCAATTGAAGGTGTGACCGGGAAACTGGTAGCCGATACAGCCCGGCAGTACGGGCATCGCAGAGTCCACTATGTGAAGGAGAAAACGGATCTGCCGGAAAAACTGAAAGAGATTGTACAGCCCGGTGATATCGTGATCACGATGGGCGCCGGCGATATTTATCGCTATGGTGAGCAGTTTGTCGAATACATTGAAAAGAAAGATAAAAGTTGAAGAAAAAGAACAGACATAGAAATACGAAAAAGAAGAAAACCGGCCGGGCTTCCAGGTTACGGAATTTCAATGCTTTGTCATGGATATCCGGTTCGGTGTTCATCCTGGGCCTTGCCGTTATGGCCGGAATCTACTGGGAAATGAACACCACCGTCAGTGAGGTACGCTTTACAGGCCATTATTTTACCGATAAACAGGATTTGTCTGCCACGTTCGAAGCCCCTATTGGCCAGCACCCCGACAGCGTGAGTTATGTCCATGTGATAGAGGCAGTCAGCACGCTTCCTTACGTGATGAATGCAGGCATCCATGTTGACGCCCGCGGGCGAATGAACATCCGCATACAAGAAAGAAAACCCCTGGGTATGCTGATTGATGGCGGAAAACGGGTCTATGTCGATGAGAATGGAGTCAAATTGCCGGTGATCCTGGAAAAATCTGTCAATGTTCCACTGATACACGGATTTCCGGTCGATTCCGGGGCCGGTTTTATGGATGGCAAGGAGTTTGAAGCTGTTCGTGATTTCCTGGTGGCGGCGAAGGAAAATGAATTCGGCTGGATTACCATAAGTGAAGTGACCTACAATCCGGGCGAAGGGGTTGTCGCCCTGAGTTATGAGAATGGTGTAAAACTGCTTTTCGGTAATGATGGTTTTGATGAGAAACTGCGTCACTGGGAAGCTTTCTACTCTGAAATCGTACGGAAAAAGGGAATCGAACAGTTCGATTCAGTCGACCTCCGATACAGGAACCAGATTGTAACCCGCAAAAGATGAATGATTTAGCAATGAATGAACATATAATTTCAGTCAGGTAATATTATGAGCGAAAATGAACAAATAGTGGTAGGATTGGATATTGGATCAACCAAGGTCTGCGCCGTGGTCGCATCCATAGATAATCAGCAACAAGTGCATATACTCGGGGTTGGCAAAGCCCAAAGCGACGGGCTGAACCGGGGTGTGGTAGTCAATATCGACAAAACCGTGAATGCGATACGCACAGCGGTTGAACAGGCGGAGCTTGCTTCCGGTATTGAAGTAAACTCCGTAAATGTCGGCATCGCCGGCGATCATATACGAAGCATCAGAAGCAAGGGTGTGATCACCATCAACAACAAAGACAAGGAGATAACCCTGCGCGATGTTGAAAGGCTTTTGGAGGATTGCCAGCGTATCATGCTGCCGCCCGACCAGCAGATCATCCATGTGATACCCCAAGAGTTTGTAGTGGACGGACAGGACGGCATCAGTGACCCGGTCGGCATGAGCGGAATGCGCATGGAGGCCGAAGTTCACATCATAACCGGCCTTGTATCAGCGGCCAAGAATATCTACCGCTGTGTGGAAAGAGCCGGATATCAGGTGGCCGACATCATTCTCGAACCTCTTGCCTCGTCCTACGCCGTGCTCGACAAGGAAGAGAAAGAAGCCGGGGTTGTGCTGGTGGATATCGGCGGAGGCACAACGGATCTGGCTGTCTTTCAGGATAACACCATACGCCATACCGCCGTCATTGCGATTGCAGGCAAAAAGGTCACCGACGATATCCGCGTCGGCCTCAGTGTTCTCGACGACCAGGCCGAAAAACTGAAGCATGAGCACGGCGAGAGTTTTGTGGATCTGATCGAAGAAGACAATACGATTACGGTTCCGGGTATCGCTGGCAGGCCGCCAAAAGAGATTACCAAAAGCATCCTGGCAAAAATTATCCAGGCCCGAATGGAAGAGATCATGGAAATAGTGGCCATTGAAGTGAAAAGAAGCGGTTATTCTGACACGCTGAGCGCCGGCCTTGTATTAACCGGAGGCGGCTCTCTGATTAAAAATGTCTGTCCCCTGGCCAATGAAGTGCTTGGGATGGATGCCAAGATCGGCCGCCCCCTGGGGCTGGCAGGCGGACTGATTGACGAAGTAAACAGCCCGATTTACGCAACCGGCGTGGGTCTTGTGATCCACGCGCTTGAGGCAGGAACTTCCGGAGTCGAAGCTATGGTCCCCTCTTCATCAAAGGGATCGGGTGTGGAAAAAGTGATGACTCAAATCACCGACAGGATGAAAAGCTGGTTTAAAGAGTTATGAACCATCAAATCAACGACATAACGAATCAAAATAATTGCCGGCCGGGATCAGCCGGGTTTTGGGAATCGTCGCCTGAAACCACGCGGATTTACCGGCAGAATCGGTATTGGCAAGATTTTTCAAAAATCAAAAAAACAGACATCATACAACAGAGCAAATAGAAAACCCCAATTAGCAATCCATAAGAAGGAGTTCCAATTATGAATAATCTAACACCCCGTTTTAGTTTTGACGAGCAGAGTCAGGACAACGCGAAAATAAAAGTTATCGGAGTTGGCGGCGGCGGAGGCAATGCTGTCAATAACATGATTAACAAAGGCCTGACAAGTGTGGAGTATATAGCACTGAACACGGATTCCCAGGCGTTGAAAAACAATAAGGCCGATGCGGCCATCCAGGTCGGATCGAATCTTACCAGCGGCCTTGGAGCCGGTGCACGGCCCGAAATCGGCCGTGAGGCGGTCGAGGAGAACCGGCATGAAATTGAAGAGGCCGTCGAAGGAGCCGATATGATCTTCATCACTGCAGGCATGGGGGGCGGCACCGGAACAGGCGGAGCACCCGTTGTTGCCGGCATTGCAAAGAGGAAAGGCATTCTGACGGTCGGGGTGGTTACCACTCCGTTTGAGTGCGAAGGTAAAATTCGAATGAAATACGCACTTGAGGGAGTTACCGAACTCAAAAAGAACTGCGATACGGTTATTGTCATTCCCAACGAACGCCTGCTGGATATTTCTGATGAGAATACCTCCCTGATGGCGGCATTTGAGATGGCCAATGAGGTGCTCTACAATGCAACCCGTGGAATCTCCGATCTGATTCTGATGCCGGGGCTGATCAACCTTGACTTTGCCGACGTCCGGACCACAATGATCGACGGTGGCGCGGCCATCATGGGTTCGGCCACCGCCACCGGTGACGACCGCGCTGAAATTGCAGCCCGGGAGGCGATCAACTCCCCGCTGCTCAACGGAGTGAGCATTCGCGGGGCCCGGAATGTGCTGGTCAACATCTCGGCGGGTTCAAACCTCGGTATGCGGGAAACCACGACGGCCACGAGCATCATCCAGCAGGAAGCCGGTGAAGAGGCCGAAATCATCCTCGGCACCGTACTCGACGAGTCCTTCGATGAAGAGTTGCGGGTAACGGTTATAGCGACAGGTTTTGACCTCTCTGACGATCGTGAGCAGGCCCGGGTGGCTCCCAACGCCAGGACGGAAACGCCGGGCAAAAACAAGCTGGATAATATGCCGAAAGCCGGTGATATCGCCAGCCGGTTCAGCCGGGGCAACAGTGAATTTTATAAGGGTGAGAAGAATCTGAAGAACCTGGATTCGCCGGCCATTCACCGGCGCGACCTGAAATTCATGAAATCGCTCGATCAGGAGGCCAACGAGGATTTACACGACAAAGACGAAGTACGTGAAAAAGATGAACCGCGGAAGGCAGGGAACGACGATACCCTGCTCAATAACCGGCGGGAACGAATCGACAAAAGCGATTCCGACCAGCCGGCATTCCTCCGCAAAATTATGGATTGAACTGTAAAGGGTATGAAGTGTAGCTGCCGGACAGGTCTGCTCTGGCCTGCCTTTTTTTAAAACTTCATATCCCGATTTTTAATAGTTTAGATTGCTAAATCTAAGGGGAGTCCTTTGACCGGGGCTCCTTTTCTTTTTGGGATACCTTTTTTTGCCCGTAAAGTTGTTGGTGTTCCGGCCTGCAGGCCGGACAGACCGGTTTCGCATCTATGCTTGACACCTGTAAGAACTCATTTTCATCCATTTAGTTACACTAAAAATTCCTGACCGGATATTACGTGCCGGGACCAGCTATCCACACACACCGGGCGCTGGGCAGCAACTGGCATACACAGCCAAACAACTGGCGCCGGTTATCCAAACGCGCCGGACATCGTGCAGCAACAGGCAGAGACAGGCTAGTGTCATAACCAGTTAAAAAGTATAGCGTTCATAATTATGATTTAACTTTCAATTACGCAAAAAGTCGCCCTTTGAAGGGGAAATGAGGTGGAGGCTTTTGCGACATTCCGACCCTTCGGAAGGGATGACCTGCGGCTGACAGTATCGTTGCTGCTAAACGAATTTAATGGTTGTATCACTAGCAAGCAGACGCACATGCAGACAAACACTACTTGTTAAACCAAATAGACAGAATTTTGTTTCATGCACCGGTTCTTTTTGCAAGCTAAAACGGCCGTTTGCCCGTTGGCTATGCAGCTGCCGGCTGATTGTTGTTTGTTTTGCGGTAAACCGGCCGGCTTGATGTTACGATTCCTGTGCGGCTTGATTTTCGGCTCAATGGCTGGTGTAATCTTGTGGCCTGGCCCAGCTTGATGTTGCAGACCAGTGCCTGGCCTGATCTTGTGATTCACAGGCTTGCCCGAAAATCAGTGATGTGTCCGTAATGACAATAGCCGGTTCCAAACCCCAAAAAGCAGTAACCCCAATTTAGGTTAAAATGGTTTGTAAACATCGTTGCACATTTTCTGTTTAATTTGTTCTTTTAGCCTGCATTATTCATCACCGCCAGTTCCATTCGGAAAATGCAGGCATCAAACAGATGGCATGACGCGGTTAATCATCAAATAAATGTAAATCAATAATCTAACCCTATTGTAATGAGTAACAACCTTGATATGCAGGCTCTCGGTGAAAAGATTGAGAAATCCAGTCTTTTTATTGATGAAATTTATGAAGAATTAAACAAGGTAATTGTCGGTCAAAAATATATGATCGACCGGTTGTTGATCGGGCTTCTCGCCGACGGACACGTCTTGCTGGAAGGAGTTCCGGGACTGGCCAAAACCCTGACGGTTTCCTCGCTGGCCACCGTAATCAACACCCAATTTCAGCGGATACAATTTACGCCCGATTTGCTCCCGGCCGACCTCATCGGTACATTGATTTACAATCAAAAAGAAGGTGAATTTACCGTTAAAAAAGGGCCAATTTTTTCAAATATCATCCTGGCTGATGAGATCAACCGCTCACCTGCAAAAGTTCAGAGCGCCCTTCTTGAGGCCATGCAGGAGCTGCAGGTGACGATCGGTGAGACCACCTACAAACTGGAGCAGCCGTTTCTGGTACTGGCCACCCAGAACCCGGTGGAGCAGGAAGGAACCTACCCGCTGCCTGAAGCTCAGGTAGATCGTTTCATGCTCAAGATCAATGTAACCTATCCAACGGAAAAGGAGGAGCTGGAAATTATGCGCCGCATGGCCAAAACCGGTAACAAGGTCGCACTCAAACCGGTCATCGATCCGCAAAAGATACTGGAAGCCCGCAAAGTGATCAATGAAATATACATCGACGAGAAAGTTGAACAGTATATCATTGACCTGGTGTTTGCAACCAGAAATCCGGAGCAATACGGGTTGGAAAAATTAAGCGATCTGATCAGCTTCGGGGCGTCTCCGCGGGCAACAATCAACCTGAATCTCACCGCCAGGGCTCATGCGTTTATGGAACATCGCGCATATGTTACTCCTGAAGATATCCGTGTAATTGCCATGGATGTTTTACGACACCGGATTATACCTACTTTTGAAGCTGAAGCAGAGAATATTACACCTGAAGATATTGTTCAAAACATACTTTCTACCATACAAGTGCCTTGACATTTAGATAGATTTGAGTTATTAAGTATTAATGAGTTGATTAAGATATAGTACTTAACGAACTCGTAGAAAGATGAAAGTAAAAATTGTCCCAAAATCGAAAGTCAAAGTGTCCAGGAGCAGCTCTTCAAAGTATCAACCGTTAATTGATGCCGTTAGAAAGCTTAAACCAGGTGGCGATGCATTACGGGTAAAGTACTCTGATGAACGAGAGTTGAATTCAATGCGCAATATAATTTATACCATTAACAGGGAAGAGGATAAAAATATTAAGAGTAATAAAGATCCTCAGAACAAAACCGTATATTTTTATATTGAAAATTAAAAAGGCACCCCAATGAACGTATCAGGGTGCCATTTTTGTAAATAGGGTCAGTTGAGATCTGGACGGGGCTGTTACGACTTATCCTTGTCCGCCTCATCCTTATCCTTGTCCTTATCGTTCTTCTCTTTTTCGGCCAGCTTCTCGGCCAATCCGGAAACTTCACCCAATGTAGGAGTGCCCGTTTCCACGGAATCCTTTTTCTTCTTATCGGAAGACTTTTTCTTGGGCTTGGTCTGCTTGGTATCTTCCTCAAGCTGTGAAAGCTCAATGGTTTTGCTCGGTTCATCGAACTCAATGACATAGCCTTCCACGGTATCCCCGTCGCTAAACGCCTCGCTCAAATCTTCAACAGGTTCGGAAAGTTTGTCCTTCGGCAGGAATGCATCAACGCCTAGCTCAAGCTCAATAAACATACCTTTATCGGTAATTTTTGAAACCTTGCCTTCTACCTTTGAACCGGGGCCGTAGTTTTCAGCATATTTCTCCCAGGGGTTTTCATCCACCTGCTTGTGGCCAAGTGTAATCCTGCGGTTGTCGAAATCTACAGCCAGTACAACGACCTCGATTTCCTGTCCTTTTTCAACCACTTCATTGGGATGCTCCACTTTTTCGGTCCAGCTCAGGTCCGACACATGAATGAGTCCGTCGATACCCGGCTCCAGCTCCACAAAGACACCAAAGTTGGTCAGGTTTCGAACAGTCCCCTTGTGCTTGGACCCGATCGGGTAACGGTCGAGCAGATCTTCCCAGGGATCTTTTTCAAGCTGTTTCACGCCCAGTGAAATCTTCTTCTCATCTTCGTTGATGTTGAGTACAACACATTCAATAATGTCGTTTTTCTCTACCAGTTGTGAGGGGTGCTTGATATGCTGCGTCCAGGACATCTCGCTGATATGGATCAACCCTTCAACTCCTTTTTCAAGTTCGATAAAGGCCCCATAATCTGCGATGGAAACTACTCGTCCCTGCACCCTCATATTTTCCGGGTATTTCACATGGATATCGTCCCACGGATGCGGCTGAAGCTGCTTAAGGCCAAGGGAAACTCGTTTCGAATTCTCATCGAAATCAATCACCGCCACATTCATGCGCTGGTCAAGCCGCACGATCTCTTCGGGATGCTCTACGCGTCCCCATGAGAGGTCGGTAATATGCAGCAGGCCGTCAACACCGCCGAGGTCAATAAAGACGCCGAAGTCGGTGATGTTTTTGACAATCCCTTCCAGTACCTGGCCGGATTCGATTGAATCGAGAATCTCTTCCCGTTGTTCTTCCAGGTCCGACTCAATCAATGCCCTGTGGGATACAACAACATTCTCCGCCTGCATGTTGAGTTTCACTACCTGGAATTCCATGGTTTTTCCGACATATGCGTCAAAATCCCTGACCGGCCGCACATCAATTTGCGATCCCGGCAGGAATGCATCGATGCCGAATACATCCACGACCATTCCACCTTTGATTCGGCGCTGGATATGGCCTTCAATCACTTCCCCTGTTTCATGGGCTTTTTCAATGGTTTCCCATGCCTGCAGGATGTCGGCCTTGCGGCGTGAGAGTATAAGCTGGCCTTCGCGATCTTCCACCCGGTCCAGGAAAACTTCAACTTCATCTCCGGGGCGAAGGTTTTCAATTACCTTATTTGAAAATTCGTTTACAGGTACAATTCCTTCCGATTTGAAGCCGATATCCACAACCACATACTTCTCATCTACAGATACAACGATACCGGTTACAATCTCCTTCTCCTCAATTTCATTGAGGGTATCTTCATACATGCTGGCAAGCTGATTAAACTCATCGTCGGAATAGTCATCCGATGCAGCCTGCAATTGATCATAGGTAAACACCTCATCGGCAACTTCTCCCGTGAAGGTTGGGAGTTCCTCTTCGATGACCGCTTCTTCTTCCTGATCCGCTTCTTCTTCCAACTCTTGATTTGTAGTCGCAGTGTCTGTTTCTGTTTCAGCAGAGTCTGTTTCGTCTGTCTTCTCTACTTCCACAGTTTCTTCAACAACTTCTTTTTTTTCAGCGGATGCTGAATCCAGATCCTGCTCTTCTGCTTCTTCTGTGTTTTTGGTTTCCTGTTTTAGATCTTCTGTCATTTATGTTTCGATTAAAAATACCGCCCCGACTACCGTCAGGGGGATAAGGGTTATTGGTTTTTGTTTGTTAATAATCTTTCTGTGATAACGGAGCTGATCTCCATGACCTGTTCATCAAATGATTTTGTTGTGGTATCGATCACATAAGCGTCTTTCGGCTTTACCAGCGGATCCACTTTACGCGCCTTGTCAACGGAATCCCGTGCCTTGAGATTCTCTTTCACTTCATCGAGCGACACCGTTTCACCTTCACCGGCCAGCTCCGCATGCCTGCGTTTCGCCCTGGCATCGATGGACGCTTCCATAAAAAATTTCAGGTCAGCATCCGGGAAAACGGCAGAGCCGAGATCCCGGCCGTCGGCAATAAAATGGCCGCTCTTTACGGCCTGCCGCATCAGTTTGTTCACAAACTGCCTTACTTCAGGCATTGCGGCCACTTTACTCACATGCTCGGATATTTGTTGTTTTCGAATCTCTATACTGACATCCTCCCCGTCGAGATAAACCACGAAGCGGTTGTCATTGTATTCAAACTCAATATCTTTTGATGACAGGATTTCAAAGAACTTCTCCTTATGTTGGTCTGCTGCCAGCCAGAGATACGTTGCAGCCCTGTAAAGAGCTCCCGAGTCCAGATATTGAATACCCAGTCGTTCGGCAACAGCCTTTGCTGTTGAACTTTTTCCCGAACCGGAGAGGCCATCGATTACAATGATCATCTCAGAGACCGGTTAAATTAAATTTTATCTGCATAATTATCAATCCTATTCTTGTATAATGAATGGATAAGCTTTAAATTTGGGATCTTTGAAAATTCGCGTATTAAATTGACACAAACAAATTATGCCACAACATAAATCTGCCATTAAACGGATGCGCCAAAATGAAAAGCGCCGCAACCACAACCGGGTTCGGCGTTCTAAAATGCGCACACTGATTAAAAACGTACTCTCATCAACCGAGAAAAAAGAGGCTGAAAAGCACTTGAAGCCGGCTGTCTCTCACATCGACAAAATGGCCAACAAAGGGGTTATACACCCCAATAACGCCGCCAGGAAGAAAGCCAGGTTAACCAAGCACGTTAATAATCTCTGAACACTTGACCTCAAGCTCATCCAAAGCGCTGCTGGTAATTCTTGATGGATTCGGTATAGCGGAAGATCCATCCGTTAGCGCAATCGACAAGGCACACACCCCTTTTCTCGACTCACTGCTTCAAACCCACCCCAATTCCAGGCTGTCGGCCAGCGGAATGGACGTGGGGCTGCCGGACGGCCAGTTCGGCAATTCCGAAGTGGGCCATCTGAATATCGGAGCCGGCCGCATCGTGTGGCAAGAACTCTCGAGAGTAAATAAAGACATTGACGAAGGAACCTTTTTTGAGAATGAAGCCCTGGTGCGCGCCTTCCAAAAAGCCGGGGAAACAGGCAGAATCCATTTTATGGGCCTTTTTTCTGATGGGGGTGTGCACAGTCACAATTCCCATCTTTACGCCCTGCTTAAAATGGCAAAAATGTTCGACCTGGAGCACACTTACCTCCATGCATTTACCGATGGGCGCGATACATCTCCCCACGGCGGGCTTGAGTACTGCCGGGAATTTCAGAAGAAAGCCGCAGAGACCGGGATCGGTGAAGTGGCATCGGTTGTAGGCCGTTATTACGCCATGGACCGCGACAACCGCTGGGAGAGAACAGAGAAAGCCTACCGGCTCCTCGTACATGGGGAAGGGAAAAAATCCACCGGGGCCAAGGAGGTTTTTGAAAACACCTATGAGAATGAGATCACAGATGAATTCATTCTGCCTCACCTTGTGGAAACCAAACAGAACAGCCGCATCCGGAAAGGGGATGTGGTAATCTACTTTAATATCCGCGGGGACCGTGCACGACAGCTGACAAAGGCCCTGTTGCAGTTTGATGAAGTTCCATTCAAAACCGAACCGCTGGATCTGCACTACACCTCGTTTACCTCCTACGACGACACATTCAACAATCGGGTGGAGGTGGCATATCCGCCCGCCGAGCTTAAAAATACGCTCGGTGCATACCTCAGCCAACAGAAAATCAAACAACTGCGAATTGCTGAAACCGAAAAATATCCACATGTGACCTATTTTTTCAACGGCGGAATCGAGACCCCGTATGAAGGAGAACAGAGAATACTGGTGCCGAGTCCGAAGGTACCGACCTACGATTTGCAGCCCGAAATGAGTGCGCCGGGCGTAACTGAAAAACTGTGCGGGCAGATCGAACAGGAAAGTTTTGAGGTTGGCGTTGTCAACTATGCCAATGCGGATATGGTCGGCCACACCGGGGTGATGGAGGCGGCCATTAAAGCCGTAGAAACGGTGGATGGCGAATTAGAAAAAGTTGTGCAGGCGGCCCGCTCTCACGGCTATAAGATCCTGGTGATCGCCGACCACGGCAACGCCGACTGCATGATACAGCCCGACGGCAGCAGCCACACCGCACATACCAGTGCACTGGTGCCGGCGATTCTCATCGGAATGGAGGGGGTTGCCATGCACGATGGCATCCTGGCTGATGTTGCCCCAACCCTATTGAAAATGATGGCCCTGTCTCAGCCTGAAGAAATGACAGGCACGCCACTTTTTAAATAACCCGATTGCGTTTAAAATTGTACTTTTCTAATCTTGTTATTGTTTGCATTTGCACGACTGCAACACTACTTTGATGATGAGTGTGAACTAAAGAAGTGATACACTCGTTTACTACATTCGACAGATTAACCATATAAAACTCTGGCAGCACTCATGGAGGGTAATTTTTCAAGTAAAGTTCGCGATGTAATTCAATTCAGCCGGGAAGAGGCTCTCAGGCTGGGTCACGACTATATAGGTACGGAACATCTGATCCTGGGCATCGTCAGGCTGGGTGATGGCGTCGCAATACGCATTTTAAAAAATCTCGACTGTGATCTTTACAAGCTAAAGAAAACGATTGAAGATACTGTTCGAGGCACCGGTGGATCGGTTACCGTTGGTAACATCCCGCTGACAAAACAAGCCGAAAAAGTGCTTCGGATTACCTACCTCGAGGCAAAGCTTTATAAAAGCGATACAATCGGTACTGAGCACCTGCTGCTTTCTCTGCTCAGGGATGAAGAAAATATTGCAGCTCAAATTCTCCAGCAGTTTAATGTCTCCTATGATGCCGTGCGGGAAGAACTTGACCTCATCATATCCGGCAAATCCCGGGAGGATGACAGCAGGGATGTTCGTGATTTAAAAGCCAGTATCTCTTCGTCTAAAGGTTCTCAACAATCTGGTAGTTCACGTGAAAAGAAGATGGAAAAATCGAAAACACCTGTACTTGACAATTTTGGACGCGATCTGACTCAGATGGCGGAGGAAGATAAATTGGACCCTATCATCGGCCGGGAAAAGGAGATCGAAAGGGTAGCTCAGGTCTTGAGCCGGCGAAAAAAGAACAATCCCGTGCTGATCGGTGAACCCGGTGTGGGGAAAACCGCTATTGCAGAAGGCCTGGCCTCACGAATCATTGAACGCAAGGTATCGCGGGTACTCTACGATAAACGGGTCATAGCCCTGGATCTGGCTGCCCTGGTGGCTGGAACCAAGTACCGCGGGCAGTTCGAGGAACGGATGAAAGCGGTGATGAGTGAACTCGAGAAGACCGATAACGTGATCCTGTTCATCGACGAGCTCCACACTATCGTCGGCGCCGGCGGAGCAAGCGGGTCGCTTGATGCGTCCAATATGCTGAAACCGGCCCTTGCACGGGGTGAAATCCAGGCGATCGGTGCTACCACACTCAATGAATATCGCCAGCACATTGAAAAAGATGGTGCACTCGAGAGAAGATTCCAGAAAATTATGGTGGAGCCTACAACTCCGGAACAGACCATCGAGATTCTAAAACAGATTAAAGGAAAATATGAGAAACACCATAGCGTGCGCTATACCGACAATGCCATTGAGGCGTGTGTAAAACTGACAAACCGCTATGTGACCGACCACTTTTTACCCGATAAGGCGATAGATGCCCTTGACGAGGCTGGCGCCAGGGTTCACCTTTCCAATATCACCGTACCCAAGGAGATCCTTGACCTGGAAGCCGAAATAGAGACGACCAGCCATGAGAAAAACTCCATGGTGAAAAAACAGCGCTTCGAGGAAGCAGCCCGGCTGCGCGATACCGAAAAACGGCTGATTGAAGAGCTTGAACAGGCTCAGAAAAAATGGGAAAAAGAATCCGAAACCATCGTCTATGATGTAGAGGAAGAAGATGTCGCTTCGGTCGTAGCCATGATGAGTGGCGTACCTGTCAACAAGATTACCCAAAGTGAGGGCAAGAAACTTCTGAAAATGAGGGAAGAGCTCTCTAAAAAAGTAATCGGACAGGATGAAGCCATTGTCAAACTGACCAAAGCGATCCAGCGTACACGTGCAGGCCTGAAGGATCCGTCACGGCCGATTGGTTCTTTCATCTTTCTCGGGCCCACAGGCGTAGGTAAAACCGAGATGGCAAAAGTACTTGCCGAGTACCTGTTCGACAAGGAAGATACCCTGGTCAGGGTTGATATGAGTGAGTACATGGAGAAATTCAGCGTATCGCGCCTCGTAGGTGCACCTCCCGGTTACGTGGGGTACGAGGAGGGTGGTATCCTCACTGAAAAAGTGCGGCGCAAACCTTACAGTGTTGTTCTACTCGATGAGATAGAAAAGGCACACCCCGATGTCTTCAATATCCTGCTTCAGGTGCTCGATGACGGGATATTGACCGACAGCCTTGGGCGAAAGGTCGATTTCCGCAATACGATTATCATTATGACCTCCAACATCGGTGCCAGGGATATCAGAAACATGGGCAAAGGCATAGGCTTTTCAGCCAGCGAAAGCACCTTTGACTATGCGGAGATGAAATCCACCATCCAGGATGCCCTGAAAAAGGTATTTAACCCTGAATTCCTGAACCGGATTGACGATGTAATCACATTCCGTCCGCTGGAGCAGAAAGATATCTTCCACATTATCGATATCCTGGCAGAAGACCTGTTCAAGCGTATCTCGGAACTCGGGTATGATTTGGAGTTAACCAAGGGTGCCAAAGACTTTATTTCTGAAAAAGGTTTTGATCAGAAATATGGTGCACGCCCCCTCCGAAGAGCTATCCAAAAATACGTGGAAGATCCGCTTGCAGAAGAGATCCTCGGAGCCGAACATCCGGCCGGATCGGTCATCAAAATCAAGATGAACAAATCACGCGACGGGCTCGAATTCGACTGGGAACTCGCTGAAAAGAGTGAAGATACCAACGGCTCGGATGGCACGGAAGGAGAATCCAAATCTGAAGAAGAAGCCAAGGCCTGATTCAGCCGGGATCTGTCCCTGTATTTCTCAGGTTCATTTATTTATTAGCAGGAACTCAGAAAGTCTGAAGATGGCGGGATTTACCTTTCTCTGGACTTCAAGACATTAATAACAAAATTACCAGCCTCCGGGTGTTCAAAAACCCGGAGGTTTTTTTATGAATTTAAATCGGTATCCAGTTTCCACAATAAGCCAAAAGAGCAGGTTAACCTTTTACTGTGAAAAGTGTTACAAACCGCCATG
>SKRC01000175.1 GCA_007118695.1 Balneolaceae bacterium | reverse complement strand
TAATGAAGACGTTGAAGTGGTATTAAAAACCAAAGATCAAAACGGATTTTTCCGTTTTATCGATGATGTTATCAAGTATGATCAGCTAACCGCCAGGTAAACAAGCAGGGTATAAGACGACTATCATCAACTTGACTATTACTCAATTTAACCTGGAATGGAGCTTCCCTTGATATCAGATTAGATTAACTCAAAACGTAAGCACAACTAACTTTACTTTTCTAAATCTATATTGCGCCCACATAACCCGGTCCGCCAGTTTCAAAATGAAAACAGGCAGGCCGGGTTTTTTAATTCTTATCCCCTCTCATTTTTATCGTCGTCTGACCCGTTCTCTTTACACTTACCCAATCTTTATTGATAACAGTTCAGAGTTTAAAAATCCCGTACATTCTGGGCAGGGTGGTTTCATAACTATCTTCAAATGAACTTCTCTTCACTCCGTTCATCTCTGCCATTTCTGTAAAATTATTGACAATCAGTTAGTCTGGATGAATGAAAAAGCAAAAACGTCATAACAGGTCACCGACAAGCTGTAAGAAAGGCATAAGTGCATTTTCGGTATGAAATTGGCAGGGAATAAAGTAAAAAAGAAAATATTACTGAATCGGAGACTTTATGAATTTCAACAAATTTACGTTAAAAGCACAGGAAGCTGTCCAGGCCGCTCTGGAACTGGCGCAAAATGCAAATCATCAGGCGGTAGAACCGGCCCATCTGCTGAAGGCACTGCTCAGTGACACGGATAATGTGGTTATTACCATTTTGAACAAATTGGGTGTCTCCCTGAACCCGATCCGGGAAAAGCTGGATCAACTGGTCAAATCCTTCCCGGTAGTCAAAGGAGCATCCGTATCAGGCCAATATCTTTCCAATGCCACCAAAGAGATTTTTGATGTAGCTCAAAAACAGGCAACCGAACTGGACGATGAATATATCAGTTCGGAACATGTACTGATTGCGATTGCAGGTTCAAAAAGTGAGGCGGGTGCCCTGCTGAAAAATCAGGGTGTTAACAAGGAGAAGATCCTCCAGGTTCTTCAGGATGTTCGGGGGTCCCAAAAGGTGGATGATCCCAACGCCGAAAGCCGCTACAATGCCCTGAAAAAATATGCACGCGACCTCAACGAAGAGGCTGAAAAGAACAAACTGGACCCGGTAATTGGCCGGGATCATGAGATCCGGCGGATCATGCAGATCCTGACCCGGAGAACGAAAAACAACCCGGTCCTGATCGGTGAGCCCGGCGTTGGGAAAACAGCCATTGCTGAAGGCCTGGCTTTGCGAATCGTTCGCGGGGATGTTCCGGAAGGGTTGAAAACAAAGCGCGTTGTTGCCCTGGATATGGGGGCCCTGGTTGCCGGAACCAAATTCAGGGGGGAGTTTGAAGAGCGGCTTAAAGCCGTTGTCAAAGAGGTGATCGACTCCGACGGGGAGATCATTCTCTTTATTGATGAGATCCACACACTTGTGGGTGCCGGTGCTGCGGAAGGCTCGATGGATGCGGCCAATATCCTCAAACCGTCGCTTGCCAGGGGGGAGCTGCACGCAATCGGCGCGACGACCCTTACCGAATACCGCAAACATATTGAGAAGGATAAAGCCCTCGAACGCAGGCTGCAAACGGTCTTTGTGGGCGAGCCGAGCATTGAGGATACGGTTTCGATTCTGCGGGGGCTCCAGGAGCGCTATGAACTGCACCACGGGGTAAGAATCACCGACGGTGCCATCGTTGCGGCTGCCGAGCTCTCGCACCGGTACATATCAGACCGGTTCCTGCCCGACAAGGCGATCGACCTGATCGATGAGGCAGCCTCACGTCTTCGCCTGCAGATCGACTCAATGCCTGAAGAGCTCGATCATATCGAGCGGCAGATCCGTCAGCTTGAAATTGAGCGGGAAGCCCTGAAACGCGAAAAAGATGATACGAAGCTGACATCCATTGAAAAGGAGCTGGCCGACCTGGAGGAGAGCCGCAAGGCAATGCGATCGCAGTGGGACAATGAGCGGGAGAAAATCCAGAAAGCCCGGGATCTGAAAAAAGCCATTGAAACGGCCAGGAACAGGGCCGAAAAGGCTGAAAGAGAGGGGGACTACGAAAAAGTTGCCGAGTTGCGCTATGGAACCATTGCCCAGCTCGAACAGGACCTGGAGGAGACGAAGAGCAGTCTCGATGAGATCCAGGAAGGCCGGTCCCTGCTCAAGGAACAGGTGGAGGCCGAAGATATTGCCGATATTGTATCGCGCTGGACAGGCATACCGGTTCAGAAAATGCTGACCAGCGAGCGGCAGAAATTGCTCAAGCTGGAAGATGAGCTGCACAAACGTGTGGTTGGCCAGCATCAGGCGATCGAAGCAGTATCGGATGCTGTGCGGCGATCCCGTGCCGGGCTGCAGGATGAGAACAGGCCGATCGGCTCGTTTATGTTCCTGGGGTCCACCGGGGTGGGTAAAACCGAACTGGCCAGGTCACTGGCAGAATTTCTGTTCAACGATGAGGATTCCATGGTGCGCATCGATATGAGTGAATACATGGAGAAGCACAGCGTCAGCCGGCTGGTGGGAGCGCCTCCGGGCTATGTTGGCTACGATGAGGGCGGCCAGTTAACCGAAGCGGTGCGCCGGCGCCCCTACTCGGTGGTTCTGCTTGATGAAATCGAAAAGGCGCACCCCGACGTCTTTAATATCCTGCTTCAGGTGCTCGACGATGGGCGGCTGACCGACAACAAAGGTGTCACGGTGGATTTTACGAACACCATTATTATTATGACCAGCAACATCGGCTCTCATCTGATATCCAAAGAGCTCGAGAAGAGTAAAGGAAAGATGGATGAGGAGACCTATTCCGAACTTCAGAACAAGCTGATGGATCAGCTCAAGCAGGCGATCCGACCGGAGTTTCTGAACAGGATTGATGATGTGGTCATCTTCCATCCGCTGAGTGAAGCTCACATTCGTGAAATTGTGGATATTCAGCTGCAATATGTGCACACCATGCTCAGGAAGAATAATGTGATGCTGAATGTCAGTGACCCGGTGAAAGATTGGCTGGCGGTGCGCGGTTATGACCCGGTATACGGGGCCCGGCCGCTCAAGCGTGTTATTCAAACGCAGATTGTCAACCAGCTTGCAAAGCATCTGATTGAGCGTGAAGACGACACCAAAGCCATTGAATTTGAAGTCACAGTATCCCCGGATGGAAACCAGCTTCAATTTGCCGAAGTCTATGAAGATGTAGACGAGTGGGCAGGATAAAAATCAGAAAATTGGGAGAGCGTGAATTCAGTTGGGCGGCCGATCCGGCGGAATTTCAGACCGGGCGCGGGCAGATCCGTGGGGTTCAGGGCCTGCATGGGCTTATGGCGATGGAGATCCTCAGTGCGGTGGACGGAGAGAGAACCGGTTTGGACATCTACAGGCTGGTGTCGGCCCAGGCTCGGGAGGCAGGTGAGCACTACTACGGTGTGGTCGAGCCGGCAGCCGTGAGGCAGTACCTGGAGAATGCTCAAGAGCTTGGGTTGGTTTCGTTGTAGAAAATTGGGATTTTCAGGCGAATCATGTAAAATAAGGCCGGCAAATAGCTGGTATAACAAACTAACCTGTTAGAATCCATCTGCCATGTTCATTTTTCTGGGGCTGTTAGTCGTAGTGGCGGTCATCATCTGGATGACGGCGAAATTGGAGGTGCATCCGTTCCTGGCGCTTCTGTTTGGAGCCATTGCCATGGGGTTTCTGGCCGGGCTGGATGGGGTAACACTGACCGGGGCGATTGCCGATGGATTCGGCAGTACCTTGCAGAGCATCGGGATTGTGATTGCCGCCGGTGCGATCATCGGGGAGTACCTCGACCGGAGCGGCGGGGCCAGGGTCCTTGCAAACAAGATCCTTGAGAAGGTGGGAGAGAAAAATGCCCCTTTTTCCATGAGTCTGACGGGATACATCGTCTCCATTCCTGTTTTTTGCGATTCGGGGTTTATCGTGCTCTCGGCCCTCAACAAGGCGATCAGCAAGCGCACCTCCATCTCGCTGGCCGTATTGGCGGTAGCACTGGCATCCGGTCTGTATGCGACCCACGTGTTTGTTCCGCCTACCCCGGGTCCGCTCGCTGCCGCTGCCACCCTCGGGGCTGATGTGGGCTGGGTGCTGATACTCGGGCTGATCGTATCCGCCCCGGTCATGATGGCGGCGTTGTTATGGGCCACCCTCTACTGCAAACGGTATCAGATCGAATTTGAATATGAGCACACAGAGCTGGCCAAAGGGATGAGCCCGCCGTCGTTTACGATTGCTGTGATACCCATTCTGGTTCCAATTCTGCTGATAGCACTGAAGTCCATAGCCGAATACCCGACCCATCCATTCGGCGAAAACCTGTTTGCGCAGGCTTTGATCTTTACCGGGAATCCGATCATAGCCTTGCTGGCCGGGGTCGTTCTGGCTTTTTTGATGGTGAAGGGTGGCGGGGAAGGGCGTATCCGCAACAAATGGCTGGAAGAGGCCCTGAAAAAGGCAGGTATAATTATACTGATCACCGGGGCCGGCGGGGCGTTCGGGGCTGTGTTGCGGGAGACCGATCTGGGTGAATTTGCCGCAGCTTTTGCGGCCATGGGGCATTTTGGCGTGCTGGTCCCATTTCTGATTGCTGCCTTTCTGAAATCCGCCCAGGGGTCCTCAACCGTTGCCATCATCACAGCCGCGGCCATTTGCGCTCCGCTGGTGGAGCCGCTCGGGTTTGATTCCACGACCGGCCTGGCCCTGGTGGTGCTGGCCATTGGGGCGGGATCGCTGACCGTCTCGCATGTCAATGACAGCTATTTCTGGGTGGTCGCCAAGTTCTCGGAGATGGACACTGCAACGGCTCTGAAGACCCATACCATAGCCACGCTGATTATGGGCATTACCGGGCTGATCACGCTTCAGGTGATGGCCTGGGTGGTGTTGTAAGAATTTTAATTACCAACCTGTTACAGTTTTTTTCATTATCATTCTGATATACGAAATGAAACCGGCTCAACGACATACCAAATTTTCAATACGATTCTTACTGCTTCTGAGTGGAATAGTGCTATTTTCATTCCTGGCGGTTGAGACCAACACTGACAGGAATAATTTCAGTGATTCTGACCGTTTCGGAACTGAGTACCTGTCAGAAAATGACAGTAAACCACCTGCCGATAAAGATGCCGGCCATTCAAATCACATCTTTGAGCTGGTATTCAAGGAAACGGCTGAGAAAAAGGAGTTAACACCAGATACAAATAGCCTTGCTGTGCTCAAGCAGGGGATTCACCATATAGAAGTCGTTTCTGCAAAGTTTTCAACAGACCGCTTTATGCTTCATGCAGGTCTGAAGCTTTTATCAAAAGAGCATCATCCGGGTTTTTTACACCGTAAATCTTTTCAATTCTTTTCCTACCTCCTCTCTCATACCGGCGACATCGCCATCAACGCGCCGTAGTTTTTTGGCAGCATCTTTTCCCAAATTTTAGCAGTCGTCAGTTGATTTCATGTTTTATCGAATATAAAGCGTGAATCCGGTAAAAAATTATTTAGGCATCTCAGCAGGATCGTTTCAATAGTATTTGAACCTGCCATGCATGACTGCAGCATGTAATGAGATCACTGAAAAAATTTTCAATAACTAATTTTATTACGATGAAAAACTTCAAGTATATAACCATCCTGATATGCAGTTTCATGATAGCAGCATGTACATCGAAAAATGAAAATCCAGCACAGAACGCAATTCAGGCACCTTTTCATTCAACAGAATGGCTCGCCGAGGGTTCTGAAGCCGGCGTGAACATTGACCGCTATCTCTCTGCGATGGAAGCTTTCGGCTTCTCCGGTGCCATCATCGTCAGTGAAGGCGATCAAGTGGTGTTGCGAAAAGGCTACGGGCTGGCCGACCGTGAGTCCCGCCGTCCCTACAAACCAAACACCATCCAGACGAGCGCGTCGATTACCAAGCAGTTTACAGGTGCGGCTATTCTGCTTCTCGAGAGCCGCGGTGAGCTGTCCGTCACCGATCCCTTAACGAAATACTTCGAACAGGTGCCCGAAGAGAAACAGGATATCACCATCCACCAGTTACTTACGCATTCATCCGGTTTGACGGCCGGGTTTGGCGATGATGAAGATCCCATGGATAAACACACCTATCTCGCCGGGGTCTTGGCACAGCCATTATATTTTGATCCCGGCACCGGCCATGCTTATTCCAACTCCGGCTACTCGTTGCTTGGCATGATCGTTGAACAGGTTTCAGGAGTAAATTATGAGACCTTTTTGCGAAACGAGCTGTTGCTGCCATCCGGTATGACAAACACCGGCTACGTCCTTCCCGACTGGAACCCTGAAAATATGGCTGTCGGTTATCGAAATGGAGAAACGTGGGGCTTGGTTCATAAACGGGGGTGGATTGAAGACGGTCCCAACTGGGTTTTAAGAGCCAACGGCGGGCTGCACACCACTGTGGAAGACATGGGTAAATGGTTAAAAACCGTCCAGGGACTTGGTGTTCTGGATGAAGATGCGGCCAAGCGCTGGACAACAGGTTACGAAATAGAAAATGATGGATTCTCGGAGTACGGTTATGGCTGGAGGGTTTTCGACCACAACAGGTGGGGGAAAGTGATCACCCACGGCGGCAGTAACCTTATTTTTGAAGCCGATTTTGTATGGCTGCCCGAGAAAGACTTCTTCTTTTACATCCAGGGGAATACTTCTATGGTTACGGCCAGGAGCCAGAGTGCTAATATCCTCAATGCCGCATTTGATTCATCATTTGTCATGCCTCCGCTTGTTGAAGTGGATGAGTCTGCCGATTCTGCATTAGCTCATCAAAGAGCCGAAACGTACCATCTTTATGATGGAAATCTGGAACTCACAGCAGATGACACAAGATTGGTTGCCAAAGTGGCGGGTCAGTCTGTGTTTGATTTGATGTTTAGCCATAACGACGATCAGAAAATAAGGTTTGCGAAACTCAATGAACGTACCCGAATAGCAATGGACAAAATGCAGGCCGGCCGGAAAGATGCACTTTCCGGTTTGGTTCATGAAGAGACCGATGCAATTACTGCCACAGCTCCGTTTCTTCGCCGAATCAATCAAATCGGAAACCTGGATTCGCTGCATGTGATCGGAACGTTTGCAAATGCACCGGGAAGCCGGTTTTATGAATCCGGGCCGTGGACGACGTTTGTTTATGCAGAATTTGCGACCTGGAATCAGTACTGGAACCTGGTTTGGGGTGAAGATGAAACTTACAGGGAGGACAGAAGGGGCCCCTGGCCGGCATTCACTTTGGTGCCAACGGCTGATGGGCAGTACACAGGTGTCCGGCAGGAAGCGCCCTGGGATGTCATCGAACTCCGATTCGGGGATGAGTGCCTGGTGATCGGGGAAAAACGTGCCTGTCCGGAAAAGTAATTTGAGGAGGATTTACAGGCAGGTAGCAGTCTGTATTTCTTACTTAGAAATTTGTTAGTGAGAAATGCAGGCTATCCCACAGTTCACAGAATTCTAAATGATTTTACCTCGTAGGATCAGTTCTATGCCCAAAGGCAGGGTAAAGACTATATCCGGGAAGATCAGCCCTGGAATATTATTGAAGAAGAAAATAAGAGCTGATTTTGCAAAGCCTTTGTTTAAATGAAATCATCATACAAATGTTATAAAATTATGAGAGATAGAATAGTGTCATTTTTTAGTCTCTCGTTTATCACGAAATATTTACCGATTATACCAGACAAATAAGAAGAATATCCTACCGTATATTCTTCGTATTAAGTGATTTTTTTTGAGTTTAAACCTGAGCTGCGACACTCTGACTTAAAAACTAAAAAACCAGCCATGAACAACACTGAAAAGAATTCTCCGGTTACAACCGGTTTTAAAGATGACAAGAGACGATCCATTATCGAGGATGTACTGGCAACAGGCGATATTCAGATCAACGGGTCGCGGCCGTGGGATATGCAGGTTCATGATGAACGCCTTTACAAACGAATTCTCACGGAAGATGCGCTTGGCTTGGGTGAATCGTATATGGAAGGCTGGTGGGATGCTGAAGAGCTGGATGCATTTTTCACTCGTTTGTTGAGAATTGACCTCAGTGATGTCCGCATGTCGTGGCAGCGTAAACTGACCCTGGCAAAAGACCGTTTGCTGAACCGTCAAAACAAAAAACGTGCGATTCTTTCGGGTCAGCATCATTACGATCGCGGGAATGATCTGTTCCGGGTGATGCTCGATCGCCGGCTGACATACACATGCGGGTACTGGAAAAATGCCGACACGCTTGATGAAGCCCAGGAAAACAAGCTGGATCTGATCTGCCGGAAAATCGGGCTAAAACCGGGTCAGACGGTTCTTGATATCGGCTGCGGATGGGGCAGTTTTATGAAATATGCCGCCGAAAACTACGGAGTTTCGGCTGTGGGAGTTACCGTCTCAGAAGAACAAGTTGCCCTTGGGCGTGAACTGTGCGAAGGGCTTCCCGTCGAGTTCCGGCTGCAGGATTACCGGGATGTTACCGGTAAATTTGATCACGTAGTCTCAATCGGTATGTTCGAACATGTCGGCCCCGGAAACTACGATACTTTTTTCAAAAAAGCGGACGAATGCCTGAAAGATGACGGACTGCTTTTACTGCACACCATCGGCAATATATTTTCCGACCGTTCAACTGATCCCTTCACAGAGAAATATATTTTTCCAAACAGTGTTATTCCCTCCATTCGCCAGATTGGTGACGCTACAGAGCGCCTTTTTGTAATGGAAGACTGGCACAATTTCGGCCATTATTACGACCCTACCCTGATGGCATGGAACGAGAACTTCGAAAACGGCTGGGAAGTACTGCGCCCAAAATACGGCGATACATTCTATCGCTTGTGGCGCTATTTTCTACTGTCCGGCGCGGGCTCCTTCCGGAGCCGGAAGATGCAGCTTTGGCAAATTGTATTCTCCAAAAAAGGGATTATCGGGGGGTACGAACCGGTTCGTTGATTTATTGGAATTGCATTCAAAATTTTAAGCAGAATTATTTAACCGGGGCTGATTAGTTCAAACAGGAACCGCTGATTACTATCGCATCTCCATATAGCTCTTCAATAAGGTTGAATAGCCTCTCATATTCTTCGAGAAGATTCGACTGTATCCGTATCAGGTCGGCAAGCATCATTGGATGGGGGCCCGCCAGCCAGTCAGTGCGATCGTCCCGGATCGCCTGTTCAAACCGTTCCAGCCGGGGATCCAGGCTTGAAGCAGCATTATAAACGGCAGCTATCCCGGCTTCCACCAATCTTTGGTGTTGGTTTTGTAGTGCATGAATCGATCCGATTATAACTGCCACCTCGTACTCCAGATGATGGGAAGCTCCGGTTGACTGTGCAGAGGGCCAGGCGTCATTACGAATGAATACCTCTCCCAATCCTTCATATTCACTCTCCAGTGCAAAAACCGATCTGTGGTATGGCAGAAGTTCCTGAACCGTGTGACAATTTTCAATCGTCTCATCCACCACTGTTTGCAGAACCCGCTGTGCCAGGTCCTGGTGGGCACGGCCCTCCCGCCAGCTATTGAGGCCGAGTGCAAGAAGCACACTTAAAACGACAAGAATCGCTTCGATCGAGAGAATTTTCCAGGGTATGTTGTTTGAACCTGTTTTTGAAGAGAGCATATATAACCTGTTATTCGTTGGATTTTTAAATACACCGGTCGCTGTAAATCAAGCTAAATAAGGCAATTTAACCTGATAATTGTAAGCCAAATGAACCTGCCATATTATAGTACGACTATATAGGTGAATGATGAATAAAAAACCGGCATTCAGCAACTTCCGCCAACCCAGCGTATAGTTTTACAGATGTTTTACATGGAGAATTTAAGTCTTCGGTAAATCAGCAAAGTGCTTGAAATACCAGAGGAAACCGTAAAATCACGGTTGTTTAACGCTCGTGAGGAACTCAAAGAAATTATCAAATAACAAAACGAGGAATAACCATGAAAAAAGAAGAAATCGATAAGCTTATTTCGCAATCGCTCAGCAAAGATGAAGCTGAATTTTACAAGAACCTGGAAGGAGAAGAAGGATTATTTAAAAGCATGACCGGTATTTATTCCGGAAAACTGGCCTGGGTAACGGCTGTCATGGCCATCGTTCACCTGGTTGTTGCGGTAATTGCCTTTTACTCAGGCTATCAACTGTTCACAGCAGAAAGTGCAGATGAAATGTTATACTTCGGGTCAATTATGTTTATCGCATTGATGTTTGCCGGCATGATTAAACTGTGGACATGGCTTCAAATGCAAAAAAAATCTGTTCTGCGCGAAGTGAAACGTATTGAGTACCAGGTGGCTGTTCTGATTGAGAAAATATCAGAAAAAATGACCATTGACCTCTAATTATAAAACCGAGCTAATGATTGACGAACTTATAAAAATTTATGAACGGGATCTTGACCGTCTTAGAGTCGAAATCGAAGCGTTTGAACAGGAAAGCAATCTTTGGAAAACAAACGGTAATATTACAAACCCGGCAGGCAATCTGTGTCTGCACCTGGCTGGCAATTTAAATACCTATATTGGTAAAAACATTGGCCAGACCGATTATGTGAGAGACCGCCACGCAGAATTCAATTTAAAGGATGTGCCCAGGAACACTCTACTTATACAAGTAGACGAAGTCAAAGATGTTGTTTTATCTACAATTAGGCAGATGAACAGGGACGATTTGGAGGAAGTATACACAGAAAAAATCTTTGGGTATGAAATGACAAATGGTTTTCTCCTGGTTCATTTGGCAACCCATCTTTCATATCACCTGGGGCAAATCAATTACCTGAGACGTTTTTTAGAATAAATCTATGGGATCCATGTAGCAATAACACTTCTATGTTTTCTGTGGCTGGTACAAGCATAAAAATTGCCGTTTATGTCCCACTCCATGGAATAAAGCGAAGCCGCTAAAAAAATGGGTTCCTGGTTGTTGTCCGGAGAAAGGTTTAACAAATAACCATTGTAGCAACATTAAACACAGGCAGAGTTTACGACTCCAATTTCTGCATCATCTCCGTAATGGTTTATACCCCGCCCTTCATCTGCAAGTTGTTTCGAACTATAACATTTGGCTGGCTGCTGTCACTATAAGTTTGCAGTCTCGTATGCCGATTTGAAATTCAAACCAAAAAATGCAAAATAAATGTACTCCCGCCCAGTCGTCTGCAAAATATTTTATTCTCTGATTATACCGTTCATTTTCATTGCAGGGCAATTCAGGCATCATCTATTCAGGACTTCAGTAAACCGGCATCGTTGCGTATAAGTGAAGTGCCGATCCCGTTTTTTAACTTCCGGGGCACTGCCATTTGCCCGATGCCCATCAGGTTTAGTTGCGGCCCGAAGAATGACCTCCTCTTTAAATTCTTCCGATTGGAATAGAGATCTCGCCCGCCGGTTAATTAGAACTGTTCCGGTTTACATCTTAATCGCTTCCTTGAAATCTTTTTGATTGCCATCCGCCCTCAATAAATCCGGCAGCTTATCCTTCCAGATGGTAAACAGAATTGAGAGCAGAACGGTAGCCGCACGAGCCATATTCGCTGCCACATCCCCGAGGGCATTTGCACCGGCATCAATTATTTCCCACCAGAAATTCATCAGCACATGAAAGGCGATCGGCACCCAGAGATTCTCCCACTTCATCAGCAGCCAGCTGAACCAGATGCCGCCCACCCCGGTAATGGCGATGATGCCGATCCGTTCAAACAACTCCTGCGATTGGGCCATGTGCATCAGCCCGAATATGGCTGCCGGCAGCAGTGCGGCCGTCCAGAATCCGAGCCGGGCATACCGGTAGAGCATCCAGAAGGCAAAGCCGCGAAACAGGATCTCTTCCGTAACAGGCGACAGGATTGTAAAGAAAAGAACCCGCATGGCATCGGCATCGGGGACAAACGAACTGCTGATTCCGAATGAAATCGACATGGGCAGCGTGGCCACAAATGCCAGCAAAAAAGCGGTGTGAACCGGTTTGATCATTGCCATCTCTTCAATGGCACCTGTACCAGGTTTTGTACAGTACCATCACAGCGACAATACAGCCAGCGGTTTCCACAACCATGCGGCCACCCCAGAGCGGATAGCCTGTTATGCCGGGAAAGAAAAGCCGAACCAGATCGGTGGCATGGTAGTTAAGCAGATAAAAAATAGTCAGGACAAGAAGTGCCGAAAAGAGGCGGCTGTTTATGATGATCTTCAAGATATACTTTTTAATCATTGGGGCGTGTATTTATGTTGAATTCTGGATGATTAAAACCCGGCCTGCTACTCACCCAAATTAATTACCATCATATAGAACACCCATATTACCTCATAGATTGGACGTTTCAGAAGTTCAGTGATAAAGCGAAGTGGATTGTTCATAATCAATAGGTATTTATTTGACTGATTTCGAACAATAATAGGCAAGCGATAATAAGTGAGCCATAACAAAACATTCATAAAAGTTAAACTTTTAGAATTTATACAGGGTACTCTCGCTCACCCTAATAATTGCATAGCCCTGTTTGCGCTCTTCCAGAACTCTGGGAATTCCTGTTTACTGTCATGAATCAACTCTTGTATGGCCTCTCAAACCCATGGTGTTGTTTCGTGATTTTGAGCAACACGAATCACGGCTGTAGTGGCTCATGGTTGCTAACCGGGAAAGGGAAAATGTTTGATACTAATGAGTGTAATGTAAATGATGGAGGGGTGAGTTACGTTAGGATAAAGAGTACAGATCATCTTCTTGAGGAATTTGATAAAGGATTAAGCGATCAGAGAAAGATGAGAATTGGAATAAAATGACCATAAAAGTCAGTAAACTGTTAGTAAGAATGTTAGAGTATAGAATTTCAGATTCGGACAAATAATCTTTTGAAGTATTCTAAACATTATACCTATCTTTGTCAGCTAACAAAAGTTAGCGAGTGATAGTGATGAAAAATGATGACAACAAATAAATGACATATTGCAATTGGTGTCCATTACCGAATATTCGGCTTGGAGAAAAATGCTTTGGTGTCCAAATTGGTGTCCATTCTAAATCACAAATCCCTCAGTGAGGGGTAAAATCGCCGTTTAAACAACCCAGGGCCCGTAGCTCAGTGGTCAGAGCAGTCGACTCATAATCGATTGGTCGGAGGTTCAAATCCTCCCGGGCCCACAATTTTTTCTTTTCTAATATATACTTAAAAATCGCCTTTTATGATAAATAGAAGGCGATTTTTTTATATCCAAGCTTCTTTTCTCTCCAATCTTGCTTGTGAAAGATTTTCACTTTTAGCCATAAATAGCGAAATTAGTGGGTACAAAAGTGGGTACATTTGTTCACTGAGCTGTAGAATTGTAGAATAAGGGAATTACCTCGATACAATCTTCACAAAGTCGATTGCAAAATCAGGCTCACATATTGTAAATGCACCCGAACTAAATATTCAATTTATAAATCAAACAAATAGCATATGGCAAGTCTTAAAAAAAGAGGAGATCTCTACTACATTCGGTTTTTTGAAATAATTAATGGAGAGAGGAAGCGAAAGTCGTTTAG
>SKRC01000253.1 GCA_007118695.1 Balneolaceae bacterium | reverse complement strand
GGCAGTGGCAGTGGCAGTGGCAGGGAGCAGTAGCAGGTGGCAGGTTATGCAGTTCGGGACTGTTGATGCCTCAACTAAAAAAACGGGGAAGAATTCAATTCTCCCCGGTCTCTGATTCTACTGCTTGGCCGGTTCTTTGATATGCCCGAGCTGCATCAGCATGGTCATCAAATCATAGTAGAGTTCACCGGCTGTCAGTTTGCCATCGTCATTGAAGTAGACAACTTCACACATGGGAGTTTCGATTTTAGTTCCAGTGGCCGGATATTCTCCAAAATCTCCGTCATTGGTTCCGCGTCCGGTAAAAAGTGTAACTGCCTTGTCGCAAAAATCAAATCCTCGAATAGATAATCTATGCTGCGGTTTTATTTTTGCACCGGTGTTGTATTCGACCAAAACACCTGGTTTATCAAAGCCTTTTAATCAGGATTTAAGTTCGATCACGAATACCAGAGTCAAATGAGGTCCGGCGATATTTTTGGGTTAAATGTTAACCAGGAACGGGTAATAAGCCTCAATCGAGTGGTTGTACACAACGGATGCCGATTTCCCGGCTCCTGTTATCCCGAAACGTATACACCCGCCAGTAGGTCCGGATGGTAAATGGAAGTTGCAGGACACTTCCTCCGCGTATCACCCGGAAATCTTTCTTGTCAAGGGGATAAAAGTCCCATCTTGCAGGATCTGTATGGTATTGCTGATACCACTCTCCGATCCATTCGTAGACATTACCGCTCATGTCGTATATACCGAGCCCGTTTGGTTTTTTGCCCCCGACCTGACGGCTTACAGGCGGACTGTTAAACTGGAAATAGGAAAAATAGTTCAGGCTGTCGCGATTGTTCGTTCCGGCAAACATCTCCTTTTTGCCACCCGAACGGGCCGCATATTCCCACTCCTGTTCGGTTGGAAGACGGTAGCCGAGGGATTCGCAGAAGGCCAGGGCTTCATCCCAGTTAACGTTAACCACCGCTCTTTGCCCTCTTCCAAGTCCGTTGTCTTCGGGCAAGGGATACCCGTAATTGCTGGCAAATACATCGTACTCATCATATGTAACAGGGTACCGGCCCATGTAGAAATCATCCACTTTGACTTTGTGAACCGGAAGGGCATCCTGATTATACTCATAAAAAAGATCACCCATCTGAAATTCTCCTCCCGGTACAAAAACCATCTGATAGTCAGTTGAGGGCATGTCCTGCTCCGCCTTCTGTGCAAGTGCTGCTGAAGACAAAAGCAGGATGACTATTGAAATGAATAGACCTGTCCTCATTTACCAGATAGCTTAATTTGAAGATTTTCTATAATAACCTCCCTAATCTGATAACCCATCCCTGGGTCCTTTCTCCCATCCATCCATTTATTTAATTATTTATCAAATTCAAACTGAAATGTCCAGTTTTTCGTACTGTCTTGTTGAAAGTGATTATTTTTTGCACATTGAGATGTTCCCGGGACGGCAGATATTGGATATCTCATATTTTATAAGAGGAGATATTGTAAATTGAATGTGAATGTCTGATAGATGTTAATCCGTTGACTGAAAATTCATGTTATTATTAATGAAAAGCGTGGTACATTGAAAATTTTAACACTTGCTGTATTACTTTTCCAATTAATCCATTTAACTGGTATGGCTCAGGAAATTCAGGCTCAAAAACCGGGAGTTCAGATTGCGAATGTAAGCAATGGTGTGGATAACAAGGATTTCGAATCCATCCGGGAAGCGTTTAAAGAGCGAAACCCGGGGTATGATATGACCTATTTATCGGCCACCCGCAACGTAGAGCCACAGGATTATACGCAGGTGATATTTGTCCAGGAAATTGACGGAGTCACAAATCAGGATGTGACAGGCAATGCAACGGTTTATGATCAAACCGGTTCTGAAAAACAGTCGGAAGCCATTGTCGGTGATATTCTGATGCTGCACGAAGGTGAAAAACTGCAGTTCGATACCGACATGGGTTTGCTGGTTTTTAAAACCCCGGTAAAGCCAAAGCATGTTTTGCCGGCATTTATACGCCCCGACTGGGACCCGAATATTACCGATGTCCCCGGCGGGTGTGCCACGGATATCGACGCCTACCGGCGTATTCTGCTGACCTGGCAAGAAGATGTGGGAGAATATATCTATCACGCCTTGAACGCTCACCGGGTGAGGATTTACGATTCCTTCAGCCATTATCATCCGGTCGAAGGGGGCTTTGATGAGTTTTACCTGGTTCAGATGGTGGTACCGGGTGCCAAACTGATTACCAGTGAGAAAACAGATATGATTACCAGGCCTGACCAGGTAGAAAGATCCCAGGTGGATGAGTTGATTAAGGAATATGAGCTGGATGTTGGCGATCTGATTTATTTGCCCAGGGGAGTGATGCACCGGGGCTACGGCGGGGTGTTGGCCCAGGTGATTACCGTACCGGGCTTTATTCCGGGTAGTGAAATAGGGGTGGATCATCACCTTCGTGCGATCAACGAGCGGCTCGGCCTGAGCGGCGATGAAGCCCTGCCTTTCAATGAAGAGCATTCCCATGAGGCGGTGGTTCGGTAGTGCAGTTATCAGTTATCAGTGTGTCAGGGCTACAGTGTGTCAGTGCATTTGCATTTGCAGTGGCAGTTATCAGTTGGCAGTAGCAGTAGCAGTGGCAGTGAACAGTTGGCAGGTGGTAGGTGGTAGTTGCAGGTGGCAGTGGCAGGTGGTAAGGATATTTATTTGTTGAAAATCGGTAGTGTCCGGTTAAGAAGAAGGTGATTCCTTGTAACTAATTGTGTAACAATAAAATATTGGGTTTTAAATTTTAATCGATTTGAATTCGTGATTTCGTGTAGACGATCGTAAGCTGCACTGTGGATGTGTACTCATCGAATTTGTTTTCAAAATACTGCCAATTTACTCACGGACACAAATATATATTTACTAAATTATTGATAATATTCGACATAATTAAAATATTTACTCCGTATGATTAACTCAAATAAGATTTTATTCAATCCCAAATGGCTGGTAGTTCTTTTAGCGATTGCTACAGTTTCCTGTTCACCGGCAGGAGAGCAGCCGATCCGGGTGCTGCTGATTACCGGAGGCGGATGGCACGATTACGAGGCACAGGAACAAATGTTAACTGAAGCAATCAATGAGCGGGTGGGAGAGGGCATTGAATGGACAATTGTCCATGAAGGTGATGGTGAGCCCGACTATCATGTATCTATCCTGAAGGAGGAGAACTGGGCTGAAGGCTTCGATGTAGTGATTCATAATACCGGTTTTGGTCGGGTGACAGACTCCGATTTTGTTGCACATTTTGTCGAACATCATAAAGGAACTCCAGCTGTGCTGATTCATGCTGCTGTCCACAGTTACCGTTTTGCCGAACCGGCTGATCCCTGGTTTGAATTTATGGGGCTTCGGTCGATGGCTCATGAAAGCCAGCGAGAGTTTGAACTTGAAAACGTCGCCCCGGATCATCCGATCATGAATGGATTTCCCGAAAGATGGATGACTCCTGTGGATGAAATATATATTGTCGAACAATTATGGGGTGATATTACCCCGCTTGCACGGGCTTACGGACCGGAAACGGAAAAGTATCATCCGGTAAGCTGGACCCATGAGTTTCATGGAACACGAGTTTTTGCCACAAGCCTTGGCCATAATAATGATGTTTTCGAGGAACCGGTTTTCCTCGACAAAGTGGCCAACGGTCTGCTCTGGGCTGTGGGGAGGTTGTAAATCGAACACACGCTCTTTGGAGTCAGTAGCCAGATATTGAGCTGATATGCAGATCTGTCATTGAATTCTTGCGCAGATACTTTATTACAGGATACAGGGTGCATGATACAAGATGCATTTTGAAACCTTGAACCTTGAGCCT
>SKRC01000015.1 GCA_007118695.1 Balneolaceae bacterium | reverse complement strand
TGCGGGGTTTATCGGTTCTTGAGTATTGAGTATATAGTATTGAGTAGTGAGTATTTTCATTTCACTTTTCACTGTTTACTGATAACTGTTCACTGTTTACTGATCACTGTTCACTGTTCACTGATCACTGTTCACTGAATTCCTGGCGCATCACCAGTTTGGCGGCGTGGTAGCCGCACATGCCGTGGACACCGCCGCCGGGAGGCGTGGAGGCCGAACAGATATAAATGCCTTTGGCCGCTGTGGCATAGGGCTCATAGAAGGAGACGGGCCTGGAAAAAAGCTGCGGCAGATCCTGGATGCCCCCGTTGATGTCCCCGCCCACATAGTTGGGATTGTAGGCCTCAAATCCCGCCGCTGTTTTCGTCCGCCGCGTTTGCACCACATCGTGGAAGCCGGGCGCAAACCGCTCGATCTGCGCTTCAATCCGGCGGGTCATATCCTCTTCGGAGCCATTGGGCACATGGCAGTACGCCCACAGCGTCTGCCTGTCATCCGGGGTCCGTGTCTCATCAAACAGGCTCTGCTGGGCGAGCAGGACATAGGGCTTTTCCGGGTGCCGGCCCCGGCTCATCGCCGCTTCGGATTCCATGATTTCAGCCTGGGTGCCGCCAACGTGAACCGTCCCCGCGCGGTTGCATCGGGGATCTTTCCAGGGGACGGGCTCGCTGAGGATGTAGTCGATTTTAAAGACCCCGGCACCATACCGGAATTTTTGCAGCTTTTTGTGATAGGCATCGGGGAAATTCCCGCCCATGATCGAAGACACCTGCCGGGGCCCCAGGTCAAAAAGGACAGCCCGGCTGAGCGGCAGCATCTCCATGTTCGTCACTTTTGTGCCGGTTTCCACAACCCCGCCCAGGGATTCGAAATAGGCTTTCATGGACTCGGTAATCATTTGGGATCCGCCTTTCGGCAGCGGCCAGCCGACGCTGTGAGCGGCCGCACCCAGCACGAGGCCGATGGCCGCGGTGGCCGGTTTGTCGAGCGGCAATAGGCTGTGGGCGGCCAGTCCGGCAAAGAGCGCTTTAGCCCGCTCGCCGGAAAACCGCCGGGTCAGCCGTTCGGCAGGCTGCAGGGCCTTGAATCCGAACAGGCCCATTCGGATGGGGTGGGCAGGCAGGCCGAGGGGCGACAGCAGATCGACCGTCAGTTCATCCCAGGCATCCCTGAGCGGTTTAAACAGTTTTTGATACGCCTTGAAATCATCCCCCAGTTCCTCGTTCATCTTCTCCAGCTCGTGGTGCTGAACCACAGCCGGCCCGTCGTCCATTGGGTGGGCAAGCGGCAGCTCGGGGTAGATCCATTCAAGCCCGTATTCGTGCAGGGGAAGCTGCCTCAGGAAGGGCGAAGATGCTGCCATGGGATGAATGGCCGAACAGATATCGTGCCGGAAGCCCGGCTCGGTCAGCTCCAGGGTCCGGGTGCCGCCGCCGATGGTCTCTTCGGCTTCAAATACTTTGACCGATAACCCCTCCAGGGCCAGTTTCAGTGCCGCGGCCATCCCGTTCGGCCCCGACCCGACCACGACGGCATCAAATGGTTCGTTTTTACTCATCGCAAGCTCAATTGTCCATGTTTATGCAGCCATTGGGAATGCAGAATGGTCTCCAGGTCGCGGTAGCGGATTTCCACGGCAATGGGCCCGGTGGCATGGGGAGCCACTTCATAAACATTAAAGTAGAACAGGATACCGTAATCGGTAAAGGCAAAATTTTCGGTCAGGTGGAAGTCATTGTCCATAAACCAGTACCCGGCATCTTCAAGATCCTCATCCTCAAGGAGTTCATAGGAATAGCGAAATTGTTCCTCCACAAGGTCGTACAGGAGTTCCAGTTGGGATTGATCGTGGGTCAACTCGGACAGGGTGATCTCTTCCCCGCTGTACCTGTTGAAAGACCGAAATATATCCACCTGGGAGGGGTGGGTGCCACCGGTAAAACTGAACTCGTTGTAGTGAATACTTACCAGGGCCGGGGTGGTGTACACAATATCCACCCGCCGCTCCAGAGTCCAGGAGATGTTATAATTCTCAATTTCAGCTGCGTAATAATCGTAGTCGTTAAACCATTCCCGGGCCATCTGTTCGGGGTCGGCCACGTCGGAATCTCCGTTAATGTCATAGATTCTCTGTTGCGTCCACGCCCTCAGGCGTTCGGTCAGCCGGTCATCCCCCCGGAATTCTGGATAGATGAATTGCAGGGTCACACACGGCCCCTCGATGGTCTGGCACTCCGGGTGTTCGAAAATATGTTCGGTCATTTCAAACTGCAGCTCCGGCGCCTCTTCATTTTCAAGCTGGCACGCGGATATCAGCAGTATCGACGCGGTTATAATCAACGTATACGTATGTTTCATGGTCAGATTGTATCCTGCCTTACCCCGGGTTTAATTCTCCCGGTTATAAATACGGGTAAACTGTAAGATATGGATTTTTGCCCCGTATTTCCTGCCGGGGTTTATTTGTGTGCAACGACGGCCCGAACGATTTCGGACGCTCGAACTGCTTGTTATATTTCGTAGCTACTGAATTTCGAGCTTCAGTTTCTTTCCAAGGGCTCTTGCATACTTGGTCAGTGTAGAAAGCTTAATATCTTCAGCATGATTCTCCATTCTGGAGATTACCGACTTCGTTGTATTTAACTTTTCCGCTATCTGTGCCTGAGTCGCTCCCATTTCTTCCCTCGCCTGTCGAAGAATGACCCCGATCTTAAAATTCAGGTACCCTTCTTCAAAGTTCTCGGCAAATTCCGGGCTTTCCTTTTTCTTCTCTTCAATAAAAATTTCCAAATCATCCTTTTTCATTGTTCTTTCCTCCGTAAATAATCCTGCTTGCGTTGTTCAGCAAGTTTAATTTCCTGTTTGGGTACTTTTTGACTTTTCTTTGCAAAACCATTGGTTAGCACAATCATCTTTGAACAATCGAAAAAACCTAAAATCCGGAATGTATTACTTCCAAGAGTTGCCCTGACTTCCCAAATGTCATCCGTATTTTTCAGCTTCTTCTTCTCGAACCACCCGGAGCGTCCAGGCAATTTTCCTGGAATATTTGTCTGGAAGGTTTCTGAGGAAATCCTTCACCGGACTTTTTCCAGATTCTGTTCGATAGAACTCTATAACGCGCATCTGGAAAAGTTAGCATATATGCGAACATTTGCAAATTAAATAGGCTAAAAAAGCCTAAAAAGAAGGGCATATTGATTCCACTAAATACGAAATCTTGGAAAATCTCGATTAGAAATATAACCGTTGATATACGTAAATCAGAACCACTCTCTTGAAATCTGTACTTAAGCTTGACGGGCAAACACTCGTCGAGAAGAATCCGGATCATTTGGCATCGGCAACACGTTTTTGAGCTCGCTCAATAAGGGCAATCGCCTGTTTCCGATCCACAGAAGGGAAATCCTCAAGAAAATCTTCGTCCGCCTTTCGTCAATTCGGCATTCCCACCAGCACATAGGTATGGAAGCTTGTGCCATCATACAAAATATAACACTCAAGGATTTGCGCATCCGATGAGGACTGGGAAATCAGTCCTGACCGGGAGCCTGCCTGCCGGTTGCCCCTTCGTCCGTCGGCAATCTTGTTGACGGCATCGTTCTTAGCCTTGTTGATGCTGATGGAAAGCGACCTGGAGGAAGCACTTGCAGAGGCCAGCGTATAGCCGCTATAACCCCGGGCGAGGTGCTCATTGCCATACCAGTTTGGAGCCGATCTTGCATTTCGCACATTGGCCACCCGGTTGGGATGCACGACCATTCTCATCACACTTCTGCCGTTTCTTCGGAAGTCGAGCGTACTTCTTTGTCCGTCGGCAAGCGGCAAGACCAGCGGCGTATTGCCCACAGACCGGTCATTGACGAATACTTCCAGCCCCTGGCTGGTAGTCAGGTAATAGGTATCCATCTGAAAGTCACTCTGAGCCTGGCCATTGAGATAGCCAAAAGTGACCATTATGATTGCTAATATCGGTATTTTCATACTTCCTGAGTTCATTAATATTCACTCTCTCTTTGATATGCTGAGTCCGTTCATCCATCGGAATTTTATCAGCATTATGGATGATACGACATAACTCACCCATTAGATAATGTGGCTGGCTGAGAATAGCAATAGCTTTGCTAAATGTTTATAAAATATTAATGTAGCCTCAGGCTAATTTTAGCCCCGGACAATATGGAAAAGCCGTTTTGGCCGTTTTCTAATCAAAATGTTCTGCCAAATTCGCAGTTTCTAATAATAATTGTTGCTAATATCATGCAATTGATTGCATGACAATGATTTGAGTTAATTTTGGGGTAATTTTTTAGTGCGATATGTAAAAAACAGCGTTGCCCCGACGACGGTCGGGGCTCAATTTTTGTGCAGGTTTCGATTTCTTGTGAAAGCAGCCGGAACTATTAAGCTCAATACTGCTTTGAATTGTACTTGGCTCTGCTTTGTTTAAAATCATGAAGAGATATTTATCTCGTTGTAGAAAATTGGTTACATTTCAAGTGACGTAATTCTAAACCAAAAAAGGTAAGACCTTGAGTAAAATTAGAATGGATATCCTGGGCCTATCCACCAGCCCGAGCAGCGGCGGGGCTTATGCGTTGATATTAAACGAAGTTGAAGGCAATCGACGCTTGCCCATTATCATCGGGACGTTTGAAGCACAAGCCATTGCACTTGAGCTGGAGAGTATCAAACCGCCGCGTCCCATGACGCACGATCTGCTGAAAAATATAATTCTGAGTTTTGATTCCACGGTAAAGGAAGTCTATATAAACGATCTCAATGAGGGCACGTTTTTCGCCCAGATTCTTTATGAACAAAACGGTGAAGTGATTGAGCTGGATGCGCGGCCGAGTGATGCCATCGCACTGGCCATTCGCTTCGGCGCACAAATCAATGTGGACAGCAAAGTCCTGAATGAAGCCGGCATCGTATCGGAAGAAGCCGGTGAGGAGCCTGCTGCCGAGGCCGGGGCGCCATCAGCCGAATCCAAAAAGGAGATGAGCAAACTCGAAAAGCTTGAAGTGGAGCTCAAGACCGCCATTGAGACGGAGAATTATGAAAAAGCGGCCAAGATCCGGGATCAAATTTCAAAATTAAAGAGCTGACGTGGAGTGTAGATCCTATCCTTTTGAGAAACTCCCGTTTTCAGAGCTGTTTTGTAACTACATCCGGCACTCAGATTCGCTTGCCACTTTCTATGAGGCACATCCATTTGATGAGGAACGGGTCGCTGAACGGGCCGAAAACTTTGCCTTCCCCGGACACCGGGATCGTTCCGCTGATGCACTGACGGCGTTTAACCGGTTGTTTGATGCACCCGAAGAAACCTTTGCCGGGATAGAGAAACTGCGGGAGCCTGATGGCCTGGCGGTGGTTACGGGCCAGCAGCTCACGCTCTATGGCGGGCCGCTGTTTACCGTTTACAAGACCATTACAGCCATTCTCTATGCAAGACGATGGGAGAAACTGCTGAAGCGGCCGGTCGTCCCGGTATTCTGGCTGGCTGATGAAGATCACGACTATGAGGAGGCCGGTGAGGTGGGGCTGCTCCAGGATGATGTCTACCGGAAACTGCATCTGAAGAATGGCAGCGGCAGCCTTCCGGTGGGAAGGGAAAGGTTGGGCCGGGCGTTTGCCGGGTTTGAAGATGAACTGTTTGATATCATGCCAGTATCGGATTTTTCCGACAAGCTGATCGGGGAACTGCAACAGTTCTACAGGGAAGGGGTCACCTTCCGGGAGGCGTTTGCCGGCTGGATGCTGCACCTGTTTGGCGATTACGGGATTGTTCTGGCCGGCAGCGATGACCCTGCCATCAAAAAGCTGATCAGTGAGCCGATGGTGCGGGCGGCCGATCGGCACGGGGAGCTTTTCGAGCGGCTCGACCGGCAGAGCAGCAGCCTGGAAGGGGCCGGATACACCCGTCAGGCGATGGTGCAAGAATCGAATCTGTTCTATCTCGATCCCGGATTGGGCCGGCAGAAACTGGAGCGGGATGGCAGCCGGTGGGTATCCGGAAACGGCCGCTCCTGGAATGGAAAGGAGCTGCTGGATGATATCCGCAATAATCCGCAGAATTTCTCTCCCAATGTCTTTCTCAGGCCGATCATGCAGGACCGGCTTTTGCCGACCCTGGCCTACGTATCCGGGCCGGGGGAACTGGCCTATTTCGGACAGATGAAAAGTGCCTATGAATGGATGGGCCAGCAGATGCCGCTGCTCCTGCCGCGGTTCAGCATCACCCTGAAAGAGCCGGCCATTGACCGGATCATGAATGAATTGCCCCTGGAAATGCACGAATTTGCCGGCCGCATCGAAGATGTTGAAGCCCTGTACGTTGAAAGGACCGACAGCCACGATGTGGAAGGACTTTTCTCCGCCTGGCAGCAGAGTGTCAGCGAGATCACCGAGGAGCAAAAAAAACAGATCCGCCTGATTGATCCGACCCTCGAGGCCGCCGCTGACAAGGCCGGCACAGTGTTTAACAATGAAATCGAAGGACTCAAGAAGAAAACCTACCGGTCTATAAAGAAACAGGAATCGATCCAGCTGAACCGCATCCGGCGGATCAAGGAGAATCTTTTTCCCGGCGGAAGCCTGCAGGAGAGGCAGATAGCACTCATTTTTTATATGAACAAATACGGATGTGACCTGTGGGACCGGCTGATTGAGACCCTTGAGGATGAAGTGCCGGACTCCCATAAAATCGTACAGTTGTAACCGGGGTATCATGACATCGATCGCCAGTGAAAAACGGAAGTTGAGAAGCCGGTATCTCAATCTTCGCAGGCAGATGGGCCGCCGATTGCGGGAAGAGTATAGCGAGCAGATACTGGGCCACCTGGCCGGCTGGAAACCTTTCCGTGACGCACGGACGGTGCACTGTTTTATGACGATTGACAAGAACGGCGAGGTGGATACGGGGCCGATCCTGCAGAAGCTTGTCCGCGATGGCAAGCGGGTGGTGATTCCCAAATCCGAGGAGAAGACCAGGGAGCTCAGGCACTACCTGTACCGCGGCGATGAACAACTGGAGAAGAACAAGTGGGGCATCCCGGAGCCGGTGGATGGGGAAGAGGTTGGGGCTGATGAACTGGACCTGGTGCTGGTTCCCATGATCGCCGCCGACAGGCAGAAACACAGGCTTGGGTATGGATTGGGTTTTTACGACCGGTTTTTGAGCCAGACACCGGCCCTGAAAGCCGGGCTGCTTTTTGAGGTCTTTTTGCAGCGCGATCCCCTTCCGGTGGAAGAATTTGATGTCAGGCTGGATTACCTGGTTACGGAAAAAGGGATATATTAACCGAGGGGGTTATTATAACCGCAGAGGCGCGGGGACGCAAAGGTTCGCAAAGATGTAATGTTTTTGAACCGCGGAGACGCTGAGACGCGGAGGGTTATTATAACCGCAGAGACGCGGAGGCGCAGAGGATTATTTAAACAGGGTGTTACGCAATGTAATTCGCAGAATTGCACAAAATATGATTAACTGTGAAAATCTGTGCAAAACTCTGTGTATAACTGTGGTTATATTAATTCCCTGCGTCTCTGCGTCTCCGCGGTTAGCAAAAAAAGCCCGGAGAAATTTAAGGCCGGGTGAAACAGAAGCACGATTCTCTACGTATTCTATTGAGGAGGTAATAAAGAAGAGGTTAAAAAATGACAAAGGAAAAAACGGAAGACAGGATACAATCAGACCAGGCGTTCCATTTTGAGGATGAAGAGCTTCGCTCTACCCTCGAGGAGTATATGCGTGAGGAGAACAAAAACGGGACGAATTTCTGGAACTTTTCAACCATCACGGGGCTTGTGATGGTTTTTGTGGCCATGACGGTCATGGCGCAGTCGTTTATGGCAAATACCTTCGGTTTCACACCGGGGCCCGACCTCAGTGGCCTGCTGAATGTGCTGCCGCTGATCGGCGGAGGATTAGTTGCACTGGTCGGATTCGGTTTCATTGCAAGCGAAAAAAAGGAAAAGAAAATGAAAAGCAGTAAAACAACCAGTTCCTATTCGGCGGGCGCCGATCCGCTCGATGCATTTCTTTACCCGGAAGGCAAAAAAGGTGTCTCGGCGGATAAAAGCGAAAGCAAGGGCAAATCCGGATCAAAAAGCAGCAAAAAATTCTCCGGTGATTATGACTCCTATGCGATGTCGCAGCAGAAGAAGCTGTTCAAATCGCGTACGGATAAGAAGATATCGGGAGTCTGCGGCGGACTGGCCCGGTATTTCGGGATCAGCTCCACGATGGTGCGGCTGATATTCGCCATCGCCACTATCTTCGGTTACGGAAGCATGATCCTGATCTATATCGCACTTGCCATCGCCCTGCCCAAAGAACCGATCGATTTGCTGGATGACTTTTGACCCTAAAAAACCACTATTTTGCTGATAACCTTCGAGGGCATAGACGGCTGCGGAAAATCCACACAAATCGGCCTGCTGAAAGATTGGCTGACGGAAAGGGATATCCCGTTTTCGGTTTTTCGCGAACCGGGAGGGACGGAACTCTCGGAAAAAATCAGGGCTCTTCTGCTCAACTCCAAAGATGAGATGGATCCGGCCACCGAACTGCTGCTGTTTTCCGCGGCCCGATCGCAGCTCATCGCCGAAAAGGTTAAACCGCGGCTCAGTGCCGGCGAGCTGGTCATTCTCGACCGTTTCTACGACTCCACCACAGCCTACCAGGGGTACGGGCGGCAATCGGCCTCCCTGGGCCAGATTGAATCGCTCAACCGGCTGGCCGGCCACGACCTGGTTCCGGATATTACCTTTTACCTGAAGATCGACCCGGAGGAAGCGGAAAAACGTACCGCCGGCGCCGCCAAAGACCGTATGGAGAGCTCAGGGCGGCAGTTTTTCCGGGATGTCGCCCGGGGATTCGACCTCCTGTCGGAAGAAAATCCGCGGTTTCTTACACTGGATGCGACTCTAGCTCCTGAGGCGATTCATTCACAGATTGTGAAGGTTCTGGAGGAGCGCCTTTCGTGAACGAGAGCTTCGGCCTGATCCAGTAGAAGAGGGAGGGAAGCAGGAGCAAATCAGCCATCAGGGCAGCCAGGATGGTAATGCAGACGAGCAGCCCCATCAGCACGGTGGATGTAAACGTGCTGGTCAGCAGCGAGCCGAAACCGGCCACGATAATGATACTGGTGATAATGATTGCCCGTCCCGTTTTCACCGTCGTCTTTCTGAGGGAGCCCTCCATATCACCGGAGCGCATATATTCGATCCGGAAGCGCGCCAGGTAGTGGATGGAATCGTCGACCGCGATGCCGAGGGCAACGGTGAATATGACGGCAATGGACGGCCTGATGTCGAGGCCCAGCCAGCCCAGAACCCCGGCAATGATCACGAGCGGGATGAGGTTCGGGATCATGGAGATGAAAGTGAGCATCGGATTCCGGAACAGAAACGCCATGATCAGGGCGATGGCTGTAATCGCCAGCAGAATGCTCCAGGCAATGGACCAGACGATCATCTCCGTCAGGTTGGCACTCAGAATGGTGGTCCCGGTAATCGTGGTTTCGACCTGCCCGCCAAAGTGCCCGGCCAGGTAGTCGTCGATCGCATCCCGCATCTGGTTGACCCGGTAGGAACCGGCATCTTCAATGAGCACGGTGAACCGCGCGGTTTGATACCCGAAATCGACGATGCGATCCAGGTTCTCCGATTCATTCATCTCCAGAAGCAGGATGTATTGCGCGACAAGCGAAGCCGATTCGGGATACTCCGCCTCACTGCCGGGGTTCATCACTTTATGAATCTGATTGACAACCGTATGGAATGATGTAACCCGCTGCACCTCATCGAAATCCGCCAGCCAGGCTTCAAATTCAGCCAGGGATGCAATAAAGCCGGGATCAAAAACTCCTTCCTCCTCGCCGGTATTGAAGATAAACTCCATCGGAAAAGGCGGGGCCAGTTTTTCCGAGAAGAAGCGGCTGTCCTGAATCAGCCGGGAGTCCTCATTGATATCGTCAAACACCCGACCGTCCACTTTCAAATGCACCATCCCGGCGCCGACCACGAGTGTGATCACCCCGGTGACGGCAATCACCTTCCTGTGGTGCTTTTTGTTGATGCGGGAGATTTTCTCCAGAAACCGGCCGACGGCAGGGTAGATGCGGCTTCTCTGTTCGTTGAAAACTTTTTGCCGGGAGGAGAGCCGGAGGGCGGCCGGCAGGAAGATGATCGTGATCAGGTAGGCGATCAGCACGCCCAGGGCGGTGTAGAGGCCGAACCGCTGCATCGGCACGACCGAACTGCTCGCGAGGGTGGCGAAGCCGATAGCAGTTGTGATGCTGGTGAGGAATGTGGCGCTGCCCAGGGTCATCAGCATCTCGAGGATCGACTTCTTTTTGGAAAGCCCCTGCAGTTTGGCATCGTCGTATTTGGAGATCATATGGACGGCATCGGCCACGCCCACGCAGAGCAGGATCGGGGCGATGGTGCTGCTCATAATCTCCAGGTAGCCGCCGGTGAGCTGCATCAGGGCAATGGTCATCAGCAGGGTGGTCCATACGATGAGCATCGGCAGTAGCACGCCCAGGGCGCTTCTGTAGAGCAGCCAGAGCAGGAAAATGATCAGCAGCGAGGAGATGACGATGTAGATGATGATCTCGTCGTTCAGGTAGTTGACATACTGGTTTCGGAAGTAGGGGATGCCGGAGATGCGGAAGTCGTAGTCGTAGGGGGCCAGGATCCCGTTCATGGCAGCAATCACCCGGTTACGGACCTCGTAGTTGTTTTCCCGGTCGTCGATTTCGATGGTAAATGCCGTTGCCGTGCCGGCAGGGTTGATCAGAAAGCCGGTGACGAACGGATCATCCAGCATGTTTTGCCTGATCTGCCGGAGGCCGGATTCGGCGATCCGGCCGGTTTCAGCGAGCCGGTCCGGGTCCAGGTAGGGGTCAAACTCCAGCCGGTCGTCGATGTTCGTCATCTGCCGGGCATTCCAGATACTGTTGACAGCGCTGACCTCGGGAATCTCTTCCAGCCGGACGGTGATTTCCCGGATATCCCTGAGGACCTGCGGGTCAAAAATATCGCCGGCCTCAAACCCCACCAGGATCGTGTTGTCATCACGGCCGAATTCATCTTCCAGGAACCGGTAATCTTCGATCACACGGTCGTCTTGCGGGTAAAAGCCCTCCAGGTTAAAATCGGTGGTGATCTGCAGTGCCGGGTACGCGGCCAGAAAGGCAATGATCCCCAGCAGCAGAATCGCCGGGCGCGGATATCGGTATATCAGTTCTCCAAGTCTCTTCACTGGCTGCTGAAATTACATTGTGCAGTCAAAAACCAACGTTTGATAAAATACATTCCGGACAACTCATTCGCTGAATCGGGATTGTCTCCAATTTGCTGACACGTAAAAACAAACCCGACATGTGCAAACAATCGCCGATCGGGCGATTTTCTCTTTCCCGCAAAACATTCAATCTTTTCCCTGTGATGCGCCACTGGTGAAACAATGCCCTTTGCAGAGGAATGATTTCACCGTGTGAAATATTAGACTGTGCTGTGATTTATACGGTTTAATGGACGCTTGATTAATGAAACAATGGGTTGGTTGACGCTGCAAATTTCTCCGGTGAATGATGCCGGTTAAAAATATGCCGTGAGTTTTAAAAACAGGAAGCTGTTGGGGCGGTAGCGGTTGAATGTGAAGTGCCCGTAAAACGGGGTGATGTCCGGGCCTCCGAAGAGGTTGACGCCGCCGGCGATTTCAATATCATCACTCCATTCAAACCCCCCCTGCCATTGAATCCAGAAATCTTCTGCATAGATGTTGTAATGGCCCAGGGCCATGGTGTCCAGGCGCTCCCTGAAGAAGGAGCGGCCGGCAAATGTTGTGATGGCTGGAAAAAATTCCTGGGGCAGGAGCTCATCATCATAGTTTAAAATGTACTCCAGGAATCCCTGGGCGGCGAATGTCCATCCCCGGGTTTCGTAACGTGCTCCCAGCATAGTGTGTATCCACGGTTTTTCGGCGAGGAAACCGTCATTTTCGGTGATAAATTCGGGCAGAAGCTGAATGGCCAGCTGCGGGTCATCCATCGCCGCTTCAAGCTGGCTGACGGGAACCGGCAGGTAGGTAAACAGCCGTCGCTGCACAAAAAGTGTCTCTGTAGTGATCTCCCAGCTACCGCCGCCGGGCCGCCAAGCCAGTGAATACCCCGCCATGGGAGAGGGCTGGTAACTTTCAACCAGGTCGAAGGCGGATGAGGCCAGGTCGGGTTCAATGGCCAGCTCCAGGGCATAGGCCGGTGCCGGGTGTGACCAATAGTAGAGCATCAGGTCGAGGTCGAGATTGCTGCGGGAACGCCATGCAAACCGGGCGGCTGAATGCAGGTTTCGCAGCCCTTCCCTTGCTTCCTGCCCGGTATAGTTGAGGGGCACGAATTCGGGCAGGTCAGGTTCGGGAAACCACCGGGAATCGGCCTCCGGGAGGCGGTGAGGCTGGAATGCCGGGCTGGCGATCAGCTGAAGATAGTTTTGCCCGAAATACCGGATGTAGTTGGCTGCGACAAATCCCATCCTCAGATCGGAAAAATCCTGTGTGAGTGATTCCCGCAGGTCCAGCGGGGTGAGGATATCGGTCACAAAAGAGCTGGCCGAGCGCCCAAAAGAGACGGTTTGGACGCCGGCGCGCAGGTCGGAATTTTCAAAATAAACATCAATCCAGGCTTCCCGCAGCAGCAGTTCCAGGTCGTGCTCGCGCTCGGAATACCGGTGGTACAGGTCGCTGTTAATATGGATGCTGCCCCGACTGAGGCTGTGGTTGGCTTCCATCCGCAGCCGGTTTCTGCCGGCAATCAGCAGATGGTCGCCGGTCGTCTGGAATGCATTGTAATTCTGCAGATTACCGCCGAGGGTTGTCTGCGCCCCGGCGGGCTTGCCGCACAACATGATGAGTCCGCAAAAAACAGCCAATAAGGGAAAAATAATATGCATAAAATCCATCAGGGAAACCGCATTTTGAACTTTATTTCAACATTTTGTCGATAGAATGATTGATGCTTAATCAAAATATGCGTAAATTTATCGCATTGTGGGTTAATCCTACCAACTTCTAAAAATTCATACGATCTCAATTCAAACTTTCATTTTCGAAGTATAAAATCCTTACTATGGCGCACGAACGAATCGAAGTAGACTTGCCGTTAGCAAAAGTTTACGAACTGCTTTGTAATCCGGTACACTTCACAAAATTTCTGGATCGCATCGACAAAGTAGAGAAAGTAAACTCTCAAACATTCGAATATATAACTGAAATTGGAGGCGAGGAGTTTCAATGGACAACAAATCTGATTGACAATCTTCGCAATACCCGGTTTGCCTGGATAACGATCAATGGCAATCTGAATCAGACCGGGACAATTCGTTTCACTCCGCTTGATAATGGCGAACGGACGCGGGTTGATTTTTCACTTGATTATCGTACGTTTTACGGGGAACCGGACGAAGAACTTGCGAAATTTATTGAAGGATTGCCTGAGCAGTTAAAGACAGACCTGCAAAAGTTCAAGGAACTTGCAGAAGCAGGCACTTTCAAGGAAGCCGGATCGGAAGACGAGAAAGCTTCTGAAGAGAGTGAAGTAGCCGTCTAAATATCCGTTACATATTTATTTATAAATGCGCATCTGCCGGATGCGCATTTTTTTTTGTCTGTCAAAAAATGGCCTGCC
>SKRC01000046.1 GCA_007118695.1 Balneolaceae bacterium | reverse complement strand
CTTTATTGGACTCATTTCCTGGCTGCAAGCGGAAACTCCCAGGATGCGACACCCTCCATTCTGGGATCATTGCCGTACGGTGAAACAGGATTCCTGAATATGGGATCAGCCGCACCGGACCACGAATCCCTGATTTCCATTCTCAACAACAATCATTATCACACCAGTTTCCGGGGCATTCCTCACGGCTTGTCCCGGAAATTCGATCATTTTCTGAAACAACAGGAGTCGGTTCATTATCCGGTCTTTGCCAGTGTTGATTTTGACGGATCGGCTGAAAAGGATAGCACCCTGTTTTCGGGTGCTCTGGATTTTATCGGGCGTTCAAACAGTTACTACACCGGGTCTGAAGAAGTCAAACCGCGACTGGATATCTTTTATGAGAGTACCCGGGCCGACCCTGATGGGCTGAATGATCGGACGCAACCAAGTGAAAAATACCGGCAGATCCTCGATCAGATGGAAACCGGTGGATTTGAACGATCGGTCATGGAGCGGTATCCGGATGTATTTACCTCGCTGCTCAGCACCGATGAGCGTATCCGGCAGATCATGGACATGTATCGGCAGCGCGAAGATTATCAAAACACGATTTTTATCATCACCGGCAGTCACAGGCCCGGCCCGATCCACGATAAAAACAGAATCGACCGGTATTACATACCATTTCTGATTTACTCCCCAAAAATCAGGCAGCCGCAGAAATTTCATTCTGTATCATCCCATTTAAATGTACCGCACACACTTCTTTCGCATCTCAAACAGGGTTATGGGCTGGAGGTGCCGGAAGAGGTGCACTGGCTGGCCGATCACATCGATATGCATCCGGAATTCAGATCGCAACAGGATATCCCGTTTATGCGCACTGTTTACCGGATTGATGAGTACCTGTCCGGTGACTATTTCCTTTCAGGAAACAGACTGTTCAGGCTTGAAGAGGGTATGAACCTGTCTCCGGTGAATGACCCCGATCGACTTGGCGAAGTGCGTGAAAGAATCCGGACATTCAGAAAAAACAATCATTATGTGATTGCCGAGAATAAGCTCATGCCGACCGATAAGGAGTATTATATCGACAGGCAGAGAATGGCCGAAGAACAGGCTTATTTTGTTGAGCACGGATTGCTGGATAGAAACCCGGAAGTGCTGTTTGAAATGGCCCGGTACTATATTTTTGAAGAAGATTTTCAGGACGGCAGAATTATTCTCCGGCGCCTGTTGCGGGAAGACCCCGGAAACCCGGATGTACAGCTGCTCTATGGCAGGACTTTCGGCTGGCATGGTGAATATGACAAAGCCGAGGAGCAGTTTCTGGCCGCCAGAGAGCAAAATCCGGGCTATGCAGATGTCTATAACGCCCTTGCAGATATCTATTACTGGCAGAACAGGCCTGATAAATCCCTGGAATATCTGTTGGAGGGGCTCAAACACAATGAAAACGATCCCGACTTGCTGTTTCGAATAGCAAGAGCCTACGATCAGCGGGGCGATACCCAACGGGCAAGAAGAACTATCAACCTGACACTGGAACACAATCCGGATCATACCGGATCTATCGAGTTGAAGCAGAGGCTTCAATAGCCCGATCAAAACCGATACTCAAGCCGCACTTGTAAACTCAAGCGGGTATAAAAATTGTCCGGATCGAAGTGGGATTCCTGTTGTGAGACGTCGAATAATGCATGGCCCAATAGATTGTATCTAAAACTGGCCTGGCCTTCAATGCCGATATACCTGGATTCGGCCAAAAATATCTCATCGACGTCAAACTGAAACGTCCTCTCATCGGGCGAAAACCCGTAGCCGCCCCTGAGGGTCAGGTAATTGTCAGCGTCGGAAAAATATCTTCGGACAAACAGGTTCAGCGACCGGGAGACCCCGTGGTCGCCGGGGGTGAAATAGGGCCGGGCCGTCATCATCCAATTGCCAATATACCCCGACAGTGAGCCGGTAAGGATGGTAATATTCTCATTTGTATATCGCAGCTGGCGTATTCCAGCCGAAGCCTCTAATCCGCGGATCAACCTGTGATGCAATTCACCGCCTAACCGGACATCAGGGTAAAGCCTGTTCGATGACAGGCCAATGTTGAGGTATCCATACCAGCCGTCAGTAATTGAAGGATAGAAATCGATTTCAGGCTGAATGCCGGTTGTTTCAAACCGGCTGGCTGTATTGATTCTGCCCAGGATCGACCCGATACGGGTGGACCTGGAAAGTTGCACGTAGCCGGAATTCCAGGGATCAAAAAACTCACTGAACCGGTCGTGGGTATAGGATAGGGTGAAGGCATATTTTTGATCCGCCAGCTGGATGGATCCACGGAATTCTGATGCTTCGCGGTTGGACGGATTGATCTGTTCAATTTGTGTGAGTACGTTCAAAGCCTCCCGGTCACGGCCGTTGTAGTGGTATGCTGTGGCCAGTTGAAACAGCAGCGATTCATCAAGAGAATGATAACTTACGGCGCTTTTGGCAGCTTCAAGGGCTGCATCATAATTTTGGCTCCATAATTCATTGTCAATCAGCGCTTGATAAGCCCCGGCATGCCCGGGCGACAGTTCCAGGACAAAGTAAAGTTCATCCCTGGCCTGTTCATATTGCCCTTCCCATGCATAGGTTCTTGCCTTCAAAATACGTACGTCGTGGTAATCGGGAGCCATCCGGAGGATGGAAGAACAGATCCCCCGGGCTACTTCATATTCTCCTGCATGAGCCAGTTCCCGGGCATTTTGGAATGCTTCGTCCACATCGTCAATTTGCTGGCCGTGTGCCGGGGCTTCCAGAAACAGGATAAACAAAAGGGCAGGTAGCAGGTACTTCCGCAAAGGCAGTCAGTTTATTTTTAAATTCCGTCGAAAAGTGAAACTTGTTTCATCCAAGTACAAAAACAAAGATAAGATTTTTTTGTTTGGGAAGTAAAAGCTTTGAGCTGTCGATGAACCGGTTCCGGATTCCAATTACCGGATTGAATTTTTATCCCGGGCAAAAAATGAAGAAGACATTTGGAACGTTATAATCAATACAAGAAAATAGTTCATAAGAATTCATCGGATAGGTGTTATATTTCACCCAGCCTGCATGTACAATGAATTAGAAATCTTTGTTCAAATTTTTCATAATCTACTATTCAAAACGGTTGGCAGAAACTGATTTATTAAATTTCTGGTTATGAGTAAGCATGCATGCTGAAAATTCAAGCCGGTGAAACATTCGGTGAAAGTTCTGTTTTTTCACTGAATGGCACAGATCAAACAGTTTTCTTGTTTAGAAGTACAGGAATCAGCAAGTTACGGTACAGGGACCAGGTTCCTTGAAAAATATCTTTTTAGTTAGTTAATATGAATAGAAACATCATCATAGCCATCATCCTGTTCATCACAGGCAGTGCATTTGTATTGCAGGATCAGGATCAGAATCAGGATGAAGCTGAAGTAAATGCGCAGGAAACAACGGAAACCAGTACGGTCAGTGTGATCAGAGTCAAGGGGGCTATCGGCCCGCCGACCAAGAATTATATTGAACGGGGAAAAAGAATCGCAGAGGAGGCTGGACATGAAGCCCTGATCATGGAGCTGGACACCCCCGGCGGTTTGCTGAATACCACCCAGGAAATCGTGCAGCTGTTTCTTGCCTCAGAGATTCCGATCATTGTTTATGTAACACCGGAAGGGGCCAGCGCCGGCAGCGCAGGGACATTTATCACTCTAGCCTCGCATATAGCGGCTATGGCACCGGCTACCAATATCGGCGCCGCCTCACCGGTAACCATGGGTGGTGGTCAAATGGATACGGTGGCTCAGAAAAAGATTATGGAACATTCGATCAGCCTGATAGAGAGTATCGCCGAAGCAAGAGGGCGCAATGCAGAGTGGGCCAAATCGGCCGTTCGAGACGGAGCCTCCATCACCAGCCGGGAAGCCCTGGAAAAAAATGTGATTGACCTGATTGCGTCTGATCTGGATGAACTGCTGGATCAAATTCATGGGATGGAAGTTGACGACCGGGAACTCAATACCCGGAATGCAGAAATCAATCGCATCGATACAAACCTGGCAGAGAATTTTTTCAGCTTTATTCTGCGCCCGGAAGTGATGCTCATTTTAACCCTGGTTGCCATTTATGGCATTGTCGGGGAGATCACCAACCCCGGGGCTATCGTACCGGGGATGTCGGGAGCGATTGCTTTGATACTGCTGCTCTATGGGGTGGCAGCCATGCCTATAAATGTTGCAGGCTTTCTTTTGATATTCCTGGCAATTGCATTATTTGTCATTGAGGCATTTACACCAACCTATGGTATATTGTTGACCGGCGGTGCCGTGTCCTTCTTCCTGGGGGCCCTTATGCTGTTTCAGGATATGCCGGATGAAATGGGCATATCCCTGTATTGGCTTGTGCCGGCAACATTGCTGACTGTACTGTTCTTCGCCTGGATTGTCACGTATGGCATCAGGGCACAATTCGGAGAAAACAGGGCCGGCCTGGAGTCGCTGATCGGTCAGGACGCCCAGGTGCTGGAAACCGTCGACAGTGATGGGGGGCGGGTCTCGGTTGCCGGTGAATACTGGAATGCCGTTACAAGAGATGGAAAAGTCATTGAAGAAGGGGAACGTTGTGAAATCGTTGAATTTGAAGGACTAAAGATCGTTGTTAAACCAAAGAACAAAATAAAGGAGACCACACATGGATGATCCAGGTGCACTAACTAACTATCTGGTATGGATGATTACGCTTGTCGTATTCCTCGCAATATTCTTGCCACAAATGTTCAAGATATTGCGTGAATATGAACGAGGCGTCGTTTTCCGATTGGGTAAATTCTACATGACAAAAGGTCCGGGTTTGATCGTTTTGATTCCATTTATCGATAAGATTGAACGAGTAGATCTCAGGGTGTTGACCATTAATGTTGAAAGGCAGGAAGCCATTACCAAGGACAACGTTACTGTTCAGGTCGATGCGATTACTTTTTTCCGCGTCATTGATGCAGAAAAGGCGGTGATCCAGGTTGAGCGGTATATTGCAGCAACTTCCATGCTGGCCCAAACCACCCTTCGCAGTGTTGTCGGACAGGTTGAACTCGACGAACTGCTTGCCGAACGGGATGAAATCAACAAACGAATTCAGACCACGATTGATACCCACACAGATCCATGGGGAATCAAGGTAGTATCGGTGGAGGTAAGAGATGTGATTCTGCCTGAAACCATGAAGCGCGCCATGGCCCGTCAGGCTGAAACCGAGCGTGACCGTCGTGCAAAGATCATTAACGCTGAAGGTGAATTCCAGGCGGCAAAGAAACTGGTTGAAGCCGGCCAAATGATTGAGAAAACCCCGGTGGCACTGCAACTGAGATTTCTGCAAACCATGAACGAGATCAGCGAGGAGAATGCCACATTCGCCTTTGTACCGCTGCCGCTCGACTTCTTTAATGCTTTCACCAAAAAGGAATAAGCGGTTAAAACACCTGTTTCCGAATTCGTTCGGCAGGTGAGAAAGCTCTGGCGACTTTTCTGGCTTGAATAGATTCAAAACCCCATGCTTATTACAGTGTGGGGTTTTTTTTGTTTGATTCGTATTGCTCACATAAAACGTTGTGATTGAACCATTCGGATTGTAAAACGGCGCAAAGCTCTGTATACTCAATTATTAAACCAAAAAACGATTCGTTGATTTCATGATCCGAACTATATTCATTCTTTTTATGATGGTTGTAACGGCTTCCATTGTAGCAGGAAGTGAACCTGATGAACGTGAAGCAGCTGAAGCTGAGGCTGAAGCTGTAACCGACAACTCCGAATGGGCCATCGCCTTGCATGGTGGCGCCGGCGTTAACTCCCGTGATCTGCCTGAAGAGACAAAACAGGAATATTTTGACTCGCTTGAGGAAGCTCTCCGGATTGGCGAAAAGATCCTGAAAAGCGGTGGTGAAGCTTTGGATGCGGTTGAACAGGTGGTGATTTACCTGGAAGACAATCCGCTTTTTAATGCCGGAAAGGGAAGTGTGTTTACGTACGAGGGCAAACATGAACTTGATGCAGCCATCATGGATGGCAGTTCCCTGGGGGCCGGTGCGTTAACCGGACTGACGACAGTTAGAAACCCGATCACACTGGCGAGGCATGTCATGGAAAACTCCCGCCACATTTTCTTCTCCGGACAGGGCGCCGAAAGATACGCCGATGAAACAGCCGTTGAGCGTGTAGAAAACGACTGGTTTTTTACCGAGCGCAGATATGAGCAGTGGAAACGTGCACAGCAGCAGGATAGCAGTTCCGGGATGATCATTGACCCGGAAAGTGAAAGCTATACCTTCCGGTATGGGACCGTTGGTGCGGCCGCGCTCGATAGAGAAGGTAATCTTGCAGCCGGAACCTCCACCGGTGGTATGACCAACAAGATGTACGGGCGTGTCGGTGATGTGCCTATCATCGGTGCGGGGACCTATGCCAACGATCTTGCAGCCATTTCAGCAACCGGTTGGGGAGAGCAGATCATGCGAAACGTATCGGCCCATACCATTGCAAGCTATATGGAATTTACCGGCAGCAGCCTGGATGACTCCATTGAATTTCTGCTGATTGAAAGGCTTGATCCGGGTGATGCCGGGTTTATAGCCGTTGACCGGGATGGGAACGTTTCGCTGAAAATGAACACCGAAGGGATGTTTCGCGCAGGCTCCAATGCCGCCGGGTTTCGGGAAGTCGCCATTTGGGATTGAACCCAAATTTGTTTTTTGACAATAATCCGGAAAGGTTAGTCAAAATTTCTCGTGATGAGGACAAAAAGTGACCGCCGGCATTCCTGAGTAGAATGAATTCGCCGGATGTCACGCCGGCTTATGGATGAGCCAGGAGCTGCGGCTCAATCAATACCGTAATTGAACCGGTCTCTGAGTTCCTGGATATAAACACCGATGTCATTTCGCAGTTCAAAAAGCCTTGCATGAAGCTTGCGGTAAACCGGAGGAGTCATATAAGGGGCTTTACGCTGTTTTTGCAAAAGCTGAAGGGCATTGTTGGAGCAGTAAATCGCTTTCTTGTTGTAGGCGATATTCCCGCCCAGATAATCCTGTTCAAAACCGAAGGAGTAGCCGCCGGCTAGTTTGGCGCTAATTTTCAGGATCTCACCCACAAAATCGTGATACGTTTTGTGGTGATATTGCTCATGGACAGATTCTGCCCACTTGAGAACATCAACGGCAAGGAATTTTGCCGTGTTGTAAATGTGTAGATTTTCGAGCGACCCGTAATCGGAATCGGTAAAATCATCACTCAGAAATTTCCAGTCCTCACCAGCGTCGAAATCCTCATCATCTTCGTCGAAGAACGGGATTTCATCGTCTTTGAGGAAAAAGAAGTCATCGTCATCAAAATCGTCCTCCTCATCTTCCCAGTCGTCCTCATCTTCAGGAAAATAGGCTTCATCAAGCAACAGTTCTTCCTCGATAAAGGCGTCTACAGCCTGATTTTCATCGAGATTTTCCCGCAGAAGGGTAATCCAGCGAGGCAGATTTCCTTTAGGATCAGTTGTGATGAACTTTCGCAGTTGCTCGCTTCTCTTTTCAAGCTCATCAAGATGTGCTTCCCATTGGTGCTCATCCCAATAGAGCTCATCGTCGAAACCGTCAAAGCTCATGTAATATTTGGCCTAGATGATGTTAAAGTTACTACAAGTATTAAAAAAAAACTTTTAATGACCTGCAAGAATAAATTACAAATTTAACGTCAATTTGTAAGGATTTATTTTTACGGATTAAATAAGATTAATGCGGTGGGAAATGCAATGGGTAATGGCCAATAATTTCGTTATTTCATTCGGTCAAAATATGTGCTAACCTGTTAAAAACATTCAGTTTCCGATTTTGTGACAGAAGCTGTCCGAGCCCTACAATTTTCTCAGAACCCCGACGATCACTCTCGTCATCTTTGGTTCGGCCATGCCGGCAGCTTCCAGAACATGTTCGATATCCACCGGTTCCAGGGCATCGGGAAAGCATTCGTCGGTGATAACCGAGATGCCGAGCACTTCCATTCCCATATGCACGGCACTCAAAACTTCGGGAATTGTGCTCATGCCCACCACATCGGCGCCGATAAGCCTTAGAAACCGGTATTCAGCTTTTGTCTCAAGCATGGGCCCGCTCAGGGCCAGGTAAACACCTTTGTGCATTTTGATGTTCGACTCGAGCGCCACAGTTTCAGCGATATCAAGCAATCGTTTGGTGTAGGGTTCACTCATGTCGGGGAAGCGGGGTCCGAGCTCATCATCATTCGGGCCGATCAGCGGGTTATCCCCAAACATGTTGATATGATCGTTGATCAGCATAATATCACCCCTTTCAAAATTGGGGTTCATGCCGCCGCAGGCGTTGCTGACGATGAGGGTATCGGCGCCATTGGCTTTCAATACACGCACAGGAAAGACGATCTGCTGCATCGTGTAACCTTCATAATAGTGAAACCGGCCCTGCATGGCGACCACTTCCTTTCCGCCAAGAGTGCCAAAGAGCAGTTTCCCGTGGTGACTTTCAACGGTTGAGACCGGGAAGTGGGGTATCTCATCATAGGGAATCTCAGTTTCCACGTCCATCTCGTCAGCCAGCTGGCCCAGCCCGGTGCCGAGAATTAGCATGAAATTGGGTCTCAAATCGGTCTTATCCTGGATATAATCGAGAGCTTCCCGGCGTTTTTTTCGAAAAACTTCTACTGAATCGATGTTCATCGGTTATGAATTGGAATAGGGTTGAAAGCGGTTAATCGATTTCATCGAGAATATCATCCATCTCTTCGGAACCTGGCGGCATGGGCGGTTCCTTCGACTCCTTACGTCTCTCCTCGCGGCCTTTCCTGGATAACCTGAAATCCGAGGCTTTTTCGGCATTTTCTGCATTCAGCTCCTCTTCTTTTGGAAGGCTGAACAGGCTGGCTTCATCTTTGGTGAACTGCTGGATCGATTCCTGGGCAATTTCCAGGTAGGAACGGATTCCACCGATAATTTCTTTCCGCCGGTCGAGCAGCCGGATGATGCTTTGCCGGATCTGCTGGCGCTGCTGGTTGGCTTCCCGGATGATGGAATCAGCCTCCATCTCTGCTTTTTCAATAATATTCTGAGACTCTTTTTTGGCACCGACCAGCTTGTTTTCGGCTGAGTCCTTGGCTGTTTGAAGAGTTTCATGCAGGGCTTCTTCCACACGTTCATAGTGTTTCAGTTTGTCGTTGAGCTTGTCGATCTGCTCTTCCAGTTCGTTATTCTTGGATACGAGATGTTCCCATTCACTGGCAACCAGATTGAGGAATGCCTGCACCTCGGCCGGGTCGTAACCTCTGATCGATTTTTCAAAGCTTTGTTGTTTGATTTCAAGAGCTGTCAATTTCATAACGAGATCTGGTTTATTTAAAAAATAATTTAAAAACTACTCTTTCAACATGTTCTTCAGGTTTCCATCGGAGCTTTTTGTACCGGGTTCTTTTTGGTCGTCAATTTCGATGGATTTATGGTCTTGGGAAGCTTTGACCGATTTTTGTTGGCCGGCAGGGGGTTCATCATCAATGACAATCGCCTCCAGGTTTGACAGCCTGCGGTCCGTTTTCTGTTTGAACTGACGCAGGGCTTCCAGGAACTCTTCATTATCGGCGAGGTTATTTCCGGGTCGGTTCTTAACCCAGGCCTTGATGATGCTGCCGATGATGCCAAGAGTAACGATAGCTACCACACTGCCAAATACGATTGCCACAATAAAGACTTCTTCACCCATGTTCGTTCACCTTCGATTTGTTTTTTTAATTCCACTCAAAATTTTTTAAATAAGTTGCTTACTTAACATATCCGTAAGTGAATATAACCCGGATTCTGATATCATCTATGCAAAATTACTTGCAATGTAAGAAAACTGTAACAGAATCGTAGATTCTGTTACGAAGATAGCTATTCATAGTTGCGCTCGCCAAAAATGGCCGTGCCCACCCTGACCATGGTCGAGCCTTCTTCAATGGCCACTTCCAGGTCGTTGGTCATGCCCATTGAAACATGATCCAGCTTAACAGATCCTCCATTCAAATGTTGATTCTCATCGAAGGTCTGTTTTAATAGTTGAAACTCCTTCCGTACCTCTTCAGGTTCAGCGGCATACGTAGCCATTCCCATTAATCCACAAACGCGAACGTACTCAAGAGATTGCGCGTGTTTCAATAACCCGGGCACATTTTCCGGGTCGCAACCTTGTTTTTGATCTTCCCGGCTGATGTTTACCTGGATCAGGGTATTGATGACCCGGCCGATCTTTGAGGCGCGTTTTTCAATTTCGTTCAGGTATTTCCGTTTATAGATCGATTGAATCCAGTCGACGCGTTCGACCATATATTTTATTTTATTCGTTTGCATCGGCCCGACAAAATGCCAGACGATCTCATCGCGGCTGATCTCATCCATCTTCTGCTGGAGTTCCCTGGCACGGTTTTCTCCAAAGTGGATTTGACCGCTTTCGAGTGCTTCAAGTATATCGCTGCCGGGTTTCGTTTTACTGATGGCAACCAGCATAACCTCTGATGGGTCCCGGCCGGCTTTCTCACAGGCAGTTTGAATGCGGCTTTGGATCTGTTTTAAGTTTTCAGCGATGGATCGGCTCATGAAATAAGTTCTTTATTTATCTGGATACTGATTGGTTGTTTTTCTGGTCCGGGGATACATCCTTCCGGATGGAACTCCATAAATTAAAATACCCTTTTGTTAATGTGAAATAAATCGTATTTTTATTGTCTGTGAAAAAACGAAGATCACAAACGATGCAAACCTTATCCTGTGGCATAAAACAGGCGGCTATTTTGCCGAAAAAAACCTCTTCAAAAATAGGCTGGGGGGGTTAGGCGCTTGAAAACCACAGTCCGGCATATCACCAATTTTATGCATCAATGGGCGCCTCCCAAAATAAAACTGGATTACGATAATGTCGGCCTTCTCGTAGGTGATCAGGAACAGGATGTATCGCGCATTTTAGTTTGCCTGGATGTTACTGAACAGGTTGTGGATGAAGCCATAGAAAAGCAGTGCGAACTGATAGTCTCTCACCATCCGCTGATTTTCAAGCAGATCAGCCGGATTAATCCGACCAATGAACAGGGGAGGATATTGTATAAGCTGATTCGTAACAATATTGCCCTGTTCACGGCACACACAAACCTCGATGCAGCCCTGGACGGGGTATCCTTTATATTGGCCAATAACCTGGGCCTGGATGAGCTTCAGTTTCTGGAAAGAAATTATTCGGTAAGTCGAAAAATTACTCTCACCACCGCTTTTGAAGATTCCGAAGCCGTATTGAAGCTTCTCAACTACTATTCGGCAGAGGAAGCTCATTTCTTTTCAGTAGACGGAAGAAAAGAAGGCTTGAAATGTTTTGAAGCGATTATTGACGCGCACAATGTAATGCCGCTGAAAAACACACTCGAGCGGGAAGGCTTGCTGAAGAAAGGATCATTCCAGGAGTTGGAGATGGCCAGCCCGTCGAACAATTTTGGCCTGGGTGTGATGGGCCATTATCCGGAAGACGGAATAGCCCAAAATGAATTTCTTCACCTGGTCTGCAGGGCTCTGGATGTATCGGCTATTAAATACTCCGGCGAGGTTAAACGAATCCGTAAGGTGGCCGTTTGTGGTGGAGCCGGTGTCTTCCTGAAAAAATCGGCAATAGCTGCCGGTGCCGATGCGTATATCACCTCGGACATCAAGTACCACGAATACTTTACAGAAAAAGAAAACTTCCTTTTGGTTGATGTGGGACACTACGAGAGTGAATTCCCGGTGGTGGAAGCCATACGAAAGGAGTTGACGGAAGGTTTTGAGGATTTGGAGGTGATTGCCACTCAAACGATCACCAACCCGGTGAAGATTTACTCAACAGAATTTGAAAACAAAACAATACAATAACAGAATTGACAATGGAAGAAGTACTCCAAAAATTAGCAAATCTACAATATATCGACAGCAGAATTGATGAATTGAAACAACTCAGGGGCGATTTACCGGAAGAAATTCTTGATATTGAAACTGATATGACACGTCATCAGGTAAAAATTGAACAATTGGAGCAGGAGAAAAAAGATCTTGGCGTTGAAGAAAAAAACCTGGAGCTCGAGATTGAATCTGCCAAAGAGAAAACGGAAAAGTATGAAGAGCAGCAATTGTCTGTTCGAAACAACCGTGAGTACGATGCCCTGACCAAGGAAATTGAAGCTCAAAAACAACTGATCGAGAATGCAAACTCCAGGCTTATGGAAATTGCAAAAAGACAGGAAGAGATCGAGCCTGAACTGGCAGAGGCCCGGGAAAAACTGGAACAGGTGAAAAAGCTGCATGATGAGAAAAAGAAAAACCTGGAAAAAGTTGTGAAAAACACTCAAAGTGAAGAAGATGCATTGCTTGAAAAACGGGAAAAAGTGGAGGAAGAACTCGACAAGCGTTACGTGCGAAGCTACAAAAGGCTGAGGAATGGGCTCAATAACGGTATTGCAGTTGTCCCCATGGAGAAAGGTGCTGCCCTGGGCATGTCGCTGCCTCCGCAAACACAGGTTGAGGTTCGGCGGAAAAATAAAATCATTATCGATGAAAACAGTGGCCGGATAGTTGTAGATCCCTCATTTTTCAAGAACGCCAAGAAAGAACTCGAAATTTGACCATTGTTGCGATCCTGGCTTCCATCAGGTTTGAAAAGCCGGCCCGTCAGAGTACTGGCCCAACACCGGTACCCTGGTCATCCATTTCACATACTCTCCGGTTACACCGCATTTTCTGACTTCCCGGGTTATACCGTTATTTGAGCAGATGCAATTCACGCCAATTTAAACGTTATATATATGTGGCTGCCGGGTGATCGCTCCGATAAACTTATCGGGGAGGAAAGTCCGAACACTAACAGACACCGTGCTTCCTAACAGGAAGGTCCAGGGTGCGGCAAGCTTGCCGCGGCCGGGAACAGATAGTGCAACAGAAAACAAACCGCCCCGGCCAGGTTGCCGGGGTAAGGGTGAAAAGGTGAGGTAAGAGCTCACCGGCCAGGCTGGTGACAGCCGGGTGCATTGAAAACCTCACGGGGTGCAAGTTCATACAGGTTGTGCGCCGTCTGTCGCAATACAACCGGGTGGAACGCTTGAGCCCGACAGTGATGTCGGGACCAGAGAAATGATCACTACCCCGGCAGGCTTGCCGGGGATACAGAATTCGGCTTACAGGCAGCCACACCTTTTCTGCCACAAAAAAGCCGTTCCAGCATATCGGAACGGCTTTTTTCTTTTTAACACAAGTTTTGCTAAAGTTTAAACTTTGGCTCTGGTCTTAATAGATTAGTGTATGAATGATGATGCCATGCAATATGGCCATCACTTTTCAATACCTCTTATACTTGCTGCAACTACATCGCCATTTTACGGAAGTTGAGTTAAACCTGTAACGGTTGTTTGCCAATGCCCCCGGTTCCCGGTTTGCAAGCCAGACTATTGTCACTGCAAACAGTCAATGAAACCTTGAACAGAACCCGAGAGGCTTATTGGGGACAAATAGTCTTGAGTCATGAGTGTTTTTTCACTTTGCACTTTTCACTTTTCAACTTTTTACGACTCACGACTCACGACTCACGACTCACGACTAAAAACTATTTCGCCCGGGGTCGTAGTTATACCCCACCTCATTATATCAGGATAAAATTTTGGGTTCGATAAATGG
>SKRC01000101.1 GCA_007118695.1 Balneolaceae bacterium | reverse complement strand
TCCCGCTCACGGCACCGGACCATGGTACCGCAGGAAGAGTATGAGGCCGGCTTCATGCAGAGTGCAGCGGCGGCAAAAGCCCTGCTTGACCATGGTGTGACGGTGAACATCGGCGCCCACGGACAATTGCAGGGTCTCGCTGCTCACTGGGAGACCTGGATGTTCCACCTGGGCGGGATGAGCAATCATGAAGCACTGAAAGTGGCCACCATCAATGGCGCAAATTACATCGGCATGGGCGACCATATCGGCTCACTGGAACCGGGCAAACTGGCCGATTTGATTGTCATTGACGGCAACCCGCTTGATGATTTGTACGATTCGGAAAATGTGGTCTATACCATGGTCAACGGCCGGCTGTTTGACTCCGCAACCATGAATGAAACCGGCAACCATCCGCGCGAGCGGCTGCCATTCTGGTGGGAGCAGGAAGGCTATGATGAACAGTTCGACTGGCACACCATAACCAATCAGGACGGCCGGGAACAGTGTATTTGCGGTACCCGGCATTGATATATGTAGCTGTGAGCTGATGTAGAGTTACGATTCGTAAAAAAGTATATTAATTCCTCACGCGCATTCCCGTTTAAAAGTTTTCATAATCCCTTTTGAAGCGGGTTAGGGGCTTGATTTTTCGTTTGATAGTACACAGACTTTCGAATTATTTACTAAACTAATTTAGTGATCACAACAATAGTTAATGATAACGTTACTTAATTACCGGCCTTTTGGCAGAAGGTTTTCCCTGGCCTGTCGGATGTATTGGAATTGACGAATGATTTCCACATCTGCCTGGTTCACAAGTTATGGGCTTCAACCGCGTATCGCTTCGCGGGGAAAAATGAGTTTGGTGAGCCCAGAGCGCAGTGATTCCCTCAAGGCGGCTCATTTTTTGTACGCGTAGTGAAAAATGCAGATTCGTGTGTATAGCTTGTGCCAAGATATTAAGGTCCATAAAATATCATACCATTTCCATGTATTTAATCGTTATCAATGTACATGAATAGCATCCGAAAATTTGTTAATTAATCATGACAAGTTAGCCTGAGAGCCAGTAATATTCGGAATTTTATCGGGGGTTATTTTATTCTACAAAAAAATGTTTTGCCGATGTCCATATCAGACCACTTTTTCACAATTAAGTGTATTGCTTTAGCCGTCATTGCTACAATCCTGGCCGTCTCCTGTACCACTACGGAACACACTTTTGTGGAAATCACGGACGACAGTCTTTACCGAAGCCATACACAGTCGGAGTACCTGACCAATCAGATCGATGAGAGTTTCAAATCCGTCAAAAGAATTCTAAGCACTGTATTTTACCGCACCTACCAGTTTGACATAGAAAGCCCACCGCTGAAGTCCCAGGTGCGCGGCGCCGATCTTAATCAGCTGGCTCTGCAAACAACGACCGACAATCACTCATCCGCGGGATCAGCTGTTGTATTAGCCAGGTCATCCGATAGAGTGGGATTGCTAACGGCCGCTCATGTTGTAACGTTTCAAGATACGATTTGGCATTATATGGAGGGTTATGGCAGCGAAGGGAACTTACCTGTGGAAGCCGTTTCTGTTAAAGAAAGACTGAATTATTATATCTACGGACAGGAAGATATCGGTTCATTCGAACTGGTTGTAAGTGACAACAATCGGGATCTTGCACTCCTGTCAACCAGGCTGGGTGCCGGTGATGACTCCGATCTTGTCCCTTTAGCTGTTAAACCGGGAGATTCCGACCAACTGGATTGGGCTGACCTGGTATATGCCCTGGGATATCCAAAAGGATACAGTATGGTAACTTCGGGTATCGTCAGCAGACAAACAACACCGCGAAGACATGGGTTTATCGTCGACGCCTCCTTTAACCGCGGATTCAGCGGCGGGCTTGTCTTTGCTGTCCGGAATGATGAAACCGTATTTGAATGGGTTGGTGTTCTGACATCAGCCGCAGCCGATGTTGAATATATGCTTACACCCGGCCACATTCCGGCAGAGGATTATGACCCTGATATCGAATATACCGGCCCAATGTATGTAAGCCGCCAGGCCAGAATCAATTATGGCATCACCCATGCTGTTTCGATAAGCGAAGTAAAAGAATTTTTCCGGGAAAATGAGAGAATGATCCGGCGAAATGGTTTTTCACCCCGGGATTTCCCCAGATAACCAGGCTACCCTTCTTCAAAAAAGACGGTAAACCTGGCCCCTGAAGCAATATCTTCACGGGATTCAACATTAAAATTAGCCTCGATTTGCTGGACTAACGTTTTAATCAGTGTCATTCCCAGTGACTGTTGTTTCAACGGATCAAAATCATCGGGAAGTCCAACCCCGTTATCTTGCACTACCAGTTCAATCTGCCCGTTGGTTTGCTTTAAAATCACCTCAATTTGCCCGTCAACCAATCCATTGAAAGCATGCTTGTAGGAGTTAACCACAAGTTCATTCAATAATAATGACGCCGGTATCGCTTTGTGAATGGTCAGCTTGACGGGCTCCAGGTCGGTAACCACTTCAATCAATTTATCCTTGTTCTTGTGCGTCTGCTGAATGGCTCTCAAGAGCTTGTTGATGTATTGATCCAGCTCTATCTCAGACAGGGTTTCAGACTGATACAACAGTTCATGCACCAATGCAATGGAATGAATGCGCAGCTGACTCTCCTTCAAAGGCCCGATACTTTTGTCATCGTCGGGCAGATTCCATACCTGCATCTCCAACAGACCCGAGATAACAGCCAAATTGTTTTTAACCCTGTGATGTATTTCAGCCAACAGTACTTCTTTTTCTTTCAGAGACCGGCTCACCTTCTCTTCCGCTTCTTTTTATACCGTTATATTTCTGGCAACAAATACAATTCCATTTCCTTCCTCGTTCTTGCCCTCCAGGAATGAGTAGGAGAGGATGATCGGAATATCTTTGCCCTCACGTGTTGAATACCTGGCTTCAACGCTTCGTTTTTCTTTGGAAGAGAGCACATTTTTTTTCAGTTCATCGGTATATGGATCGCTGACCAACGACCAGATTTCTTTCCCGATTAACTCCTCTTCATCATAATTAAGGGTTTCCGATATACTTCGGTTGATCAATTTGATCTCAAAATCCTGATTTGTAACCACAAGCATGTCGCCCATTGACTGAATGATGTTATTGACATACTCTTTCGAAACCATACTTTTATTTAAATTCTCTGCCATATTATTGAATGACTCCCCCAGTTGTTGCAATTCATCGTTGGTTCCAATCTGGATCCGTTTACCCAGATTTCCCGAACCAATTTCTTCGGTTGCCAATGTAAGATGATTTAGCGGACTTGCAATGGAATGATAAATTAAATATGCCAGCCAGCTGGCAACAATAAATGCAATGCAAGTGATAATGATGATAATAGTTGTATTTCGCTCGGCTTCCGACTGGAGCAGTGCCATCTGCAACTCAACCATCTCACCCTGGGCCTCTCTGAACTGATCCAAAATAACGAGCAGTGTCGTGCGAAAATAGGGTTCAATTGTGGTATTAAACATCTCATCACCCAAACCCACTTCTTCTTCGAGCTCAAAAAGTTCCAAAATAAAGGATTTATACAATTCAAAACTGCGTGATAGGGAATCCGATAAGCGGTCAAGGCGCTCATAATTCTCTCTGATATCGGGGTTCATTTGACTCTTATTCGGCAATTCGATTCGTATGGAATCGAGATTCGTTGAAAATTTATCCAGATGCTCGCGAGCTGCAGTTTGCATGCTGCGGCTTTTAAACTGAATCTCTGATGGGTCCACATCCTGTTCCCTGCTTTTTTCAAAAAGAAAATTTCGTGTAAACAGCAGGCTGTTCTGCAGGGTAAACTCCAAGCTCGATAGCTGCTGTATCTCGGTAATAGACCTTTGGCTGTCACTGATCAAATCATCCTTGATCTGCTTGTTCAACAAATACGAGGATGCCCCAACCAGTAATACAAGGAATGCGACAGCAAGATAACTCAGCAGCAGTTTTGTGCTTAACTTCATGACAAACGGGTATCATTTCGAATGTATGTCATATACATAAATGACACGGACCCAGTGTTAAACTCCAGATTAATTTTATCCAACTACCATTATCCCTAAGTTAGCGAATTCAATATGCGTTGTGTAACAGTAAATGATTGAAAGTTTTGAGAACCAGAGTACAAAGCGAGGCCGGTCGAAAGCAGTTTCTTCAATTTAAATCTATTATAACCACTTCAAGTTACGGAAAACAGAAATCAACTTCCTGTTAGAAGGTTTTGTTTTGCAAAGCCATTAATGTATACGTCCCAATATAATGATACACTTCGGCCTCACTTGCAACGGAAAAAATCGTTATAATTTTCTATAATTCCATAAAAAAATCATGCATACAAAAATGCCAATTGAATAATGACCCATTTGACTTTCCGTCTATAAATAAAAGGTACGACATTTCCGGGTTTTTATAACATGTTAAGGCAAAGTACGAATTCTATGATTTTGTCAAGTTTTATCCGACTTTTTTGGTCGATTAATCCGGGATTAATGCTCCGGATCCTACGGTTCACCACTGCCGGGGGGCATTTTTTGTACCCCGACGGCTGCCGGGGCTCATTTTTTCCACCAATTGCTGCCGGGGTTTGGGCAGCAATGCGGGTTAACCGGCCGGAAACTAGCGGAATTAAATCACATGTGATTAAAATCGGATCAACTCCTGCAGTTTAGCTGAAATGGATGAAACCCCCGGCAGGACAGAATCCATCAGGCTTACATTATAGGGCACAGGGATATCGGGCATTGCGAGACGCTGAACCGGGGCATCGAGAAAACGGAACGCCTCTTGTGATAAGACAGCACAGATTTCGGCCCCGAATCCGGCCGTTAAGGTATCTTCGTGAACAATCAGGCACCGGTTGGTCTTTTGAACCGACTGCAGAACTGCTTCCTTGTCCCAGGGCATAACGGTACGCAAATCCAAAATTTCGGCATTTATACCTGTCTGTTCAACGGCCTCTTCACACCGCTCACACATAGCACCCCAGGTGATAATGGAAACCTGCGATCCCTCCCGCAATGTTTTTGCCTTTCCAAATTCCAACAGGTACTGATCCCCCGGGTACGGACGACGTGCATATTTTGCATCTAGCATGTTCCTGTGCTCAAAAAAGATGGTTGGATTGTTGCTCCTTATGGCTGCACGCAGAAGCCCGGTTGCATCTTCAGCATTGCAGGGCACGGCAACCTGCCACCCGACAATGTGTGCAAAGAAAGCTTCGTTCGACTCGCTGTGCCAGGGATCCCCACATTTTGCAAACCCACCCGGCATTCGGACGACAATCGGTGCGGCAAACTTGTTGGCCGTCCTCCAGCGGATGGTCCCGCAATTTTTCAATTGTTCCGTTGCCGGGTCGGCGTACTTGCGAAACTGTATTTCTGCAACCGGCATCAACCCCCCATAAGCCATCCCGACAGCCCGCCCAACAATCCCCTCTTCGGAAAGACTCGTATCGAAAACCCGATCTTCACCAAATTTCGACTGAAGGCCGAGGGTCGCGGCATGCACCCCTCCCTTGGCCCCGACATCCTCGCCAAATACCACCAATCTGTCATTGATCGAAAGTTCAACATCCAGCGTTCGTCTGATCGCTTCGACAATGTTGATTCGCTGTTTTTCCGGCTCTGGTTCAACTGTATAATCCGGATGCCGGTAGCCATCCACTGCCAGTCCACCGACGGCCGGACGGTCATATTCGCCATTGTTATCCGTCTCGGCAAATGCATATTTCTCAACGATTCCAGGATCAGGATCCGGCCTGTTCCAGGCATTTTCTGCCGTTTCAGTGATTCTTGCCTCACACTCCGATTTCATCTTATCCCATTCCTCTCCGCTCATAAAATCGGGCACCATGAATTGTCTTAAGCGCGTCATCGGATCCCTTTCTTTCTCTTTTTCAATCAGATTGTCATCTTTGTAGGCCTGTGTATCCTGGTATGAGTGCCCCTGCAGGCGTGGTACGGTCAGTCGCAGCAACACAGGCCCCTTTCGTTCGCGGACATATTGAATTGCATCCGTCGTCAATTTTGATGCCTCCTGCGGATCGGTGCCGTCCCCATCAAGAATCCTGATGTTTTTAAATGAATAAAGGTTCTTGGCGATGTTTCCACCCGGAGTTTGAAACTCACCGGGTACTGAAATGCTATACCCGTTGTCTTCTATGTAAAACAATACCGGCAGGTTCAGTGTGGTTGCATTTGAAAGGGCCGACCAAAAACCGTTGGTCGCCACCGATCCGTCTCCGCCCATGACCACGGAAATGGCCCCTTCGTAGCTGCTGTCATCCAGTACATTCCGGCGATATTCAATGGCCTGGGCCCAGCCAATGGCCGGAGTATATTGCGATCCGACATCACCAGCCATTGGCAATACCGTCGGCCCGTTTTCCCCCGGCATATTACAGACAACTCCAATATCTCTGCCATCGCTATAGCCGCCCGATTTACCCATCGGTGAAGCCATGGCATCCTCCAGGCTCAAACCAACCGATAACATCATTGGACGAGATCGGTAATACGCACTGGCGGCATCTTTCGGATGGGTCAGCTGAGAGCCCAGCAGTATCTGCCCCAGTTCGTGGCCGCGGGCAGAAAACTGGTACAGCACTTTTTTATCCGGCACCAATTCCGCCTCCTCCAAATCATCCATTGCCCTTGAATAAAACATGGTTTGGAGCAGGCTTTTCCAGTCAACCTGTTCATTCACTGCCTGTTTTTTCTTTTGAGCCATAATCGAAAAATTAATACCGGTTAAAATACCATTTCCATTCAAACCCTGAACGCTTACATCAATGCCAGCACCTGATGAAAACTCCTTTCAAAATGATCCATCTCCTCTTCCGTGCCAATGGTAATTCTGATCGCATTCGGAATGCCGAACGAGTGAGTTCGCCGGAGAATAACACCCGTTTCCAGCATTTTCTGCGTAAAGATTTTCGCCTTTTCTTCGTTGTCCAAAACCATCATTACCGAATTGGAAATCGACCGGGCATAGTCAATGCCGTGGCTATCAAACAGCTTGAAAAGACGTTCACGGCCTTTTTCTACAACCCTCAGGCTTTCTTCCAGAAATGCTTCATCCTCGTAAGCAGCTGCGGCCGCAGCCTGTGCCGTGACAGAGGGTTCAAATGTCAGTTTTGTTTTCATCATCACGCTGATCAGGTTTGCATCGGCAATTGCATACCCGATTCGGCATCCGGCCAGTCCGTACGCCTTGGAAAACGTTCTAAGCACAATCACATTCTTCCTGTTATAATCCAATCCAACCGGGTAATCCTCAATCTGCCTGGCGTATTCAAAATAAGCTTCATCGTTAATCAACATCAGATCATCCGGAAGTTGTTCGAGCAGATACAGGTACTCGTATTTGTTAATGTAAGTGCCTGTAGGATTGTTCGGATTGGCGATGTAGATCATTTTCGTCTGATGGTCAACCGCACCCAGCAAGCCATCCACATCAAACCTGTAATCTCCGGTCAGCGGAACCTTTTTGAGCTCAATACCGCGAATGCCTGCCTGGACAAAAAAACCGACAAAGCTCGCATCGGCCGTGACAGCATTCTCATCATCCAGGAAAAAAGTGCGGCATATAATTGCGATAAGGCTTTCCGATCCTGCCGCAACGATCACATTTTCCGGTTTTACTTCATTTCGATCCGCAATCATTTGCCTGAGTTTCCGTGATGCCGGGTCCGGGTAATCCTGAATCTCCCCGAGGGCCTTCAACACAGCCTCTTTTACTTTGGGGCTGCACCCCAACCGATTCTCATTGGATGCCAGTTTGGAAATCCGGGCAGGGTTATACCTCTCTTTCACTTCAGCAATCGTCTTTCCAGCTACATATGGCTGCAATCGCTCTATATTTTTAGGAACCAGCGGTTTTTCAGAAATCATTGATAAATGTTTAATTTTTCTATGACGGCTGCATTCTACATTTTCAGACAGGTAACCTTGCAGCCTGGTGTCGTGTCAACCATGCGTTGCGGGGTAAGTCGAAGGTGTTTTTGCTTCTGGCAATGCAAAAAATGTATACATAGCCTTAGCTACGTGCATAATTTTTTAAACAGCCAGGAGTAAAAAGAATCCTGACAACGCATCGTCGACACGACACTGATCTCTTTTCGTTATACTAAAATATCTCAAAAAAGCGCTTTTATACCAACTACATTACAGAATTTCACAATCTGGTTAACTCAATTACACAGAAAATTCATTATCGATGGAAAATAAACTGATTTTGATCACCGGTGCCAGCAGAGGCATCGGTTTTGAAACGGCGAGATGTCTTGCAGATTCCGGTCACAATGTACTTGCAACTGCCCGTTCTCAGGATGCCCTTGGGAAGTTAAAAAACCATTCCCCCGGCCTGATCGATACGGTCGCAGCTGATCTCACAGATCCCGGCGGTATCGCGGCCATAGCCGATTACCTGGCGCAGAGGGATGAAGCGCTCGACGGTCTGGTACACAATGCGGGCTTGCTGATCAACAAGCCGTTTCCGGATCTGACTGATGACGACTGGCGTCAAATGCTGGAAGTGAACCTGTTGGGCCCGGTTCGGCTCACAAGAGCTTTGATCACCCGGCTGAAAAAAGAGAGTCATATTGTAAATATAAGCAGCATGGGAGGCTACCAGGAGAGCAGTAAATTTCCCGGACTTTCCGGTTACAGCACGGCTAAAGGGGCGCTGAGTATCCTGACCGAATGCCTGGCCGTGGAACTGGCCGATCATGAGATCTCTGCGAACTGCCTCTGTCTCGGGGCTGTCCAAACCGAGATGCTGCAGGAAGCCTTTCCGGGGATGGAGGCTCCTGTTTCCTCAGCGCTAATGGGCGCCTATATTTCGGACTTTGTGCTGCAGGCACATCATTTCTACAATGGCAAAATACTGCCTGTGGCCCTGTCGGATCCCGAATAGGCCGTATTATTTTCCGGGGAAATTCGATTTAGACCAGTGTCGTGATTATTTAATCACGTATGGTTTTATTCCCCGACCCAAGGATCGGAAAACAAATAAATTTACATCAAATTGATACCCCGTCCGCTTGCTGCGGGGTAGTTCATTTCGCATAGTGATTCTGAATACATCAAACAGGCATAGATGCACCCGTAATGTTCTTGGGTAACACCAATTTGATATCGGATAAACCTTCTGCCGGAGGACCCGGGCAACCAATAACCAATTAACCGATAACTACACCAAGGGTGTCCTGTCGCTTTTAAATGGCAGGTTAACATTGATAAGTCTTCTTGATATCTCAAGTTCTGCAAAATGGTAATGCTGTGTCCCCCGCTGATTCACAGGGTCATCAAAAGCAATGGGATCAGAATCTGATAATTCTTACCTTTGACGCTGAATGAAATTAATCAAAAGTGACTCTGCAATGAAAGGCAAAATTACCCTGCTTCTTTTTGTGATACTGTTTATCTACAATTCGGAAAGCAAAGCCCAAAACATTGAGGTGTTGGGTGGTAATGTACTCAATGGTGCTGTAACCGGGTCCATACTCGGTGCCGCAACGATGGGGCTTCAGAATTCGGATGATTTTACCCCCTTGCGAATCGGCCTCGGTGCCGGCACCATAGCCGGAGCCGGAATAGCCATCTACGATGTAGCCACCCTGCCGCGGGGACAACAGTTTTTTATTTCCGGTGTGTTTAACGACGGGAACAACACCTCCATCATTATCCTTCTGGACACCTTCTATGGTGCTGCCGCAGGAGCCATTCTGGGCTCAGCGGGAATGCTCATTGCCGACGAACCGATTCTCGACGGCCTTCAATACGGCGCCAGTATCGGGGCCTGGGTTGGCTTCGGATTCGGCCTGATGGATGCCTTTATTATTGCCCAACGCAACAGGGATTTCATTGGATCAAGCCTGCTGAACCGCAGATCGTTGATTGAAACCCAATATGAGAATACCACAATTGGATTCGGCCAGCCGGGATTGGTTTCTCAGACTGATTTTTCCAACGGATCGATTACCACCAGCCACCGGCCGGTGATGGGCGTGGTCTCGCTCCGGGTGGGCTTATAATTCAAGTTTATCGGAACTCACATCTTTCCCCATGAAGGGATATCCCGACAAGGATTTGGGGGTACTGGAGAATTCAGAATTCAGAATTCAGGATTCAGAATTCAGGAGTAAGGATAGAGAAGCTGGAAAGTACTCTCCTTCGGGGGAATTCCGGGAGGCTCACTCGTTAATTCAATTCCATCACAACAACCCTTTACCATATGTTCAGGTGTCGTCCTTCTCGAAATTGTATTTCTTCTCCTTAGTTATCAAAGAAGATGCCACAATAACTATAAGGAGATTATTAGGGATTGATTACCTTCTGCGGAGCGACCGGATGTTATATTGATGATGGAAAATGTTATATGTCAAATTTGGCTACTTGAATAGAGTACATTTTCCATTTGACATCATCAATATAACATATCCAACCAGGTCAAGCTGAATCAGAGCTGGCCACGTCTCAGTTTTCAATTGATTTTGCCAGGCTTTTGAGCAGTTCGCGGACCGTATTGGTGTGACCGCTCAACGATGGGTTGATCCCGTCACTCAGGTAGTACCACGCTTCCGGCGGGTTGCCCATTCGCCGGCCGGCCGGATCGACGATATAGCCTTTTTTGCCGGCAATCACTTCACGTACACTGAACAGATCCTTTTCACTGATGTCGAAATCGAATAGATCCATTTCATCGAGCAGTCCCGGAATAACAGGGGGCGGTGTGATCCATATGACAGGATTATCGGTGACCTGCTGAATGGCACTGCTGATGGTATTGAGGTTTTCCCAGGTCTCGGATAGCGGCAGCAGTGTACGGTCGGGGGAAATATCGGGTCTTATGGAGTCGAAAGTTCCAAGTGCTACAATCACCCAGTCGGGGTTTTGAGACAGAACATCCCGATGCAGCCGCCGGAGGGCGTCCGAAGATGTGTTGTAAGAGACCCCGCTGTTGATAAACGTAAATTTCGCATCCGGCTTCGCCACATCAAGCATATAAGAGAATATGCTGAACCAGCCCTGAAGATCGTCCGTCATCGAATCACCAACTGCGGCGATTGTATCCCCATCCTCAAACGGGAGCTCATCCACCCAATCTGCAATTTCATCCTCTTTTAACAGTTCCAGGGCCGCCTCTTTGGCATTTTTTTGAAACAGCTCCCGGAGTTTCACAAGTTCATCGGTATCAATTCCCATCAACCCGGCCATCGCTTCCTCGTTGCCGATGCCGGGCAGCAGGGGAAACTGTTTTTCAATATTCAAAAACTGAAGAAGATATTTTTCAAGTGCTTCTTTCTCGGCGTCAGATGCTCTATGCTTGGTCATTCAATTTTTTTGTCGTCATTCAAAAGGTTTTCAACAAGCTTCGGGGTCCCCTCCGCCGCTGTTGCTTTGATATGTTCCCAGCCATGAAATGAGTAGAGTTCAGGGGTAGAAGGATCAATGATATATTTGGGGATGCCGCCGGGGGCATAATCCACCAGGCCGGCGGCCGGATACACTACCAGGGATGTACCGATTACTATCAAAATATCGGCCTGCGACACGACCCGGATTCCTTCCTCGAGCATGGGAACCATTTCGCCAAACCAGACGATATGTGGCCGCAATTGTGCCCCATCTTCAGCGGTATCGCCCAGACGAATCGGTTTATCACCTATATCATATACATGTTCACTGTTTTCTACACTCCGGGCTTTCCGTAGTTCGCCGTGCAGGTGGATGACATTACCGGACCCTGCTCTTTCATGTAAATCATCCACATTCTGGGTAACAATCGATACATCGAATTTTTTTTCCAGTTTGACCAGGGCTTTATGACCCTCATTCGGATCAGCTTCAAAAGCCTGTTTTCTCCTGGTGTTATAGAACTCAAGTACTTTCTCCGGATTTCTGTTCCATCCATCTGCAGAAGCGACTTCATTGATGTCATAACCTTCCCACAGGCCACCTGAGTCACGAAATGTAGCTAATCCACTGTCGGCACTCATTCCTGCACCCGTCAGTACAACCACATATTTCATGTCAACGATGGTTTGATTCTTTAAGCGTTGTTCGACTGGGGAGATAAAAAGTTTATCCAACTGCTGTTATCAGCGTATTCTTCCACCACCTGGGCATGTGATTCGTTGCTGAATGAGGTTATCAGCGCATGCGTCTCATTGCGCAAGGCTTTGATGCTGTTGGATATCATATCACTGTTAAAGCCTTTTTCACCAAGTCTCAGGGTCATTTCAAGTGATACGATACGGCTGATGGCACGTCCGAGTTGAACCATCTTTCTTTGGGCCATTTTCGTATCTAATTCAAAATTTAGATTCTCCTTGTAGAATTCCGAGGCGTTTTCGGTGAGATTGTACTGCTTCAGAAATTCATACAAGTTACTGATTTTGGATCTCTTCATCATCTTCAAGACCGACTCTGTAATTTGCTGGTACAGAATGTCATTTGAACCTTCAAAAATCTGGAAAGGCCTGCTGTCAATCAGCGAGCGGCCGGCAATATGGTCCAGCCTGTAACCTTTTGCACCCACCAGCTGGAGCAGTGACTGGGCTGCAGCCTGCATGTAATCGGTTGTCACGGTTTTTATTGAATTGGCTGCAAGATCCATTCTAGAGGTATCATCCTCAATAGTGACATTGCTGCTGGTGAAGTAACTCATAGCCGAGCTTACCGTAAAATATGACTGCAGTGCGGACAATCGTTCTCTGACCTGATCGTAGGTGAACAAGCTGCGTCCGCCGACAAAACGATTTTTGCAATGCTCGAGCCCTTCATCCAACATCCGCTTCAGATAGCCTGTGGACATTCCCGGAAACTGCAGGCGGCTTCTGTGGAGTACATCGAGCATCATTTTTACACCCGTGCTTTTTGGCTCCAACCTGTATTCGGCAGGAACCTTGATATCGATGTTATTTTTACCATAAGGCAGCATATAGAGCCCGAGGTTCTTGTAATATTCTTCTACTTCGATACCACCTTTATTGGTTTCGTGGATAAAAAAGCCAATATCCCTGCTAAGTTCTCCATCTTCATCCTGCTGCCGGGCTGTAATCAGCCAATAGTCAGCCCAGCCAGTCAGACCGGCCCAATGTTTGGTGCCTCTGATTCGGTATTGGTCGTTTTCCTCGATAAAACTGGTTTGCATTCGCAAGGCGTCGGAGCCAAAATCCGGTTCCGTGATCATCAGACCACCCATATTCTTTTTTTCGATAAAACGGGGAAAGACGGTTTTCTTCACATTTTCTCTCCCGTAGTTGGCCAACGGCTGCAAGAATAGTGCTCCATTGATTCCCATCATAAGGGACAGCGGCAGGGATTGATAGGAAGAAGTTTCGAGCATGGTCAGAGCTTCATGAGTTTTGGCACCCCGTCCCCCGTACTGATCCGGAATAAATGTTGACAGCGGATTGCATTCCAGGATTTGTCTTAATACAAACGGAGGCAGGCCCCGCTTCGTGGACATTTCCTGCTCGTCAATACGCTCGGTAAACAGACTCGAGAGCTTTTCTTTATAAGTCTCGATAAAAGTTTTAAAATCTTCTGTTATGTTTAATTCGAGGCTCTTCATCAGATTCAAATTCACGGATATTCACCTGCTGTATTTAATATGTCTTTTAATTAACCGTTTTATAAGTATATAAAATAAAGATTTATAAGGAGAATTGATAAACAACATTTTGCGTCAAACAAAAAAGCCCCGAACGCGGAGCGTTGGGGCTTGTTGACAGGATCGATGAGGCGGCGACCTACTCTACCGCAGAAGCAGTACCATCGGCGCTGCGGAGCTTAACGGCCGTGTT
>SKRC01000057.1 GCA_007118695.1 Balneolaceae bacterium | reverse complement strand
CCAAGGCCAGAGGCCGTTAATTTTGAACGGTTCTGCCGGAATGAGGACCTTCCGTTCAAGGAACTGGGTGCAGTGGGAGGCCGCAACCTTGAAATCGACGAGTTCATAAATCTTCGGGTATCAAAACTGTCGGAGATTTATGAATCTGTTATTCCCTCGTCGATGGGTGAGCAGGGAAACGGCAGGGTTGGGAAAATTAATGGAGATTAAAAAAAGGCGGAGCCGGATGATCCTTTCATCGTCCGGCTCACGCCTGTATTATTTCGGCATGGGGCCAGCTTCGCCCGGCTCACACCTGTGATGTTCGTATTTCAGAGCTCAAATACCAGATCAACCTGGTCAAAAGGTTCCTCAGTGCGAATTTCAAGGTTTACGGATTCTTCGAGTTCATGGACTTCCTGCTCCTCATCTTCATATTGGAAAATAATCCGGGTGATGGTATCCTCAGGTTCTCCTACGATTCCGGTTTCCACAAGGCCGTTTTCATCGGGAACGACCGCATCAATCGGAAGAACTCCATCCGTATTGGCAGTCTCAACCGCGAAAACAAATTCAATATCAGTTACAGGCTCCTCAGTTTCTGCATCAATGAATTCAGCATTGATCAAAGCCTGGCCCTGCGCCGGCGGCTGTGTATCATTAAGATCACATGCGGTTAACAGCAGGCTTATAAATATGACAGGTAAAAGTAATTTTTTCATAACGATGTTGGTATGCAAATTAAACTTGCAAAATTAAACCCAAAAGTCGTCAGACCTTTTTTGTCCCGAACACTCGGGGTCTCGACCACCTGGCCGGAATCGTTGTCTAAAGTCAATTTTGGGTTAAACTAATAAGTAAACCGGCAGGCTTTTAGATTTCAACAATCCACTTTGGTTGCTGCCAATTTTGACAAATAGTCTATGTTATGTACGAACGCGAACGGGGCATAGTATACTTAAGTTTGAATAGGGTATTTAATCACTGTTTGATATCAACAATGGGTTCAATTTTACCGTCGGGGTGGTGTGCTGATGCAGCATGTGAGCTGTGTCAGAAATGACACTCATTTCATTAATTTCCATTAAATGAGAATCCGGGTTCTATAACAATTAGAAATAACGCCTTTATCCTTTACTGTAATAAGTGTTACAAGCAACCATAAAATGGGCGAACTGTATTGGGTTGGGGATCTTCTCACTTGTTACATCTACGGGATAATCATTTTCCGTTATTGGCACTCATAGATTTTCCTGTCAGATAGGGGCATTTTCCAAGTGCAGCCTTGTAACTTTTTTCGATTATATCGATGGCCTCATCCAGGTGTTTCTCCTCAACAGTGAGGGGAGGGCGGAACCGGATAGTGCGCGACCCGCAGCCCAAAATCATCAGGTTGTTCTCCAGGCACTCGGAAATCACTGCATCCCTGGCGTGTTTATCCGGCATATCTATGGCACAAAACAGGCCTTTGCCTCTCGGATTGGTGAGAAATTCATGGGAGTCGCTCAATTCGTTGAGTTTCTTCTGCAAATAGCTGCCGGCCTTTGCAGCATGGTCCACCAGCTTGTCCTCTTCAATCACTTCCAGGATTCGGGTAAACCTCACCATGTCTACCAGGTTTCCACCCCAGGTGGAGTTGATTCTTGAGGGAACATGAAAACAGTTGGTCTCAATATCGTCCACCCGGTCACTAGCCAGGATGCCACATACCTGTGCTTTTTTGCCGAACGCAAGGATGTCGGGTTTTACATAGTGTTCATGAGCCCAGAATTTTCCGGTCAGGCCGATACCGGTTTGAACTTCATCGTAAATTAGTAGTGCCTCATGCTTATCAGCCAGATCCCTGAGTGCCTGATGAAATTCTATTCTGAAGTGATTATCACCGCCTTCTCCCTGGATCGGTTCAAGTATGATGCAGGCGATATCATCTTTGTAGATGTTAAAATACTGTTCGGCCTGGGCGATCGCCTCTTCCTCTTTTGAGGCCACCTGTTGAACATTCTTCTCTGTAAGAGGAAAGGTTACAACCGGATTGACGATTCGGGGCCAGTCGAATTTGGGAAAATATTTGATTTTGTTGGGATCGGTATTGGTTAGGGAGAGGGTATACCCGCTCCTCCCGTGAAAGGCTTTGTCAAGGTGAAGCACTTTGTGACCTTTCTCGGTGCGGTATCCTTTTTTAAAGTTCTTTTGCACCTTCCAGTCAAATGCAACTTTCAATGCATTTTCTACAGCCAGCGCTCCGCCTGAAACAAAGAATGCATAGGGCAGGTAGCCGGGGATGCCCACTCTTGAGAAGGTGTTTACAAATTCAGCCATCTGCTCTGTATAGATATCAGAATTGGATGGCTTGTTAATAGCTGCCTGGCCAATTTTTTGAATAAAATCTTTGTCCCCTGCTAATCGCTCATGGTTCATGCCAAGCGGGTTGGAGGCAAAGAAGGTAAAGAAATCAAGAATTTTACGGCCCGATTTGGAGTCGTATAAATAGAGTCCTTTGCTGTTTTCAAGGTCCAGAACCATGTCATATCCATCGGCGAGCATATGCCTGTTGAGGATTTTATGAATTTCGTTGGGTGCTACTTGTGTCGATTTTGTCATGTCTTCTCTTTTGAATTCATTTGTACATTAAATTGTGCGAACAGGTACCTGATTCAAGCACTGATTTGCGGATAAACCGGGTGCTTACTGTTTATATTCCACATCCTTAAACAATGTTGGTGAATATTGAATCATATTTCCATTTGAAGAACCAGGTAAAGGTTCGGCTAAAAGTCTGTTTTCTTTAAGAGCAATGCAAACACGGTGGTTTAACCACTCTCTGGCAGCCCGGAATCCGGAAGAGAGCCGGTATATACCATTTTTCCGTGTTCCGGGAATACATCTTACGGCCTCTCACCAATTCTGATGGCAGATGTTGGCGTTAATGGAGCCATCATTATTCTATCAGTTTAATTGATTTTTCAGATAGCTTCATTTGTAACTCGTGCGCATTATCCGCCGGTTAATAAGCCATGCAAGATACAACTTTTAGCAGTAGAATCAGTGATAGTTCCATAGGAATTTTAAACTCTTAATATCCATACAACTATTTTGAAATTATTCAATCAGCACTTGACTGGGGAATAAGCTTATGCTTATATTATGGGTCTAATTTGAAATGGGTTTGAACGATGAATTGAATCCCATTGTTTAAGATAACGGTGCTGGATATTGGGTAATACAGCCAGGACCATTGAATACGGGCTCTGTCAATATTTCACGGGGTTGAGCATCCCGAAGGCTTTCGGGATCGTCGGGCTCATAACCTGGCCGTATGCAAGCAGGCACGTAAACGCGAAATTGAAGAAGGAAATTTATTAAATAAGAATATATCGCGGGGTGGAGCAGCTGGTAGCTCGTCGGGCTCATAACCCGAAGGTCGTAGGTTCGAATCCTACCCCCGCCACTAACGAAGAGCCCTGAGGTGTGAAAAATGAACACTTCAGGGCTTTTTTATTTTGGTTGTGTAAAACAATAGTGAAACGAAACTTCTTTTTTCTCAACTTCTTTAACTGGTTGTAGTTTGAGTGTGAAGCCAGGTCAAAGTAATGCTTTTTCGGATCTTAAAGGTGTGGTTTAATGCACGCGGCTATCTGACGATTCACTTCGTTAAAATTTGACTTATCCTGCCACCATCACTATCAGATAATTTCGAAGCCCTTCAAAAGCAAGATCCTCACCAATTTGATGTAATAAACATCACCTTTATTTTATTATATTTTGATCTGATCTCTCAAAAAGAAAAAAATATCATCATTCGCACGCTTGAACCGTACAAGCCCAAAAAAATAGGCCTATTCGGTTCCAGGGTCCGAAGCGATCATACGGACCAGAGTGATCTGGATCTGTTGGTTGAACTGGAGCATGTCAATCTACTTGATCTTGTTGGCCTGGAAGATGAGTTAAGCCGTTTATTGAATGTCAAGGTGGATCTGAT
>SKRC01000200.1 GCA_007118695.1 Balneolaceae bacterium | reverse complement strand
TCTCATCCAGGCCATCCTGAACGCTTCGCTCTTGCCGGTCGATATTATCCAGAAACGCGCTGACCGAGGGAACTTCAAGGACCAGTTGTTGCGAATCGGTTGATTTGAAGCCGTTGAACTCGTCATTATCCCATACGGTCACCCAGAATGTGAGCCGGTCACGCGGGCGTAAGCCCAGGTCTTCGAGCTCCCACGGGATATGGGAAGGCTCCCCAATCACCGGGGTCTCCAGGTCTCTGGAGCCTCTTTCCGGCTCGGGTGCAAATGCCCGCTGAAGCTCCCAGTTCAGTCTGGCACCGGTCAGACCGAAGTCATCGGCCGCCTGGTAAAAAATGTCGAGCCGTTCCGGCTCTGCTTCGGTGATATTGCCTTCCGGTTCCCTGATGACAACGACCGGGTACTCATCCTCGAGTTTCGACACCCTGAAGCGAAACGGGTTGCGGTTGGTGAGTCCGTCCTGATCCGACAGGTGAAAAGATGCGGTATCATTTTCCGTAAATGTAAATGAGGTACGGTATCTGAGCGAATCACCGGCATCATCAACCGGGGCCATCTCCAGCTGTTCATCGCCGAGTTTCAGACTGATCTCATCCAGCGGCTTGTTGGCAGTTCCTTCAATGGTGATTTCAGAGCCGCCGTATGCCCTCAGAACGGCAAACGGATAATCGAGGGAATCGGAAGAGAGTCCGGTATAGGATGGAGGGGATACGTTAACGGTCAGCGCTTCGAACCTCGGGCGAAGCTGTACATTCACCTTGTGAGTGTCACTCGGGTATTCATCCAGCCTGATGTAGTAGGTGGCATCGCTTGTCATCTCCACGGGCCGGGAACGGAAGGTGCGATCCCCCGACTGCTCCATCGGCCGGTAGCGATACTCCTCCTCAATATCGGTTTTGATGGCCAGGCTGACCCTGCCGGGCAGGGCGGTCCGGCCACCGGTTATTCGGATTTCCGGCTCGAAAGACGTTCCGTGTTCAATCGTCGTATCACCCGGGACAACGACAAACTCATAGGGATTCGGTTTTTCAAATTCCTGCCAGAAACTCAGTGATCGGGTCGCTGAGTCCGGGTTCGACCAGGAAGCCGTTCCTGCCAGGAGCAGGGAAATCAGCATCACCGACAGGGCTGATAAAAAGGTGCGGTGTTTCAGATGCCTGGAAGTAAACCGCCGAAGTTGTTCATTCAGTTTCTCGTGGTCGAGCCTCTGCAGGTTATTTTCAATTGCCAGCAGATGCAGGCCCGATTTTTCTTCTGATGGGTCAAGATAGAGGTCGAGGGCATTTTCCAGGTCGGCAAAATCGTGTTTCTCGCAAAATGAGCGATAAAAATGTGTGAAACCGGTGTGGGATTTGTCCCGGCTGATCCACAGGGCGGCTCCGAGAGCCGCGAGCAGGATGACGGCCCAGGCCACACTTTTTGACAAGACTGAGAGAAACAGCCATTTTTCGATCAAAATGAGCAGTGAAAAACCGATCAGCAGGATTCCTGTAAAAAGTAAAACCCTTGAGATACGGCTTTGTCTTTCCAGCTTCCTGAACTTTTTGCGAAGATTACTCAGGAGCTGCTCTGCAAGTTTCGTATGTGAATAGTTATCTGCCACCAGCAGGGTTATTATTTAATACTTGTTAGGGTCAACGGTTAAAATCGGTGTCCATTTCATGCAACATTTATAATAACGAAAAAAATGCAGTTCATGTATGATAATTGTCCATCTCCCCTTGAGGGGAGATAAAGGTTGCGCGTTCAGCGCAAGCTTTTGTGGGGTGTTCCTTGAGACAGGTGAATTACGTTTAACGTTTTTCCAAATCCGGTCCAATTTCGACAATACTGTACTGTGCGCATATTAGTAAATTGATGTGTCATTTATATCACATCCGGTATATCATATCCCGCGAACACCCCTCACGATCAGCCGGGAACATCCGCCTGATCGGTCTCCCCTCAAGGGGAGACGCAGATCATCAGACCTGCGACAGCTTCATTGTTTCCTTAACAGAAAATTTGCCGTTGTCATCTTGCACGGTAATGACTTCTTTTTCGGCGTCGTGCTCGAGGAACAGGTGCCAGTTTTCACGTGCAGCCCTGGTCAGATAGGCTTCTTTTTCCTGGAGAGTTTTGATGGGTTGCATATCATAACCCATCACCCAGGGAAGCGGGATATGCACATGGGTGGGAATCAGGTCCGCGGTAAAAACCACGGTTTTCCCATCGGCTTCAACCACCGGCAGCTGCTGGCCAACTGAGTGTCCATCGGCCGGCAGGGAGTGCAGGCCCTCTTCATATGTATGATTATCCCCAACCGTGTTGAGCCGGCCGGACTGAGAGATCGGCTCGATGTTGTCTTTCAGAAAACTTGCTTTTTCTCGGGCATTCGGGTTGAGGGCATTTTGAAGATGGCGTTCATTGACGTGATAGGCCGCATTGGGAAAGCGGTGGCGCAGCTCACCCTGCTCATCATAATAGGTGGTGCCCCCGCAATGGTCAAAATGGAGATGGCTGAAGATAATGTCGGTGATGTCGCCGGGCGCCACGCCACACTGCTTGAGCGACCGGAGCAAATCGCTGTGATCGTGATCGACGGCGTAAATGCTGTTCATCTTCTCGTCGAATTTGGTGCCGGTACCGGTATCGACAAGATAGATTTTTCCGGTGTTGTCTGATTTGATGAGCAGGCACCGCATCGCCATCGGTATGCGGTTTTTCTCATCACAATCAATATGCCGCGACCAGAGCGTCTTCGGAACCACACCAAACATGGCACCGCCATCAAGCCGGAAACGGCCGCTTTCAACCGCATAAAGTTCAAAAGGCCCGATTTTCGTGGAAGAAGGTTTCTTGTCAGGCATGGCAGTCTCTTTGATTAAATTGGTTTGTTAGTGAAATATTCCCCTCATCTGCGTTAAAACCAAAATAGCGTGCTCAATGTTCCGGCAGTTGTACGGCACGTTTCTGCTGCTATTTTAGCTTCGCCTTGCTGAGGGAAAAAATCCATGGCGAAAAATGGGGGTTAGTGCCCTGCGAGCCTTCGTGGCCACAATAGCACCAGAAACACAACAGAACCCACCCTTTCTAAAACGATGGAATCGGGTCGGTTCGGTAGAGGGCATCCAGCAGTGTAAGGCCGACCAGGATCATGAAGAAGATGATCGACATGAACAGCAGCAGCACGTTAAACTTGGTATCCCACCACAGGTGCATGAAAAAGGCCGCAACGATGGTCGATTTTACCACCGCTATGGCAACGGCGACGACTACATTCCAGGGCTCGGGAATGTTGATCCATGTAACGGCTACGGTCAGAAATGTGAGGATCAGCAGGGCAATTCCGACCCCCCACAAGAATTTGGCTGATGAAATATGATGTCCACTCATAACGTATGCTCTTTTTACTATTTTAATCGATTAAATACAGTAACGGAAAGAGGAATATCCAGATGATATCCACAAGGTGCCAATAAAGGCCGGTAATCTCCACCGGCGTGTAATACTCACTGTGGAAGTGGCCTTTGCGGGCCCTCACAACAAGCCATATCATCAAACCGATCCCCACAAGAACGTGCACCCCGTGCAGGCCGGTCATCATGTAATAGATGCTGAAAAAGATGTTTGCCTGGTCATGGGCAATGCCATCGTAGGTATAATAGCCGCCCGGGAAAATTCCCACTGCGAATTTTTCGGTGTACTCAAAATACTTGATGACCATGAATATAAAGGCCAGGGCAATGGTGATACAGAGATTGATAATCAACCCTTTCTGCTGGTTGAGCTGCGCCGACCGTATCGCCATGGCAACCGTCAGCGAACTGCTGATCAGAACCACTGTGTTCACCGCACCCCAGAATACATCGAGGTGTTCGGATGCCATCAGGTAAAGTTCGGGGTACCAGGACCGGTAAACAATGTATCCCAGAAACAGGCCACCGAAAAAGAGGATTTCAGTAACCAGGAAGATCCACATACCCATTTTAGACGCCTCGAACTGCTGATCGGAGTCTACAAAATGGTGCTGTACATGTTCCCCTTTTTTAACGCTCGTAGAAGGTTGTGCCATGGTTGGTTAGTTGCTGTTTATTTATCTGCTTCTACAGATTTTGTTTCGATATCTTTTTGATGATGCGGATCGTGTCCATTATGGGAATCAGCAATACCGAGCTGGAATTCCGACATCGGTTTGTGGTAGTCGTATGGGCCGTTGATGATCACCGGGGTGTGGTGATAGTTGTGCAACGACGGGGGGGATGCGGCCTGCCATTCCAAGGCACGGCTTCCCCACGGGTTCGACGATGCCTGTTTGCCTTTGAATAAGGAGTGAACCAGGTAAATGGCCATGATGACAAAGGCGACACCCATGATATAAGCCCCGATTGTGGAAAACTGGTGATAGGCCTGGAATTGTTCCAGGTAGTTGAAATACCGCCGCGGCATTCCAAGAGAACCCATCACAAATTGGGGGAGAAAGGTAACGTTAAAGCCGATAAACAGAAGGCCGCATGCAATCTTCGCCCAAAGCTCATTGTACATCTTGCCGAACATCTTGGGCCACCAGTAATGAAGTCCGCCGAGAAACGCCATCACCATACCTCCCATCATTACATAATGGAAGTGGGCCACCACATAGTAGGTGTCGTGCAGGTGGATGTCTACGGACAGAGCGCCCAGCATGATCCCGGTAAATCCGCCAATAGAAAACAGAAAAAGGAAGGCCATAATATAGAGCATGGGTGTTTTCAGGTCGATCGATCCCCTGTGCATGGTGGCGAGCCAGTTAAAGATCTTGATTCCGGTCGGAATACCCACCAGGAAGGTCAGGAATGAGAAGACCATGTTGGCCAGCGACGACTGTCCGGCCACAAACATGTGGTGTCCCCAGACGAGGAACCCGATGAAGGCAATGGCAAGCGATGAGAGGGCAATTGCCCAGTACCCGAAAATATGCTTGCGCGAAAACGTGGAAATGATCTCCGATACGATGCCGAAGCCGGGCACAATCATAATATAGACGGCAGGGTGGGAGTAGAACCAGAAAAAGTGCTGATAGAGCACCGGGTCGCCCCCCAGCGCCGGATCAAAGATCCCGATACTGAGTAAACGCTCCATGGTGAGAAGCAAAAGGGTTATGGCAAGTACGGGAGTGGCCAGGATCTGGATGATGCTGGTCGCATACAAACTCCACAAAAACAGCGAGAGCCGGTTCCAGGTCAGTCCCGGCGAGCGCATCCGGTGGATGGTAACAATAAAGTTCAGCCCGGTTAAAATGGATGAAAACCCAAGGATAAAGACCCCGAAGGTCATCATCATCACATTCCCGCCGGTGGTTGCACTATAGGGAGTATAGAATGTCCACCCGGTATCGACACCACCGGTAAAAATGGCAATCAGCGTAAACAGGGCGCCAACCACATAAATATAGTAACTCAGCAGGTTCACCCGTGGAAACGCCACATCTTTACAGCCGAGCTGCAGCGGCAGGATGAAGTTACCGAGGGCAGCCGGTACCGATGGCACCAGGAAGAAGAAAACCATGATCGCTCCGTGGAGCGTAAAGATCTGGTTGTAGGCATCGGCTGTAATAAACGATTGGGCAGGGGTCAGCAGCTCCGTGCGTAAAATCAGGGCCAGAATGCCGGCGACTAAAAAGAAGAACGTGATCGATCCCAGATACATCAGGCCGATCTTTTTGTGATCGACGGTCGTCATCCAGGCCCAAAGCCCGGTTTCTTCAGTCAGGTACGTCTCTTTCGGATTTTCTTCCGGTTTGTACCGACGGACCTGTAGTTTTTTGGTATTGGTTGGTTCAGGCGTGGCCATTTCAGTCTAGTGTTTTGAGATATTCAATTATTGCATCAATCTGCCGGTCGGAAAGTGATCCTGCATAGGAAGGCATGATGGGAGGAAAGCCGTCCGCTACCTGTGTATTCGGTTCAAGAATACTTTGGCGGAGATAGTTTTCATCAATCGTTACGGTTGTCCCGTCAGTGAGAAGCCGCTCGCGGCCCATGATATCCAGGAACGTCGGCCCCTGGAGGGTCGATCCGTCCGTTGAATGGCAGGCAAGACATCCCTGGCGCTCAACGAGCTGCCGGCCGAGTTCCACCGGTGTAAGGTCTTCATCGATTGCATCGCCGGCCTCCAGCCAGAGATCAAAATCGTCCTGGGTGTGTACAATGACGTCGGCCAGCATTTGCGAGTGTGCCGAACCGCAATATTCGGCACAGTAGATCACCGATTCCCCGGGTCCGGTCGCTTCAAACCAAACGGATGTATAGCGGTTGGGAATAACGTCCATTTTTACCCTGAAATCGGGTACATAAAACGAGTGGAGTACATCATCGGAGCTCATAATCAGCTTGACAGGCCTGTTTTCCGGCACATGCAGTTCATTAATGCTGGTTTGCCCGTCCTGATAATGGAACTCCCACAGCCACGATTTGGCAATCACCCGGATCTCATAGGCATCATCCGGCGCATTTGTCATGGTCAGATAGCCACTATAGCCCCATCCGAAAACAATCATCACCAATATGAGGGGTATCACCGACCAGGTGATTTCGAGTTTGCTGTTGTGGGTGATCAGCGGGGTGGTATCATCGTCGGATTTGCGCCGGTATCGGATGGCAAAATAGATGATGGCGATTGTGATACCGATAAGCAGAATCAGGCTCACGACATTGATAAAATTAAAAAGGGCATCCACCTCTCCAGCAAGCGTGCTTCTGGCAGGGGGGAGCATAAAATCACTCAGTCTGTTCATTCCTGAATTTCAAATTTATGTGATTGGGATGATCGTCGTTCTTTTGTCCAAAAAAGGCCTAAAAATATACCCAGAAATATCAGAGTAGCCAACCCTCCGAGTTTCATGATGTTCATGGCTACCGGCACGTAACTTTCCGATGCCGGATCGTAGGTAAAACAGTAGAGAATTGCACGCTCCATGGTGGAGCCGATTTGCCCGTCGGCCGCTTCATAGAGGGCATTTCGCAGGTCGAACTCAGGAAACTGAGCGCCGTGCAGATACCGGGTGATAACCCCTTCGGGACTAATAAGCATGATGGACGCTGCGTGAAGGTATTCCCCGGTCTTTTCATCTTTTTTATATTCAAAACCTGTCGCCCCGGTAAGCTTTTGGATCTGATCTTCCGTGCCGGTCAAAAAGTGCCACCCGTCTGATGCACCCCGCCGGTCCAGGTCGGCCATTAAACGTTCCTTGCTTTGTGCAGCCAATGTGTAATCTTCTTCCGGGTTGATGCTGAAGGAGATGATGGTGTAATCCCTGCCGGGCGACCATCTGAGCTCTTCGACTACTTTAAAGACCCCTTCAACCACGATATTACACAACATCGGGCATTCAAAATAAAGCGGATTCAGGAGAACCGGTTTGCCGGGTTCCATCAAATCGGCAATGGTTACCTTGTTTCCATCCGAATCGGTGAAGGTTGCATCGAGCGGGATGGTTTCACCCAGCTTTTCATCCACCCCCACACCCTCCAATGCTGCAGGTTTACCCTGATTCAGTTGCGCTTCTGCCTTGCCGGCAACAAGCAGCACCGAAAACATCACTGCAAATTTCAGCGCCGTTCTCATATCCATTCATCAACTCTGTTTAGTACTACCATTAGTTAAAACCTCTTTTAAGGATTTTCCGGAAGCCCGGTACAAAGCCGGCAATCCTGCAGGAAAATCCCAATGACACGGGTTTAAATCAAACCGATATTCAATCGGAAGGTGAACCTGTGCTCTGATCACGTGCCATGCGTGTAATGACGGAATCAATCGGTATTCGATAGATTTCGTTTTCAAGATCAACGACTCCGAAAGAGGATAGCTGTTCCTGTTCACGCTGTTTCAATAAAGTAATTTCATAATATTCACTTCGCTCGGAAACCTCCTGGATCGTAGAAGCCGTACTGAAATGGTAAACGACCATCAACGTCAGGATAATCAGCAGCACCAGGCCTGTTCCAAAGACCGTCCAGAAGGTGAGCATTTTCATATTCAGGATGTCAAAGGTGGCACCGTAACTGACCTCCTGTTCAAACAGATCTTCCTCGTATTCAAGTTCCACTTCTTCAGGAGCTTCTACAGTGTAACCTTCTACCGCTGAAGAAAGTTTCTCCATATTCTCGGCAGAAAGGTCCATCTCATTCGCCCAGTTCAGGATATCTTCCGTTGAAACCTCATACTTCTCTGCAACCTTATGGGGGGTTATGGTTTCCCCCGACATGGTTTCGAGAACCACTTTTGCTTTAAACTCGCGACTGTATGTTTTTTTTTCGTTGCTCATAGAAACAAGTGCTCAATCAGTCTTTATTGATGATAATGTTTGGCCATAGATTCCCCAAGTTTGGGGTCGTTAACCGGAACCAAGTTATGCTTTTTCAGCTTCTGGAAAAAGAGTCCGAAAAAGATTCCGCCAAGGCCAAATATCAGTGCAAAATCCATCCAGCTGATACTAATTCCGTGGCCATGCATAATCGGCATGGCGATCCAGTAAAGTTCAATAAAATGCATAAATAGTACAAGGACAGAGGTGAAGATCAGCACTTTTCTGCTGTGCTTGGAGTCTCTGTTGAGTAATACCAGGAACGGGATGGCAAACCGGCCAAAAATCAGTGAATAGGAGATAAATGCCCAGCTTCCTTCCAGCCTGTGATAATACCAGATGGTGGCTTCCGGGATGTTTGCGTAATAGATCAGAATGAATTGGGAGAATGCGATGTAGGCATAAAAAACCGTGAAAGCAAAGAACCAGGCGCCCAGATCATAAATGTGTCCCCTGGATATGGTATTCTCCAGAATTCCCTTGCTCTGCATCCAGATGATCAACAAAAACAGCAGCGGAAACAGGGCCTGGAAGCTCATGGCAAAAAAGTAAACACCGAACATGGTGGAGAACCAGTGAGCATCGAGCGACATCAGCCAGTCGAAGCTTGCAAAGGCAAGCGTCAGTGAGAAGATCAGAATTCCCGGGGCACTGATTTTTCTCATTAACGTGGTCAAACCCCAGTCTTTGGTCAAATCCATCTCCACCGATGCCTTGTGCAGGCGGTAACCGAGCCAGCCCCAAACGCCAAAGTAGAAGATCTGGCGCAGGATAAAAAACAGTTCATTGAGGTAGGGGACTTTCCCTTCCATGATCGGGTCGCCGGTTACGTAGTCGGGATCCGTCCAGGAGTAGAGGGTGCCCATGCCCAGTAAGACCGGTATAAAGAAAAGTGCCCAGATCCAGATGTTGGATGAAAACGTCTCCGGGATACGCAGCAAAACGGTTCCCCACGATGAGCGTGTGATATGGTGAATCATCACCAAAAACAGTGCAGCCAGTGCAAAACTGGTGAAGAAGGTATAACTGGTCAGATATGAAAAGAAAAATTGTTCATGGTTCAGAAAGAATCCCACACCGCTGGCAATCAGGCCTACGATACCGACCCCGAACAGGGTTTTGGTGGTATCCATTTCGGCAGGAAATTTAACTGAATCCGTAAGTTTTGGGCTAGTGGCCATGTATCAATTCCTGGATTTTAAATCAGTTATTCGTCTTCGAGTGATTTGATATATTCAATAAGTGAGTAGATTTCATCGTCCGACAGATGGCCGAATGCCGGCATTACATTGGCATAGCCTGCCGTAACACGTTCTCCGGGCTCCACGAGCGATTCATAGAGATAGTCTTCATCGGCCGTCGCCGTTGTGCCGTCATCAATTTCCCGTTCACTTCCGTAAAGCCCCAATAATGAGGGCCCGACCCCGTCGGTGCCATCGACAGAGTGGCACGCCTGGCATCCCTGCCGGGTGAACAACTGCTCGCCTCTTTCTACGCTTATATCGCCATCGTCATCCACTGCTGCAAGCTCTTCGCGCTCAGCCAACGCTTCCTGCTCGCGGATATAGGCTTCCTGAAGCGCCGCAATATCGATACCATATTCCCGTACAATTTCTTCCTCCACATTCTGGCTCTGCTGCAGAGCGCGTACATAAGCGACAATTGCCCAGCGATCTTCAACAGGGATCTGGGTCTTGTAGGAAGGCATGGTTCTCACTCCCTCATAGATGGCCGAGTAGATCTCCCCGTCGGGCTGCTCGCGGATTCGTTGTTCATGGAACGAGGGAGCAGGGACATAACCGTATTGTCCCTCCATGATGATACCGCGGCCGTCACCGGTGCCGCCATGACACATGGAGCAGAAGATATCGTATCGATCCTGGCCACGGTAGAGAAGTTCCTCGGTGATTTCCATCGGGTTTTCTTCCACAAAGTCCCCGCCGCCTTCCGTGATACCTTCATACAGTTCAATATTATCGCGCAGTTCACCCCGTGCGACGGTACCCTCAACCGGCATCCGCATGGCCCGGTTGTCGTCGAAGAAAGGGTTTTCCTGCTGGGCGTTGAAACGTTCCTGGTAGAACATGTTTTGCTGTGGCTGAACCGGCGGTTTGTCAGACAGTTGCCCGCGGCACGATACCAGGGTTACCGCCAGCAACAGCACAGCGGCAAGGGAACCCCGGGAACAAAAAGGCAAATTCATGGAAATGTGATTGTGTTTATTCATCATAGACCTCTTCAATATGTACAGCGCCCGCTTTTTCCATCAGGTTTCGTACTTTATCCACTTCAAACTGAGGATCGGTTGCTTCGATGCAGACAAAGAATCCGTCGTCTGTTACTTTTTCAAACTTTTCGCTGTTAAACAGGGGATGATTGAACTTCGGGAGCCCGTTCAGGGCAAACATGCCGAAGGTTGCCCCGAAAGCCGATAACAGGATGGTCAGTTCAAAGGTGACCGGAACCCAGGCCGGGACATTCATCAGTGTTTTCCCGCTGATGTTCAGGGGGTAGTCGATGACGGCCATAAAATAAATCATGGCTATTGCCCCAAAAAAACCGACCAGGCCGTGGCCCAAAACGATCCATCCGAGTTTGGGTTTTTTGAGTTTCATCGCCGCATCCATTCCGTGAATGGGAAACGGGCTGTATGTATCGTACATGCGATAGCCGCTATCACTAATCGTTTTGGCAATGTCAATCAATTCTTTCGGATTTCTGACCTCGGCCAGAACACCAAAGAGCGTTTTTTCACTTTTTTTGGATTCCATACTTATGATTTCTTATCCGATTTGCCGGTTATCGTTTCATGTTTCATCTGTCCGTTTCACCCCGAATCGGTTCCGGTACGTCCACACTGGGTGGAACAAAGTTTCCATTTTTATCATAGTTATGAGGGTCGGCCTGGGGCATCACATTCTTGATCTCTGCCAAAGCGACCATCGGCAGGAACCGCAGGAAGAGCAGGAAGAAAGTGAAAAAGAGGCCAAAGGTACCTACATATGTTAATACGTCCCAGATTGTCGGGCTGTAATACCCCCATGAAGAAGGCATGAAGTCGGTGGAGAGTGATGTAACGGCAATCACAAACCGCTCAAACCACATCCCGATATTTACTATAATCGATATGACAAAGGTTAATGCTACATTTCGTCTGTACTTTTTCACCCAGAAAAATTGGGGCGATAACACATTACAGGTAATCATAATCCAGTAAGCCCAGGCATAGGGGCCTGTGGCCCGCAGCATAAAGATCGCTTTCTCATATTCGACCCCGCTGTACCAGGCGATAAAAACTTCCATCAGGTAAGCAAACCCGACCATCATACCGGTTACAAGGAGAATCATGTTCATCTTCTCCATGTGGTCAATCGTCATAATGTCTTCCAGCTTATAGATCTTGCGGCAGACGATCATCAGTGTCAGCACCATGGCAAAACCGGAAAAGATCGCACCGGCCACAAAATAGGGGGGGAAAATGGTCGTGTGCCAGCCCGGAATGATCGAGACGGCAAAGTCGAACGATACAATCGAGTGTACGGAAAGCACCAGCGGGGTGGCAAGGCCGGCAAGGATCATATACGCTTTTTCGTAGGTCCACCAGTGCCGGTTGCTGCCTCTCCAGCCAAGGGCAAAGGTGCCGTAGACCACCTTTCCGACTTTGCTTTTGATGCGATCGCGAACAGTGGCAAGATCGGGTACCAGGCCGACATACCAGAACAACAGGGAGACGGTAAAATAGGTAGAGACCGCAAAAACGTCCCATAGCAGCGGGCTGCTGAAGTTGGGCCACATCGCCATCTGGTTCGGTATCGGGAAGACCCAGTAGATCACCCAGATCCGGCCAACGTGAATGGCCGGAAAGATGCCGGCGCACATCACGGCAAAAATGGTCATCGCCTCGGCAAACCGGTTGATGGCGGTACGCCAGTTCTGCCGGAAAAGGAACAGAATCGCGGAAATCAGGGTGCCGGCATGCCCGATCCCGACCCACCAGACAAAGTTGACAATGGCCCAGCCCCAGTTTGCCGGTGTATTCAGGCCCCAGATACCGGTACCCTCCCAAATGAGATAGCCGATAGCGACAAGCATGATTAAAAGCAAAATATTGGAGATCCCGAATGCTATGTACCATCCTGCCGGCGTCGGACGCAGGTTGATGTCGGTCACCAGAGCCGTAATACTTTTGAAGTTGTGATCCCCTTTGACCAACTCCGGCTCATGTACGTATTCGTACGTTTTACTCATGTTCTGTTAATTACGATTAAAGCCTTTGATTATCCCATATTGGGGTTTGGATTTCTGACCCTGCCCAGATACGAAGTTCGCGGCCTTACATTCAGCTCTTCGAGCATCACATAATTCCGATTATTCATTTTAGCCCTGGAGACTTCACTATCCCGATCGGTCAAATCCCCAAAGTAAATGGCATTGGACGGGCAGGCTTGCTGGCAGGCCGTTTTGACAGCGCCATCAACAGGTTTTTTCGACCCGGATCTTCTTCTTTCTTCCGTTTTTGCCCTGGATACTCGCTGCACACAGTAGGTGCATTTCTCCATAACACCGCGGAAACGGATGGTTACGTCCGGGTTCATGGCCATCTGAATGATTTCAGGATCGTCGCCCGTCGTCAAATATTCTCTGGAATAATTGAAGAAATTGAATCGCCGCACTTTATACGGGCAGTTATTGGCACAATATCTTGTTCCGATGCACCGGTTATAGGTCATCTGGTTCATGCCGTCGTCACTGTGAACCGTTGCGGCAACCGGGCAAACCTGTTCACACGGGGCAAGCTCACAATGCATACACGGCACAGGCTGGTGCATCACTTTCGGATTATCCTCATCACCTTCATAATAGCGGTCGGTGCGTATCCAGTGCATCATTCGCCGCCGGCCTACTTCACGTTTACCCACTACCGGGATGTTGTTCTCGGCCTGGCAGGCAATGGTACAAACCCCGCATCCATTACAGGCGTTCAGGTCAATGGCCATTCCCCACTGCGGCTCATAATCCGGATAATCCTTTGGGGTGAAAAGCGTTATCGGGTGTTCTTCACCCCGTTCCCTGGCTTCTTTCAAGCCCGGGACAGGAAAGCCGTGGAAGCTTTCAAAGGAGGCGAATTCCGGATTTTCACGATATTCGTCTAACGTTGCCTCCCGGATCATATCGCGGCCTTCGATATTATTGTGATCCTGCACGCAGGCAATTTCATACATTCTGCCTGTGACAGAAACTTCGGCCGGCTGGTAATAGGAGGCTTCGGTTGTTCGGAGGGGATAGGTATCAACACCGACTCCGTCTGCAACCCGTCCGATTCCGGTTCGTCCGTATCCAACCGTTAGTGTAATACTGTTGTCGGCGTGTCCCGGTTGAACCCATGCCGGGACTTCAATGGTTTCACCGTTTGCTTCGATGCGTACAACCTGGGTATCCTTGTCCTGCAGCCTTCTTTCCGGCGGAATGCCGAGTTCACGGGCTGTTGCCGGACTCATCAGGGCTACGTTGTCCCAGGTAATTTTGGTCATCGGCTCGGGGAGTTCCTGCAGCCAGCCGTTATTGGCAAACCGGCCGTCAAAAAGTTTGGCATCGGGTTTGATAACAATTTCAATCCCGTCGACAGGAGAGGTGTTTAAATATGGTTCTATACGCCCGGA
>SKRC01000040.1 GCA_007118695.1 Balneolaceae bacterium | reverse complement strand
TGATGTCATCATCACTCTGGTGCCCGGTCCGCTCACCTATTTCGGCGAGATTCATATTGATGGAAATGAAACGGTACCCGAGTCGCTGGTGAAGCGCCAATCGGAGCTCAATACAGGTGATCAGTTCAGTTCGCGCAAGCTTCGCAATGCCCAGCAGCAAATATTCGGACACCCGCTTTTTCGATTTGCAACAGTCAATATGCCTCCACAGCCGCCCGATTCTGTGGTGGATATCAATATCAGGGTACGCGAGCACGCGTTGCGCAGTGTCCGTGTACAAGGGGGGATCGGACTCGAGGAGAGAGTCCGGCTCAGCCTGTCGTGGCTGCATCGTAATCCGTTTGGCAATGCGCACACTTTTTCGGTGAGCACCCGCACCTCCTTCCTGGAACAGCGGGCCAATTTTGACTATCATATTCCATATGTTTTCAACCCGAAAAGCCGCATCAATATTTCTCCGTTCGGGCAGCGTCTGGATGAGCGGGGCTATCTGTTGTGGCGCGGCGGTATCAACAACAGCTTCATCTATCAGATCAGCCGGGAGGCGGCGGCAACCGCATCCTACGAATTTACCAGGAACAGGGAGATCATTCAGAGCTCCGATGTTGCACTGATGGAGGAGGAGCAGCGCTACAACATCTCCGCACTCAGGTTTTCGGGCTATTACAACAAGCTGGAAGTGGAGCAGTATCAGGGGTGGGCGTTTCGCCCCCATGCCGAGTTTTCCGGCGTGTTCGGCTCCGGTTCGCTGCGTTACAATCGCTACATGCTGGATGTACGCCGGTATTTTGATATCACCAGCAGCACCCAGCTGGCCATACGCAGCGAAGGGGGAGTCATGACGCACACCGGACTGGAAGAACTGCCGTCCAACGTCAGGTTTTATGCCGGCGGCACCAGCTCGGTACGGGGATGGCAGCGGCGTCAGCTCGGCCCCAAACGTGCAATAACCGATGAGGATGGCGGGTTTAAAGAGTATGTGCCGGTTGGCGGCAAGGCGATGTATCACTTCAACCTCGAGCTGCGCCAGGAACTGCATCAGCTGATCCGCCATTTCGGATTTGCACTTTTTCTGGATGGAGGATCCATCTGGCAGGAGACCGAGGATTTCAACATGAACGACCTTCAGTTTGGCGCGGGTGGTGGATTTCGATATCAGTCGCCGATCGGACCGGTGCGCATCGACCTCGCCAGAAAAATCAATCCGACCGATGAGGATCTCAATATCTTTGAAGGCGAGGATCACGGGAACTGGTTTTCCCGGTGGGGAATCCACTTCAGCATTGGGCAGGCATTTTAAACAACATTTTTGAACACTTTACTGCAATAGCTTGGAAGAACCTGTTGAACATAATAAAAAGCGGCGAATTTGGCCCTGGATAACCCTGGCGGTTATTCTTGTGCTGTTGACCGGATTGCGGCTTGCTTTGCGCTCCGATCTGCTGCTGGATTATATCCGATCGGAGGTGGAGACCCGCGTATCCGACATGCTCAAAGGAGAGCTTCGCATTGATCGCATGAGTGGAGATCTGTGGTCCTATCTGGATGTTGAGGGCGTTCGCCTCTATCTGCCGGGCGGGGAAACGGGTGACGGCCAGGTTCGCCATCAACCCGGAACCGATCCCAATCCGATTGTTTTACTGGATTCTCTGCATGTTTCATGGTCGATTGCGGACCTCATTTTCCGCCGGCCGCTGGAGATTCGAAAGCTGCATGCGCTGGGATTTGAAGCAGCGCTGGTGCAGGAGGAGGACGGTTCGTGGAATGTGATGGATCTTTTTCCTGATGACTTTTTTACCGATGTGGATGAGCCGGATGAGGAGCCTTCAGGGTTCCGGTTTGTGCTTAGTGACGTCCGGTTCACCGCGCCGGAAATTTCTGTGGATGCGCGTGAGCTGATGCCCGGCGAGCCGTTGTCGGTGCGGGATCTGGAGGCGCAGTTTCGGCTGGGAGTGAACGAAGCAGGGCTGTTTGCTGATCTGCGCAAGCTCGATCTGTTCCTCCATGAATCGCGGCTCGACGCCCCTGTTCAGCTGAGTTCCGAGGCATCATGGGATGGTCGGCGCATCACGCTTGACCGGTTGCTCATCGCCAGCGCATATACGTTTTTCGAGGCTTCCGGTGGATACAACCCGGCCACCTCCGCGACCAGTTTGCAGGCGCTGCTCGATCCCCTCTCCTGGCGCGAAGTGGAGGCGTATGTGGACGAGTACCCGATCCGGCAGGACCTGAACGTGGAGCTGCATGTGGGCGGCTCGCGGCAGGATCTGCGCGCGGGACTCACACTTGAGGCGCCTGGACTCGACCGGCTGAGTATCGAAACCAACTGGTCTGTCATGCAGGAACCGGTGTTGACCGGACTGTCGGTGCAATCCGGTCCTGTCGATGCCGCTACGCTGACCGGTGACGAGAGCCTGGTCGCATCCATCGGAGGAATGGCGCTGGCGCTTGAAGGAACGGTGCCGATTGGAGAGTGGGACCGGGTGAATGTTACCGGAAATTTCACTCTGGAGGATGCACGGTTTGATGATTACTCGCTGGATCAGCTGGAACTTGGTCTTGCAGCTTCGCATGGTACGTTTCGGTCCGATATTACGGTGCGAAAAGGCGATGAATCCATTACAGCTGCTTTGGAGGCGGTGCGGTGGTGGGACGATGACCTGGAGTGGGCGTTATCCTGGCAAACCCGGGACCTGAGTCCCGGCTTCTGGGCCGGGATGGAGGAGCTTGCCGGATCGGTCACCATGCAGGGTGAAGCCACAGGCAAAGGATATATGCCGGAGGTCGAACCGTGGACGGCAGCGATCACCCTTGAACGACTGAGCTTGCCGGACTACCCGGATGTGTCGGCTGACCTGGAAGCCGAAGTGACCGGGGAGCGGGTGAAAATTGTGAGCCCGGTCCGTATAGACGGTGCCGAACTGGATTTGGAGGCTGAGGTACTCTGGTCTCTGGACGTACCGCGTTACACGGCATCTGCAGCGTTCCGCAATCTGGATGCCGGCGTGCTGCCCGGACTGGAGCAATTGGCCACGGACATCAACGGGCGGCTGGAGCTGAGCGGGGAGGGCTATGATCCGCAAACCATGAGCCTGGATGCAACCTTCCTGATGGCAGCTTCTACGATCAATCGTCAACAGTTTGAAGAGCTGACACTGGACCTTCGGCTCCGTGAGGGTATCGCGTTTGTCGATGAAGCCCGTCTCGTCAGTGTTCCGGCTACGGCAAATCTCACGCTCCGTCAGAACATATTTGATCTCTATGACCTGAGCAACCGTATGGAGTTTGAACTTGAGTTGCTTGACCTCCAGGGATTTGCCAACCTCGCCGGAGCCGACACGCTTGATGTCAGGGGCCGGTTCGACGGAACACTTCATGCCGACACGCAAGGTCGGCTCGTACTGGAATCGTCACTGAATCTGCACTCGATCCAATTCGATACCATCAGGGTGGAACAACTGAACGGGTTTGCGTCGGCTGTCCTGGCTGAGGAAACCGATTTTCATGCCGATCTGGAAATCAGGAATCCGTCGGTCGGACCCTATAACATCAGGGACATCACCATCGAAACGGACGGCACGCTGGGTGAGAACAATGTTTCGGGACGCTATTCCTTCGAATTCAATGTGGAAAGTGAAAGCGGCCTGCGGCAAGAGGCGGAATATCATGTGGCCGACACGATTCGGATCCGCACGCAAGAATTGTTGCTCAAGGATCCGGCCGCCACGTACCGGCTTGACAAGCCGTTTGATGTGCTGCTGGCGGAGGATCTGGTTTCGGTGGATACCCTGAGGCTGGTTTCCAATACCGGAGCCGAGATCTCCTTGAGCCTTCAAAAAACGTTGGATACGCCCTGGTCCGGCTTTATTGAAGCTCTGGACACCGATCTGGGTCAGGTGCAGTACATCTTTCTGAATGAGCCGCTGTTTGAGGCCATTTTCACCGGCCGTATCGGTTTTCGGGTGGATGAGGAGGTGCTGGAAGTATCCGGCAAGACTGAAATAGACGCT
>SKRC01000256.1 GCA_007118695.1 Balneolaceae bacterium | reverse complement strand
TGCCACTTTTTTGATGCGCTGGAAGGATGCGGAAAAACTCCCCTGGGGCGTGCTCATTCTCTTCGGTGGCGGGCTGTCCCTGGCCGGGGCAATCCAGCGAACCGGCCTTGCCGAGTGGGTGGGCGGCTTTTTCAGCATCATGACCGGTTGGCACCTTATCCTGATCATTTTCATCGTCGCGATGGTCATTATTATGTTTACGGAACTGGCCAGCAACTCGGCCACGGCGGCGGCATTCCTGCCGGTGATCGGGTCGGTGGCCATCGGGATCGGCTACGACCCGCTGCTGCTTGCCATCCCGGTGGCAATGGTGGCAAGCTGCGCCTTTATGCTGCCGGTGGCCACACCGCCCAATGCGATCGTCTATGGAAGCGGAGTGATGACGATCCCTGAAATGGCCAGGGCCGGCCTGCTGCTGAATCTCTTTTTTGCCATGCTCGTAACCGTGCTTACGTACTTTTTATTCACGATAATCCTGGGGATAGACGTCGGTCAGGCCGCCGCCTCTATTTCTCCATAAACCCTAACTTCCAATCAATATCTTCCGTTTAAATGGAAATATATAGTAAGAAATACCGGTTGCCCATATTTTTAATGGCTGTACTACTGATTCTTGTTGGATGCAGTGAGGAAGAGCATATCACCGACGTCGATTTCGAAAAGATTGAGTTTGCCCCGTTTGTGGAAAGGGAATTTCCGTTCATCACAGCTTCCCTGTTGATTGCGGAAAACGATGAACTGTTTCCGGAGAATAATCTTGTACCCCGCTGCCTGGCACTGATTCTCGGTGAACAGGCCTATGCTTGTTTTGATACCGACATGCTTCGGTGGGCGACAGCATGGACGGGTGATTTTATGCCGCTTGAGGGAGTATCACATAAATCCTACCCTGATTTTTTGGGGAGGAATGATAAGATGCCTTATCTGACTGAATCCCCTCACATTGTAACAGGACTCTATCCCGGATGGGATGGCGAGGAACCGCGATTTTCCGATCCACGCCCCCCTTCACCTCATCCGGATGAGCCCTCATGGGGCCCAATACCTGATGATATCGGCCGATGGAATGGGATATACATAACCGACGAAGGCCCGGTGCTGTCCTATGCGGCAAAAGGCATTGATATCATTGAAATACCCGGAAGCAGGGAGATCGAAGGTGAAACCGTCTTTACCCGGACCTTCCGGATCGACAAGCCTGATGCACCTCTTTCCCTCGTGGCGGCTGAAGTTCCCGATGCACTCAGGAGTGAGACTACTGCCGGCCGGGCAGAGATTTTCCATGGGGATGAAAAATCGGTTACAGTCATATTACTTTCAATAGCTGACGATACAGCCGCTCTGGAAGTGAAAGAGAATCGCTATGCAACCGTGCGCATCTCCGCGGGGCAGGAGCCGGTGGAGTTTACTCTTGAGATGTGGAAAGGGGATGTGGGTCAGGCAGGGGAAGTAAGTCACGCATTGCAAGAGGGCAGTGTTGAAGATGGGACTTCCATTAGGATCCCTGCATTTCAGGAAGGCTGGGCAAATCCATGGCCAGATGTGGTCAGAACAAGGGGCAAGCTCTCACCGGATACATCCGCCTATGTGGTGGATGAATTAACCCTTCCGGTACCAAATCCCTGGAACCGGAATGTGAGGGTGGTGGATGTGGCCTTTTTTGAAGATAACAGGGCAGCCATTGTCACCTTTGAAGGAGATGTGTGGATGGTTGATGGTATCGATCGGGGATTGCGGAGCCTTAAGTGGACCCGATTTGCTTCCGGCCTTTACGAAACCCAAAGTATTGAGATCATAGACGAAAATATTTATGTCTATGGTAAAGATGGCATCATACGGCTTCACGATCTGAATGGAAATGGGTCAGCCGATTTTTACGAGAACTTTTCAAACCTGATGGCGCAGTCGATTGAAACCAGGGAGTGGGCCAGCGATATGGTTTCCAAACCGGGTGGTGGATTCTATATATCAAAAGGATCTGCTTTGAATGCAGGTCCTCGTGCACTTACCGGTCCGGTGATTCGTGGAATACGAGCAGGTTCCCGGCACAGTGGATCTGTTCTTGAAATATCGAAAGACGGACGTTCTGTTGATCTATTTGCTACCGGACTCCGCGGGCCTTATTTAGGGATACACCCTGAAAAGGGAATTCTAACGGCTTCTGACCAGGAAGGAAATCATGTTCCTTCCACTCCGATTCTTTTGATTAACAAAGGCGACTATTTTGGAGTCTCAGCTACTGCACACTGTGAGCCTGTACCTGACATCACACCACCCCTTACCTGGATACCACATAATGTTGATCGTTCAGGCACCAGTCAGGTTTGGATTACCGGTGATCAGATGGGTCCGTTAAGCGGAGATCTTATTCACTTGTCATATGGACGGCCCGGCCTGTTCCGGGTATTGATCGACAGTACCGGATCGGGTGTCCAGGGTGGGGTCTCATTGATCCCGGGCAAATATCCGGCACCTGCCATGAAGGGAGCGGTCAGCCCGGCAGACGGGCAGCTTTATATCACGGGCTTTACGTTGTGGGGGACCAACTCAGAAGGCCTTGCCGGATTTGCCCGGTTGCGGTATACCGGAATGCCAAGCTATGTACCTGAGAGTTTCAAAGTAAGAGAACGCGGGGTGGTGCTACGCTTTAGTGAAGAGCTGGATGAAGGGTCTGTCAATGATATTTCAAATTACAGGGTGGAACGCTGGAATTACAAAAGGACTGAAGAATACGGCTCCGGACACTACAGGCTTGATGGGTCACCCGGCCAGGAACTGCTGCCGGTCTTCTCCGCTCATTTGTCTGATGATGGCAAAGGTGTGTTTCTGGCAATACCGAATATTGAGGAGGCCGAACAGATGCAGGTTGCCTACCAGCTGAATGCAGCTGACGGGATGTCAATTGACGATGAATTCTGGTTTACGGTCAATCATTTGGAACAGATCGATTTGATCGTTGAAGGCTTTAGCGGACTGAATGTTGAGGAATTGTTTACCGAAGGCGCTGCCTGGGAGGCCCACGATGTCACAGGTGAACCGGTAAGTGCCGAGCGGGGCAGGGAGCTGTTTCGTCGAACCGGTTGTATGGGGTGTCATACCATCGACGGATCTGAGGGTACCGGTGTAGGGCCAACTTTGAAAGGTCTTTATGGCAGTGAACGGCATTTTCAGGACGGAACATCAGCAATTGCAGATGAAGATTATATCAGGCAAACCCTGGTCAGCCCGGGAGACAGGATTGTGGCGGGTTATGATGAAGGGATGCCCTCATTTCTCGGAATACTTTCCGAAGATGAAATTGACTCGATTGTCCTGTATATCAAAATGCTTTCAGAATAACCAATCTGTACCGGTTTTACTCAATCCGCCGATTCCCCCGGATGGTGATAATACTTCCTGTAATAAATTGTACGTCAATATCAATTTTATTAACGTCGTACAATCTGGTGTCCCAAGATTCAATATTTTTGAATCAGACATCAGCAGGATTTGAACTGTTTGATTTCTTAAAAAATGGTAAACACATCAATTTATAATGCCATCCCGTTGTAAGATTTAAACTTATGAAAATCGGCCACTTATTCATTTTCCTGTTAATTTTTGTAGTGATTATCGGGTGTACACCGGGAAGCAACGGAGTATCATACGACGACCGTTATTTTCCTCTGCCGGATCACCCCGTGGAACTGGTCCGTTCGGAAGTTCAGGACTTTTATGTGCAGCCGGTTGTGGATGGTCTGCAGTTTCCGTGGGGAATGGTCTTTTTGCCGGATGGATCGATGCTTGTAACCGAACGGGCAGGAACACTGCGCCTGATCCGGGATGGGGAGTTGCTGGAGGAGCCGGTTGAGGGTGTGCCCGATGTACGTGTAGGTGGATCAAGTGGCCTGATGGACATCGCACTTCACCCGGAATATGAGGAAAATGGCTGGATTTACATGACCTATTCGGCATTGGAAGGAGAGAGAGCACACAATACTGCCCTGATGCGTGTGAGGCTGGAGGGTAATACCCTGGCCGACCATGAAATCCTCTTCATGGGGTATCCGATGACCGACC
>SKRC01000107.1 GCA_007118695.1 Balneolaceae bacterium | reverse complement strand
CGAGCCGACAATAATGCCGGCACGAAGAGTCGTCAGGTGAAATGACGAAGTAGTCAAGATCTCTTCCACTGCTTTCCGTGATCGCAAATGCTTCGAAAGGTGCTTGTCATTGACAATCCCATAGTGTTGGTATGAGGAGCCGGGATTAAAAATATATTTTCGTTTGCTGATACCGATTTTAATGCAATAACGTTTTATAAGGAAAGCATTATCGGGGTTTAAAGCTTATCAAACACACTTTCACTTTCGTTTAACAATTTAAATTGAGGGTGACCTCAAATGACAACCTTCACATTTCTCCGTATGGGGATAACAATTCCCCCCGCATTCGTTTCATTATTCTTTTTTCTGCCGGCAGTACTGGCCGCTTCGCCTGCAGTTTCAGTAGACAGTGGCAACAGGGGGTCTGATGTAAACCTGCAGACCAATCCCTGGAAACATCAGGTCGGGATATCGTATTCGATGATTTCAGGCCATGGTATCCATTACCTGACACCGGTTAACGACAAATGGGCTGTGAAACTCTCATTTATCACCTATTATGACGTAGATAACAAGGAAAATGTTCTCGTATACTTCGACAACAATACCCAGTCCTTTGAAGATATCCAGTTAACGAATCTTTACTATAACCTGGGACTGGAAGCCCGCCGCTACCTGTACACGACCGAGAAGCTGGGTGTATACATGAATGCCGGGTCCTTTTACAGTCATGACAGGTCCGATTTCATAGACGGTGAATACGGTTATGACTGGTCGCGGCAATTCAAAGATACAAAGCTCAGGAAGCATCTCTCAATGGGTACGGGGTTGGGAATAGAACGGAGATTTGCCGGTGTCATCGAGGTAAATTTCGATGTCGGCTACATTTTCCGGACCCGGACCGATTTTTCGGGGCAATCTTCACTGAATCTTGGAACCGGCATTGGAATCGGGTACCGGTTTTAATTATATGATTGTCGACCTGCTCTAATTGCGGATATTCATCTACTGAAACGATGCCTGAGGATTCGTGTCAATACTTTTGGCAGTGCCCCGATTTTGATATAGTGCTTAAACCTGAAAAAGACGATAGCTGTGTGTTTTGCTCATATGGAGATACTCCCTGTCCTCCGGTTCAACAAGAGAGTAATGCTGCTGATAAACCATGAGTACATTCGATTTTATCAAACGAAACAAATACACCAAAGCCGGATTTTGGACAGCTCTGGTTGCCGGTATCTGCTGTATTACACCCGAAATGCAAGCTTAAATGTAGTTCCTTCATCAACTTTACTATCCACAGTAATCCGTCCACCCATGTTTGTGATGTGATTGTAAACAAGGTAAAGCCCAATTCCCATGCTGTCTCTGTTCTTGTGGAAGGTTTGATTCAGCCCAAATATATTGTCTTTTTGTTTTTCACTGTCAAATCCGATTCCGTTATCTGAAAAGGTAAGCTTCTTTTTCCCATCTGTGATTTCGGTTTTTATAGTGATAATGGGATCACGCTCCGGATGGGAATATTTGATAGAATTTGAGATCAGGTTTAGAAAAATACTCTCTAAATACTTTGGGTTGAATTTTACGGACTCAAAAGCACTTAGATCGATCTTAAAAGATGTATTTGAATCTTTTATAAGTGAATCTATCGTGAGCCTGATGGAATCGATCACATCCATGATTCTGATATCAACCAGGTCAATTAATCGTGAGTCTTGACTCTTGATGCCATCCACATGATTATCCAAGGTCTCTTTAAGATTTTCCGAGGATTTCTTCAGCATTTCGATTAACTGGCGGGTTTCCTCATCAGTGATGTTAGAAACGTCCATCAAACTAAATATAGAGATCAAGTTGCCAACGGGTGTCCTGAGATCATGAGAAGTCATGTAGTTGAGTTGCGTTAACCGGCTGTTGTTTTTGCTCAATTCCGAAAGCAACTGATTTCGTTCTGCTTCATGTTGTTTTTTATGGGTGATGTTTTTGGCAATGGCATAGATCAAATCTTCACCACTGAGAGGTATCGAGGTCCAGGCAAACCAAACAACACCTCCTTCTTTTGTTATATACCGGTTTTCAAAATTTGTGAGATGCTTTCCATACAGGATAGGTTCACGGGTTCTTCGGGTGATCTCTTTATCATCCGGATGTTGAAAATAACGAATGGGCTTTGAAAGGAGTTCTTCCTCAGTATATCCTAAAACGTTGCATACGGCGGGATTAACCCTTTTAAAATATCCGTCAAAGCCGGCAATACAAAGTAAGTCGTGTGATAAATCGAAAAAAGGGGCTAAGGAATAGTCCGTCTGAACTTCCATCGTATTGCCGTTATCCAAAGTCATAATTTTTATTGATTGTGCCATAAAGCTCCTTACGAAACGTTAGAATAATCTAATAATTGGGCACGCAATTACCTAACCCTAAATAAAAATCATGTCAAGTATAGTGGAGTATTTACATCTACTCAGTACCAATTCAGTGGTTTTATTGAAAGGTTGTTATTCGATTCAAGCCGAAGGATTTTCTGCCAAACGCCTGGAAGAGGGCTACCCGGATTGGCTGCTCGACAAGCTACCGGTCAGAAAAAGAAATTGATACATGAACCCTCCAAGAGCTGAAATGAAGAGACATGCGAATCTCGGCTCAACTTTCATGCAATACTTACCTATTGCTGTTATGACCATTTTCAACGATAACTGCATTCCTTTTTTTGATTTATCATTCGATTTACTGATTATTGAAAGAGGCAAAAGCTTAAGATTTCAATTTGTTTTGCCGGTTTCTCCTCAATAAAAATTCATCTAACCATTACCATGAAAAAGAAAAAGCCATCATCCATTTCCCGTAAACAATTTATCAAAACAAGTGCTGCAGCCTCATCTATTTTAATTGTGCCGCGACATGTGCTTGGCGGCATCGGATATACTGCCCCGAGTGACCGGCTGAATCTGGCAGCAATCGGGGCCGGCGGGAAAGGCACCAGTGATATTGCCAACGCATCGGTGAACGGGAGAGAACGGGTTTCCGCCCTGTGTGATGTGGATTTTTCCGGCTCGGCTTCCCGGGCTGTTGAGGCATTCCCGGATGCAAAATTATACGACGATTACCGGGTGATGCTCGATAATGAAACCGATATCGATGCGGTGACCATTTCCACACCCGACCATACTCATGCCCTGCCTGCCAAACTTGCCATGGAACGGGGCATTCATGTTTATGTCCAGAAGCCGCTTACGCACAATATCCGCGAAGCGCGATTACTCACGCAGTGGGCCGAAGAAAACAGGATTGTATCACAGATGGGAAATCAGGGCGCCTCCAATCCCTACCTCGACATGGTTCACAACTGGATCGATTCGGAAGTGATTGGAGCCATCTCAAAAGTGCAGATCTGGACCAACCGGCCGGTTTGGCCGCAGGGATTTGCAAAGCCGGAACCGTATGAGAGCCAAAAGCCTGAGGAACTGCATTGGGATTTGTGGCTGGGCCCTGCCGAATACCGCCCCTATACCCCCGACCTGCATCCATTCAACTGGAGGGGCTGGTGGGATTATGGAACCGGTGCGCTGGGTGATGTGGGTTGTCACCTGATTGACATCCCCTACCGGACCTTGGGACTTGGCCATCCCACGGATGCCGAGTGCAGTGTGGGAACGATTTTCACCCAGATGTGGACACCCGAATACCACCCGGAAGGATGCCCGGCTTCTTCTTTTATCACCCTTCATTTTGAAGCCACGGAGAAGAGTAAATCTCCCATCCAGATGACTTGGAGTGATGGCGGAATTCGCCCTCCCCGGCCGGATATTATTCCCGCCGATCACCAGGTGGGCGGACCGAACAGTGCCAACGGGGTTGTCTTCATCGGAGAAAAGGGAGTCATCACAACCAACATCAACGACAGCTCTCCGCTAATGCCCAAACTCTATCTGAATGACGGAACAACCGAGTTTGGCCCGGAAACCGAAGATTTTGATGAGCCGGAATATGGCCACCACCGCAAATGGATTGATGCCTGTAAAGCCGGTTACGCCAGCCGGGAACATCGCGCCTTAACCTCATCCTTCGATTACGCCGGCCCGATGACCGAAGCCACGCTGATGGGCAATCTGGCCATTCGCAGCTACATGCTCAGGCGAGAAACCAGCGAAGGACAGATGGAATATTACGGCCGGAAACAATTATTATGGGACGGAGAAAACATGAAGATTACCAACCTCGAAGAAGCCAACCAGTTCGTCGGACGCAACTACAGGAAAGGATGGGAAGTTTAATTTCGATAAATATTGCTGAGCCTCCAGGGCTTATTTTAAAGCTTCCGGAGTTTCCAGATCTGCATCCGGCGGCAGCGGTTTCCATTCCCACTCTTTTGGTTCCGATGGCATATTCTTTATGTGTTAATTGCATATGAGATATTTAACGGATTACTCTGAATACGTTAAATAATTTGGAATGACTTAACATATTTATTGGAAATGTTCATTTTTCCTGAATTAAGTAACATATTGTCGCTTGATACAGTTGTGCCCGGGTGAAACGGTTGATGTGACCTTTGCAATCGTTTCGTCACGGATCACTCCGGTTCCTCCTGATATGTTATCGACAATACCGTGGGCGCATGCACCATTATTTTCAGCCAGTTTTGCCTTTTCCGGGGGGCTGATATTGCAGATGTTGATTCGTGGGTGCATCGATAAAGGGTTGAGATTAAAACCCCAGGGTTACTTGATTGGCTTTTCGTATTTGATCGTAAAAACGGTTTCTCTTCCTGAACAATTTTTCGAAGTAATCGATCTGTTTGTCCCGGTAATCATAAATTTCCGGTAGCATATTCGAGCGGGCAACCCGGCCAATGTACTGAATCAGCTTCCCTTTGAAAGAAAACGGGTAGACCAAAAACAGGCAATCGAACCGGTCGATGTCGATCCCCTCTCCAAAAAATTGTCCGGTGGTAAGCAGTATTTGAAAATGGCCTGCTTTGATCTGCTTCATTTTTGACTGTTGGCTTTGTTTTGAATCGTCACCACTCAGCGCAATGGTTTCAAACCGATCTTTCAGATAGAGATTCAATACATCAATGTGGGCTTTCCGTTCGGTCAGTACCAGAACTGACTTGTTTTGATCCATTACCTCGGCAAGGTCATTGGCAATCTGTTGATTGCGTCCAGTGTCATAGACCAAAATCCGGGATAGGGTTTCATAGTCATCAATCTTGTAGTTGAACGGAGCTTGCAAGGCTGTTTCCCTGATATGAATCCGAACCGTGCCGGATTTACTGTCGTCCAGGTAATCCGGTGTTATTTCATGGAGGATATTTCCGATGAAAACATAGATAAGATCCTCGTCGTTATTCTTGCGCATCGGAGTCGCAGTAAGACCGTAAAGATAGAATGAATTCAACCGGGTAATGACCTCCCTGAATGTTTTGGCTGGTATATGATGACACTCATCGACAATAATCGTACCGAATGCGTCCGGAATCTTCTGATCCTCTCCGGCCCGGTTTAAGGTTTGGATCATTCCCACGGTGATCTGCTTGCCCGGTTTTTTGACAGAGCCGGAAAACCGGCCGATATCTCTTTCCGGAATTCCTAAAAAAGACTCAACCCGATCCATCCATTGATCAAACAACTGTTTGCGGTGCACCAGGATCAAAGCCGGTTGTCGCTTACGGGCGATAAGCTCCAGTCCCATAATCGTTTTTCCGGATCCCGGTGGAGCCACGATCACACCAAAATCCTGATTATGAGTTGGTTCAAGAGCCTCTTTCTGATATGGATAAAGTCTGATGCCGGACTGGTAAGTCACACTCTTTTGTTTCTGACGATTATCCGTAATCTGATGAGATATCCCCTTTTCCTGGCAATAACTGACCAAATCGGAAAGAAACCCACGAGGTATATTGATCCATCCATTCTCCTCATCGATCAATCTAAAATAACGTTCCGTTTTAAATGTGCTTCTGCCAAGATTCTTTCTGATCAGGTAATCGGAATTGATAAAGTTCAGTTTATCCCGCAGAAAGGAAATCAGCGTTGGGCCAAGATTGTCCTTGCACAGCCAAAGTTGATTATCGATCACAATTACCAACCTGCTGCCGGATGGACTTTTTACGATGGGAACCTGGCTTTCTGAATTTTGGATTAATTGGTAAATCCGATCAAGTCCTGAGGGTTCTATTTTCTCTATTTCTTCCAGCATCGACCACTGATCCGTGAATGGTTCGCAAGATTGCGGATCTAAAAAACAGGTATTTCCGTTTTCCATCCATTTCCTGTTCAACGGCAGGGCAATCAGGTTGCCAAACCCCGCTCCGGCGTGCACGTCCTGATTTGGAAACAACCGGTCAAAACTGGCCTCTTTATCAAATTCCGAGAGAATTTCGGCTTCACGAAGAAGGTGAAACATGATTTTCCGGCTTTTCCAGGCGGGGTATGGTTTTTGAAAAAAGATCCAGACATGGCCGCCATTGCCCGACCTCGATCGTTCAAGGTATGCTGGAATATTCAATTCCTGGCAGGACCGGATAAAGCGTAACGACTCCTCCTGCCACTTATCACCATCGAAATCAGCTGCAATAAGCCAAGAAGTATTGTCCTTCAAAAGCGGATAAAACCCAATGGTATCTTTGCCCGACAGATGTTGACGGATCACCTCTTCTGTCAGTGGAGCCGGTTCTTTATTTTTATAGTTTTGAAACGACCCTCCCTGTGCTTTGTGCTTTTCAAACTCTTCCCAATTCACATCATAAGCAGGCATGTAACCGCTGTTCTCCCCTTTAACCCACCGGCGGGCATAAATATCTTCCCTTCCTTTAAAAAGGGATTGAAAGAGTTTAATCTGGTTATCGGATAGTGACATGGAGAGTGAGTATCTGCTACTTGAACGTATCTAAATAAATAGCAACCCTTCAACATCCCCCTGCTGGAGGATGGGCTTCTCTGTGTTCTTAACGGGTCATTAATTATGTAAACTATGTCATGCTATAAACAAGCTGCTTTTTTGGCCCGGAGGTAATTTAATTAAAAAGTGGTCCAATTCCCTGATTCATCGGATCTCACAAAAATGGAGGTACATTTCGTATTGTTATAGAAACCGGATATCCATTTCTTTTGATAATGACATAAATAAATTACAGAAAATGATGGATCAGGATCACTCGCAGTTGAACCTGTTTAGCTGGCAGAAAGAAACCTTGGGCAAAGGGTATGAAAAACTTGCCGCTTTTTGTTTTGATGAGGCCGAATCCGTGTTCCTGCAAGTCAAAAAAAAACACGTCTCAACTGACCCGGAAACAGAAGAGGCATTGTTTTGCACTAACTACTGGAAAAAAGTATTTGATGAGCTTGAGAGTACCAGCCGGGTAAAGGCGATTCCATTTCTTTATAAAGAGACCAACCGATTCAACTTTTCAAATACCTGGGGACAGCAGCAGTTTCGTTCGGCTTTGATCCGTCATCTTATCAGCCTGATGCAACAGCAAAATATGTTTCATGTAAATGACCAGGTTGTACTTTCGGACCTTTTTTTACAGATCGGGCAAACCGACAAAGCAGAAGAGGCATTGACCGGACAGTTATCAACCAATCAACAGGATAATAACCTTCGATTTCGACTTGCTCAAATCCATTGGCTGAACGGACTAAAAGGCGAAGCAAGACGATATTATGCTCTTGGCCTGCTGCTGAACCCTGCTTCGGTTCCCCGTTTGTTTCTCGAATGTGATGAAACAGCTGATCTGATTGATAAATACGGTCCGGAAATGGCCCCTGCTTACGGCTGGGTTTTCGGAATGCTTCCGCTATTGCGGCTGCCGGATGAAATTTCCGTTTCCGGTGACTCTCACCGAAAAGCACTCGATTGTTACCGCTTACTCAGAAAAGCCGAAAAAGCTTCAAAAGGCGGGGATATGGATGAATGTGTCAAGTACAGAAAAGCAATGAAAGAAGCTTCTCCTGAATTGTATGACGAGTACTTCGCCCTGATTTCAAAAAGAAAACTTTTATGGTAAATTCATTCCATAAATCCATCCGGGCAACCCTTTTTATCATTTTAACAGTGATTTCAGCCATTCTGACTCACCCCACGAAAACCATCCGATGTGATGAACAAATTTTTAAAAATTGCCCACTATTCAATTTTAGGACTTGTCCTGCTGGCTCTTGTTGCGGGAGGACTGTTTGTTTACAAAACCTTTTACGGGTTCAATTTTTACGATACCGACCCTCCGGAACTGCCCGCTGATCTCGGAGAGCAGTCGGTGCTGGTGTTTTCCAAAACAAACGCGTTCCGGCACGATGAAGCAATAGAAGCATCTCTGCCGGTATTCCGTCAAATGGCCGACGACAACGGGTGGACACTTTTCAAAACGGAAAATGGAGCTGTTTTTAATCCCGAACAATTGCAGCAATTTGACGTCGTCGTGTGGAATAATGTGACCGGCAAGGCACTGAATCCTGAACAACGCGAGCATTTTCGTAACTGGTTGATGCAGGGAGGCGGCTATGTGGGCATCCATGCATCCGGGGACTTTTCCCATCAGTGGGACTGGTATGAACAGGAGGTGATCGGGGCCCGCTATTCTCACCATACCATGCATCCGCAATTTCAGCAGGGACAGCTGACATTGGAACGCGACGAAACCAATCCGCAACTTTCTGAAGGGCTGCCGGAAACCTGGGTTCGTGAAGAAGAGTGGTACATATTTTATGACAATCCCCGTGACCGGGGATTCACCGTGTTGTACACTTTAGACGGCACTGGCATCAATCCGGACGGAACCATCCGTTTACTGCTGCCTGACCGAGACTTTGGAATGGGCGAAGATCATCCAGTTGCCTGGTACCGAACACTGGAAGAAGGGCGCACATTTTACACATCAATGGGACATCAGGCCGGTGCATTCGGGGAAGACCATTTCCAGAGGATGCTTGTAAATGCCATCCGGTGGGCCGGCGGATTTGACTGAACTCGATCTTATCTTTCTGATAACCTGCAATAATTTTATCAAAGACATCCACGCGGGGTAATGACTGCATCAGCCCCGTCAGTACACAGACGTCTCTCTCCTCCCCGGCATAAAAAAACTTTTCCTGACAAACCCTAATTGCCAGCTGCAACCGCCTCTTCCATACCGGGCGTGAACCGAAAGTGCGATCATTTGGTCCCAAATTGGTAGATGCTCAATGACGGCTTCTGTATGCTGTTTACAGGCCCGATTGAGATCACGCATTCACATTCCGGGCCCTTCAACCATAACAGCTTAAACGGAGGTCACTATGAAAAAATCAACCTTGATTCCGGTTATAATTGCTTTACTCGCCGGAATTTTCGCACTCACAGCCATTGCTTCTGATACGCATGATGATCCGGAGTTCAGAGCGGTAACCGATCAGGACCTGGAATGGAACGATTACCAGCCGCCCGGATTCGGTCCCGGGCTGAAAATTGCAGTCGTTCACGGGGATCCATCCGTGCCGGATGAGCCCTATACGATCCGTGCATCTTTTACTGACGGTTACATCATTCCGGCTCATATCCACCCACGGGCTGAAAATCTGACGGTACTGAGTGGTACATTCATGCTGGCAAAAGGTGAAAAACAGGACGATTCCAAACTTACGGCATACCGGCCGGGTGATTTTCTATACATTCCCGGTGAACACCCGCACTACGGCAAAGCCCGCGGCCCGACAGTCATACAACTTCACGGCATCGGCCCGTTTCAAACGATTCTGGTCGACCAGGAGCTGGCGGGTGAGTAAAATGACCGCATGCAGGGACTCAGCCTGACGACCATCAGCCCTGAAAACCTGTTCCGGCATATTATCATCCGGAAGGTTGAAAGTCCCTGGCGAAGGAACATGCGCCGGGGACTTCTCAATCAATATACTGTTGATGTATAAGCGGCAAAGGATATCCAGTCTTCACTCTTCAGATTGACCTGATCCGTTTTGTTTCATTCCGGATACTATCCGATATGTTTTCCAGATGCTGAATGCTATAAAAACTGCAAGCAGCAGAATGATAATGTGATGTGTGCTCATCGCTACAAAATCCAAATATTTCTGCTAATCAAAATTAGACCACGTTGTCTAATTCGGTTATTACAGCCTGTATAAATAATCTTTCATCAAACATAACTTTTACTCCAGCTCAATCGTGCGTCCGATTTTCCATTACTCTGCCAAATAGAAATAAATTTAAAACTTACCTTGCGATTGAACCGACACTCACCGATTAGAGGATAAAAATCATGACTGCAAAATCAGCCCTTATCACCGGAGCCAACCGTGGAATCGGATTTGAAATTGCCCGTCAGCTTGCCGACCGCGGTTTCCTGATCTGGCTGACCGCCCGCAACCCTCAGCGGGGCAAAGAAGCCGTTCTGAAATTGATGAACGAAGGACGTACCGTTCGATTTCTGCAGCTCGATGTATCCGACCCGGAAAGCATCCGCCGTGCTGCGGCAAAACTTGCCGGGGAAATCGCCCGGCTTGATGTGCTGGTCAATAACGCCGGCGTGGTCCTTCGGGGATCCGATAATATCCTGACGGTTACGGCCGATAAGCTATCCGATACCTTTCGCATTAACACGTTCGGCCCGTTATGGCTCACCCAGGCGTGTATTGATTTATTGCAAAGTGGATCCCGGGTGATCAATATCTCCAGTGGAGCAGGGGAAATCTGCAACGGCATGAGTTCCTATGCACCCGTTTACAGCATCACCAAAACCTCGATGAACGCGGTGACCTGTCAGCTCGCCCACGCCCTGAAACCAAAAGGAGTGCTGGTGAATGCCGTCTGCCCCGGCTGGGTGCGTACCGACATGGGTGGACCCTCGGCAAGCCGTAGTGTGGAGAAAGGGGCTGAAACCCCGGTCTGGATGGCTGCCGATCCCAATTTCCGGGATACCGGGAAATTCTTCAGAGACAAAAAAGTCGTATCCTGGTAAACCCCGACGTGATCCGGCCGGCGTTCATAAAACTATCTGTTATCGGAAAGTTGAACTGTGTAGATGCCTGCAGGCTGCCCGTTCAAATCGATGAAAAATTTAACAGCACTTACTCCCTTGCCAGTCAATGTGTTGCATGGATTGTATTTTGCCTTGATGGGACACTACTGCCGGTATTCCATTGCATCGGCATCTTCCTTTTAATGGACATGTTCAGCAGACATTGTCGGCGCACTACCCCTGTAGGGTCCGTTTAACATGGCCTGATTCCTGGTCGATTCAATTTGACTCTCGTTTAACCGGGTGCGGCTGCCTTGAAAACATCCCGGAGCCATTAAATTTCCTTCATTAACACAGGGTACATGGGGCAGGCCCAGCGAATGACCCAATTCATGGGCAAAAATCCTGACCAATCCACCTTCAAATCCGGCTTCCCCTGTAGGATCAATTTCAGGCTGGACTACAGCAGCTACAGAAGGAAAATAGACACCACCGATTCCACCCCCCAGATCATGGATTAAAAATATATCCCAGGCTGCCGCAGAGATTTTGTCCCCCGGAATTATACTACCTACCACATTAATTGATCGAGGTCTTTGTCCTTGTATCATCCGTTCAAATTCGGTTGCGTTTAATGCTTCCACCGTTTCTACCGATTCCAATTGCCACTGGATGTTGGCCTGCTCCCAGACCTCATTGACTTTATCTATTAATACTTGAACTTCTTCCTCATCCATTTGAACATTTAAACTTGGCGAGTCGGGCGATTTCATCAGGTTTACGCGAAGATCCAGAGTCAACATTTCATCTGTATCCGTTGAAACCGGTGAGTCTGAACAAGATGAAAATAAAATCAGAGTGAACCCCAAAACCAAGGCAATAACCAGAGTCGGGTCTTTTTTATTTTTATTCAACATAAATTCTCTTTTTCATTGGAATGTTTACCGTACGTATATCATTAAGATTACTTGAAATAGCTAATCCTTACATATTTTTTTCATGATATTATAAAGGTGCCTGTTTTCCAGCGTTCTACTGCCCTTATTCGATCCGGTGCCGTGTCAACCAAGTGTTGCGGTACAAGTCAAAGGGATTTGGTCCCCCATAAGTATGGTTGACAGAACACTGGATTTAATTCATTTATTTCCATTGCAACATTTCTTTCCTAAATATCTGTAAGCTATTTCCAATGTATTGTCTACTCTTTGACGAAATGCGGTCAGAGGATTTTTCTCATGCCAGGCTTCAGCCTATACTGGAAGTTTTTCGCCTATTTCCCTGTTTGAAAATTCGGGTTTTACATTTATCGTTCAGCCAACTTTTTACTATACCCTGATATACCATGACCGAAAAAGCGGATGTGATTATCGTAGGGGCAGGTCTGGCCGGGTTGGCGGCTGCGGCCGAACTGGGAGATGCCGGCAAACGTGTGATTCTTGTGGATCAGGAAGATGAAAACTCATTGGGCGGTCAGGCCTGGTGGTCTTTGGGCGGCCTGTTTTTCGTCAACAGCCCCGAACAGCGTCGAATGGGTATCAGCGACAGCCCGGAACTGGCCTGGCAGGACTGGCTCGGCTCGGCGCAATTCGACCGCGAGGAAGATTACTGGCCGCGCCGGGTAGCCGAAGCCTATATTGAATTCGCCGCCGGAGAGATGCGGCCCTGGCTGCGTAAGATGGGAATGCGCTGGTTCCCGGTTGTCGGCTGGGCCGAGCGCGGCGGCGGGCTTGCGCACGGCCATGGCAATTCCGTGCCCCGCTTTCATATCACCTGGGGAACCGGGCCCGGGGTGGTGGGTCCATTTGAACGGCGGGTGCGCGAACATGCCGGACAGGGATTGATCACCCTGAAATTTCGCCACCGGGTCAGTGAGCTCATAACAAGCAACGGCCGCATTACCGGTGCATCCGGAGAAATTCTGAAAGCCTCGGAAGCCGAACGGGGACAGAAGTCGAACCGCGAGGTGGCCGGTTCGTTTGAATTTACCGCATCGGCGGTTATTGTTGCTTCCGGGGGAATCGGGGGCAACCACGAACTTGTTCGGCAGAACTGGCCTTCCGGACGCCTGGGGCCGGCGCCGGAACAGATGATCAGCGGTGTGCCTCATCACGTCGATGGCCGCATGCTCGACATCACCCGGAAGGCCGGCGGAGCGGTGATCAACAGCGACCGCATGTGGCACTACACCGAAGGCGTCAAAAACTGGGCGCCCATCTGGCCCGATCACGGCATCCGGATCATACCCGGCCCCTCGTCACTTTGGTTTGATGCGCGCGGACGCCGCTTCCCGGCTCCTTATCTTCCCGGTTTCGACACACTCGGCACCCTGAAGCATATCCTCTCGACGGGTTTTGATTACTCCTGGTTCGTACTGTCGCAGAAAATTATTGAAAAGGAATTCGGCCTTTCGGGCTCCGAACAGAACCCGGATCTTACCTCAGGTGGCTGGTTGTCGGTCCTGCGCAGCCGGCTGGGGAAAGGCGCGACGGGGCCGGTGGAAGCCTTCAAGCGGCACGGGGAAGATTTCATTGTAAGCGACAACCTCCGGGAACTTGTCGACGGGATGAACAGGCTGGCCGGTGAGAGTCTGATCGACCACACGCAGCTTCGCAGGCAGATCGAAGCGCGCGATCGCCAGACAGATCATCCGTTTGTCAAAGATGCGCAAATCCAGGCTCTTTACGGGGCCCGAAACTACCGCGGCGACCGGCTGGTCCGCACGGCCTTCCCGCACAAAATCCTGGACCCGCAGAACGGCCCTCTGATTGCCGTACGATTACATATACTTACGCGCAAATCGCTGGGCGGGCTGCATACGAACCTGAACTCGCAGGTGCTCGACCGACAGGGCGAGCCGGTGCCGGGACTTTACGCGGCCGGCGAGGTGGCCGGATTCGGGGGCGGCGGCTACCACGGCTATAATGCGCTGGAAGGCACCTTCCTGGGTGGCTGTCTGTTCACCGGAAGACACGCCGGCCGGCATGCCGCCGGATTATAACCTGTCTCTGGCGGGCTTTCAGGATTTACGGATTTAATCGTTATGACAGAGCAAAAATTGCCTGGCCACTGTTCCAGGTTTGTTCAACCACTGATATAAAACAACAGCTTTTTTGAATACCACCAGCAGCCTGTCCGCCACGTTTTTTAAACTATATCCTGTGCAGGGGTATTTCCGGACGATTACATAATTTCTCCATTGTTTGGCTTTGCCATATTACCATCAGGATGCAAATAATTACCGGGATATTGTCAGCAACACTTGAATTATTAGGGGATAAAGTGGTTATTGCACCAGGGTGGCATCACTATACCGGTCTGTAGCGATCAGAAATTTTGGGTTTACATGAAATTCAAGGCAGATCGATGACTCATGTATCTGTTTACCGTGGATCGCTCTCAAACTCAACACAAGTGTCATCGCCAGTTCATAAGTATAGAGTAAATAATTATTCTTGAAACATCAGTTACGTAAAAAGTCCCCTTGAAGGCGGGGACATGAGGAGGTTTTTGCATCATTCCGACACTTCGGAAGGGATGACCTGCTGCTGACAGTATCATTGATACTAAACGGATGTAATGGCTGACAAGACACGATAACCCTTATGAAAATGAGAATGGATAAAACCAGCGCATCACCAAATCAATTTTCCCGGCGGAAATTCCTTGGAACGGCTGCAGCGGCCATTGCCGGCATATCGGTGGCTCCCGGTTCGGTATTCAGTGCGCCTTCCATTTTTAAAAGATCAACACCTCCGGATTCTGTCATCAATGGTGTTAAAATTGGCGTGATCGCCCCATATGCGTTCAGGAGGATGCACGGGGATACGGCTGAAGAACTCCTGCAAGCGATTACCGATACGGGCATCAGCATGGTGGAGATGCAGATTCCTCCGGCTGAAAACTTTGTTGGTGCACCCCGTGACAACCGGGCTCAATTGAGTTCCTGGCGAGAGACGGCTGGTATGGACGGGTATGAGGAACTGCGCCGCATGTATAACGATGCAGGCGTCGAATTTTACGCCTTCAGGGAAGCGATAACTCACGATATGTCTGATGCCGAATGCGACTATATCTTTAACGCAGCCAAAACACTGGGTGCCTGGCAGGTGACCATGGAACTGCCGAGAAGCGATGACGACGGGACTTTGACAAATCGTATCGGCCGTCTGGCAGCCAAACATGAAATACTGGTAGCCTACCACAACCATACCCAGGCCAACTTTAATTTCTGGGACCGTGCCATATGGCAATCCGAATACAACGGGTTGAACCTGGATATCGGCCACTATGTTGCCGGAACCAATCAGAGCCCGATACCCCTGATTGAAAGGCACTGGGATCGGATCGGAAGCCTGCATCTGAAAGACAGGAAGATGAACAACGGGGATAATATGCCCTGGGGTGAGGGCGATACACCAATCGCCGAAGTTTTGCAGCTGATGCGTGACCGGGATGCACACTTTGTAGCCACTATTGAATTGGAATACCCCGTCCCGGAAGGTTCGGACGCTGTACAGGAGATTAAAAAGTGTCTTGAATATTGCCGGAGAGCGTTGAGTTAAGAGAGCGCTCTAAACCTGTTGAGCAAAAATGATTAAACGAAACATCAAAATACCTGGTTCACTATTCCAAATTTAACCCGGGACAGAAAAATGATCAGGCAACGATGACCGTCTTTGTAACCAGAAAAATTCCGGAAGCAGGATTGAGGTTGCTGCAGGAAGCAGGCTGTGAGGTCACGCAGCACACCAAACGGCAGGAACTCACGTCAGAAGCCCTGATCCATGCCTGTAAAAAGCACGATGCTTTACTGTTAGCCGGCCCCAATAAACTGGATGAACACTTTTTCCGGGAATGCCGCCACCTCAAGGTGATCTCCCTGCTTTCTGCCGGCTATGACAATGTGGATATCAGCGTTGCAACCCGGCTCAACACAGCCATTGGCCATACACCCGGCATCCTGAGCAATGCAACAGCCGATATTGCTTTTCTGTTGATACTGGCCGTATCCCGGAATGCTTTCTATTTGCACAACAGCATTGCAAGAGGCGAGTGGGGCTTTATTGAACCCACCGCTCATCTTGGCATGGAATTGTATGGCAAAACCCTCGGTGTCTTCGGGCTTGGGAAAATAGGGTTTGAACTGGCTAAAAAATGCACTGTTGTGTACGACATGGAGGTGATATACCACAACAGAAGCCGGAACGAACACGCCGAAGAGGAACTGGATGCCCGGCCGGTATCTTTTGATGATCTGTTGCAAAAAAGTGATGTGCTCTCTGTGCATGCCAATCTCTCCCCGCAAACCCGGGGAATCTTTGACAGGAAGGCTTTCACCAGGATGAAGCGTTCGGCGATTTTTGTCAATACTGCAAGGGGGGGCATCCATCATGAAAAAGACCTTACGGATGCATTGCAAAACGAAGAAATTTGGGGAGCAGGCCTGGACGTCACCAATCCCGAGCCTATGAAGAGGGACAATCCGTTGCTGACCATGCCCAATGTATGTGTACTTCCGCATATCGGGTCGGCCACAAAAGAAACAAGAGACGCCATGGCAGTAAGGGCAGCAAAAAACATTATAGCCGGACTGAAAGGTGAACAGATGCCTTATGCAGTGAATCCCGAAGTTTACGACTGACCTGCAAAGTCCCCGGCAGTGAATCCCATCATTGATATGGGAACAATGATCCTGATATCATCAAAACGTCTCGCACTTATTCGGGTAAATTTCCAAGCTGATAACAAACAGAGATTGTCCGAAGCGGGTGGGAGTTGAAAAACTGTATACTTCCTGAAGGGCTTTTATTTGAAGTAATTGCAATTAAAATAAGGCCAATCAGGTCACATCACCAAATCTTTCTCTGAATAGGTGAGTAATAATAGACTAAAGATAATCTATATAAGATTAATATGTTACTAATATTTAAAAACCTGTCCCTTAACATACGCTGGGAGTTCATTTTTGAATGCGTTTTAAGACGATTTCCGGGTATTCGGTAAATAAGGCGAGGAAGGGAAGAGGCGAGGAGGGGAAACCCGCTCAGGTCAGGCGCTCGATTATGTCTTTGTGTTCCGGAAAAGCCTGTTTTAGCTGCTCCCGGTCTCCCATTTCAAAATCCTTAAAATCAAAACCCGGCGCTACCGTGCAGCCGGCCAGTATATATCCGGCCGGATCATCCACCGTAACTCCAAACCAGCAGCCTGCCGGGACCGTGTGTTGAAAACGCTGCCCCTTCCTGAGGGCATCCCCCAGATGCAGCGCTTCGTACCGGCCGCCGGGATGAAGTACATGTATAGTGGCTGCGGAGCCTTCATAAAAGTGCCACAGTTCATCGGACTTGACCCTGTGCAGTTTGGACCGGTCATCACCCTTCAGCAAATAATAGATCGCCGTGGAATAGGCCCGGCCGTTCGGAAACTCATCACTGCCCGGGGCTGTCCATACGCCTTCACTTCTGTATGTTTCCCGGAAATAACCCCCTTCCGGGTGTTCTGCAAGCTTTAGTTTTTCAATCAGCTGATCCGCTCTGTCCATGATTTCGTTTTCAACATATCAATTAAAATTTCAACAAAAACATACTGCCTGCTAGCAGGAATTTTAACCAATTTTCATTCCTTTAACCATGTGGTCGCTTCATAACAGACATAAACACTTACCCCGCCGCTGACGCCCCGCCATCAACGGTCAGAACGGATCCTGTGATCCAGGAGGAATCGTCGCATGCCAGGAAGAGGGCTGTTTTTGCAATATCCAAGGGTGTCCCTGTTCTGCCAAGCGGCAATGACCCGGGCACTTCATCAAGGATCGTGTCGGGATTCGGAAAAGCTACAGCCGATGATTTATACAGTTCAGTTTCCACCGGGCCGGGCTGGATCAGGTTGATTCGAATCTTCGGGGCATAATCGACCGCAACCTGTTTGACAAGTGAATGAACGGCTCCTTTGCTTGCGCAATAGGCGGCATGATTCGGGAATCCCTTGTGAGCCGCGATGGAACCGGTCACAACCACACTCCCGCCCTGGTCCTCCATGTGCGGCAGACCGGCTCGCAGCAGGTGGAATAGTGCATTGAGATTCGTATCCAGCGTACGTTGCCAGGTCTCCGGCGACACTTCTGTAATGGATCCCAGTCCGAGCATACCTGCATTTGATACCAGGATATCCGGTTTACCAAATGCATCCACCGCTTTTTCCACCAATCTTATGTTGTCGTCGTGATACCGGATATCAGCCGGAACAAACAGTGCTTCGCCGCCTGTCTTTTTGATGGATTGTACAACATCCTCTCCTGATGCCCGGTTTCTCCCGTTTACAATCACTCTGGCACCTTCCGACGCAAAGAGCTCGACAATAGCACGCCCTATGCCCCGGGTTGCACCGGTCACAATTGCAATTTTACCGTTCAGTTTTGCCATGGCAATTTCCAAATTGTTTTGAGTGGTTTCGGTTTCAAGGTGTTTCACAATCTATGGAAAAAATTCTAATCCAAATTTCGCGACCCCCGGCAAAAGATTCAGCTCTGTTCTGTGGCAGGCGCTAAACGCTCCCATTATTTTCATATTTCCCATTGGCAACGGCGGATTTTGTGAATCCGTAACCACTCACCTGATTCATGATCTGGAGGGCACGCATAAAAGCCTGCGGGCATGCAAAACCTTCTACAGGATTTACTTGAACAAAACGGTCTCCCTGGGGCTGAAGCATATCAGGTGTATCATCAAGAATAAGATACGAGGGGTTGGGAGAAGCATTGTCGCGGAGCCAGTCGGCGATTTCATGCCCCCGGCAGTAATTCTGCCCGTCCGGCTGGCTGGCATCGGCAGGAGTTGTCCCAATGATGTTTTCTTCATCAATTCCGTTCTCTGAGAAATACCACTTCAGGCCGTCCAGGTCATAGTAATGCCGCCAGGTAGAGGATACGACAATGCGGGCGCCGTAATTTTTGCACAGACGCCTTAAATTGTTGCATGCGATCGGGCACCAGATCTTGCCTGAACACTGGCCGGTATTCTTTTGCTGGCGGACCAGGTGATTACGTGTATTGAGCACACCGTCGATATCAACGAATATGTAATGGGCAGGTTCCAAATAGCCGTATCAATGATAGATTTACTTGTAGTGTAATAGCGCTATAATTTCCGAAGGAAACCTGAGAAAAAAAATTATATTTTAATCAGTATTGTAAACGAGGCTGTTATGCATTAATCACCTAATGACGATACGTATAAAGGCTATGATTCCCATTTACAAGATCAGGAATTATTGAGACGTGATATATTCTGGTATTTCGAAAAGGATATGAATACCGGAGCCTCAGAACTATACCCGTTAACTGAACTGGGAGACAGAAATAATCTAAATCGGAGATCAAATTTATATTGCTTAACAAATTTTAGAGATCGAGACGAATTCCCGATTAATTAATCCTGACCGTTTCAATTGTTTTATAAATACCATTTTTTTACAAACGGTATAACAATCATGAATGAGTTCATTCTGAAGTTACATCCTTGATTGCATTGATTGATCCGATAATTTTGCCGTTTGAATCATAGCGCGACCTGGTTACAAACCGGATCGTGCGTTTACGGCCTCTCTTGGTAATAATATCGACCTCATCTGTGACTTCTTTTCCTTTGAACAGGATCTGGGCAACCATTTTGAGTTTCATCAGTGTCCCGGAACCTTGTATCACGGCGAGCAGCCCGCCCGCTTCGTTTAACTCTTCTTTAGTATATCCGGTAACCTTTTGTATACCCTCCGTTGCCCAGTAAATCTCATATACACCACCCCTGAACCGCGAAGCACTGATATAATCGGGCTGCCCCAATTTATGGGAAATACTCTCGATCTCTTCGGGAGATGGCGGCTTCAATCTATCCGGGCTGTCAGTGGGAATAGCCTCAGAGGCGGGTGCCTCTTTGCGGAGATGTTTGAGATCAGACTGAATCAACTTATAACCCAAATCAGTGAGGCGAACCACATCAGGTTGAAGTTGTTCCACAACCTGGTTTCGATTCAAGTTGGCAAGAATTTCCCGGGCCCGTTTTTTGTCAGAAGACTCAAACGTGAACCGATTGTATTGTTTCCTGCGTAATGGATCTTCATAAAGCCTGGCAAGCGTTAAAAAAATGTGAGTGCGGATTTCATCGTCAGTCATGTCAACGTGTTAATTATTATACCCTGCCTAATTTTAGTCCGTGAAATCACATTTGTTCCACCCGGGTTTAATCCCGATTACCTGATCATCCCGATGAATTAAATCGTTACTGCCTTCGAATTCGGCCCGTACCGGTTGGTTGATGTATCTCCCTCAAGCAGCATGAAATAGAGAAGCACGAAAACCCCGATAACCGGAATGAGCCCGACCAGCAACCACCATCCTGACCGGTTGGTATCATGCAGGCGCCTCACCCCCACCGCAATGGAAGGAACCAGGACGAACAAACCGAAAAGCGAGCCAAGATATTCCAAACCCAAACCAAACCCGAATCCGGCTCCTCCCAGCAGAAGGGAAATGAGAAAGTTGCCCAGTGTAAACGTCCAATACTCTTTTCTGCGGGCACGACCCTCGAAGTCCGCATATTTTTTGATTGGCTTCAGGTACCACTCCAGGAATTCATTCATATCTATACCCCATTTGTTGATTATTGTTTATGAACTGCATGTCACGCTGATCCTATCAATCATCCACCGCCTGACCCACCAATTGATGGAATTTCCAGGCGGTATTGTCCGGAATGTTCCGGGTCTGTTTCATCAAAATACCGATCAGGTTCTCCTGCGGGTCGGCAAAATACTGGGTATTGAAATAACCGCCCCAGCGAAAGGTGCCCTTGCTGCCGCGGCCGCCCATATCCTCTCCTCTCTGATTGATCACACCAAATGCCAGGCCCTTATACTGACCGTCACCCACTTGGAGCTCCCCGATCTGATTGCTCATAATGAACCGGACGGTGGTCCGGCTCAACAGCCGGACTCCGTTTAATTCCCCCTGGTTCAAATACATTTGCAGAAATGTGGCATAATCTTTCGTGGTGCTGGACAGGCCGGCGCCCCCGGAATAAAATCGTTTGGCTCCTTGTACCGGATAATCCGGATCGTAGTGCGAGCTTGAGTATTTCACCCAGGCTCCATCCTCCCGGGTTTGCACCGGCACCAAGCGATCGTGATGCGATTCGGGCAGGTAAAACCAGGTGTCGTCCATGCCGAGCGGATCAAAAATCCGGGTCCTGAAAAACTCATCCAGCGCCATTCCCGAGACGACTTCGATCAGATATCCGAGCACATCAAGCCCCTCGCTGTAGGTATACCGCTCACCCGGGTTGTGATGCAGGGGCAGCCGCGCAAGTTTTTTCACATTCTCGCCGATGCTGATATCTTCGGTTGTAAACAGGTCCGTGATGCCGGCTTTCTGATAGATTTTCCGAATCCGTTCGTCGCTGTCGATGATCCCGTATCCGATTCCCGAGGTATGCGTGAGCAGATGGCGGATCGTAATCGGGTTATCGGCGGGCACCGTGGTGTAGGTGATGTCGCCTGCCGAAAACGTATCGAGCACCTGCGCGTCTTCGAATTCGGGAATATATGTTGAAACCGGGTCATCCAGCCGGAACCGGGCTTCCTCCCAGAGCATCATAACGGCCGTCGCCGTGATGGCTTTGGTCTGAGAGGCGATCCGGAATATATCATCCCGTTCCAGTTGTCTTCCGGTTGCATGATCCGCCGTGCCAAATGCCTTGTGAAACACAATCTTCCCATCCCTTGCAACCAGGGCCACGGCCCCCGGGATTTCATCCCGTTCAACGGCGCCGGTCAGCATGGCATCGATACGTGCCAGGCGCTCCTCCGACATCCCGGCGGCTTCGGCCGACTCTTCGGCAAGCGGGGGTGAAGCTTGCGTGGACGCCGTCTGGGCAGAGGCCGTTACCGAAGTGAACAGAAAGAGGAGAGTAAGCAGATATTTCATAATTACATGGGTTAGTTGGTGTTTTTCCGGTTTTCATGTCGTCCCTGGCAGACTATACATGTATACTCATAAAAAGTGAAAAAGAAAAAGGATATAGTGGGATCCATTGAAGGGTATATGCCCGGAATCTGAAATACCTGTGCCGGCCCCATTAACACGTTCTATGTGATGCTCCAGGCAGTTTTTTAAAATTTGTCGCCAATATCAAAAAGATAGTCTTTAACCTGTACAGCCTTTCCAAATTTGAGGTGGATAATAGTGACCCCACTGTTTTTGATATTTATCCCATCGCGGTTCATCAGATTAATATCCCAATGGGCTGACACCAGACTCAACTCCTGATTGTACAAAGCTTTAATTATAGTTATTGTTATGAGAGATAATGTTAATGTAGAATTGAGCATTTAAAAAAAGAGACGGAGAAATTGTTATGGCGAATACCAAACTGAATAAGGCATTAAACGAACAGATCAAACACGAACTCGATTCCTCTTATTTGTACCTGTCGATGGCTTCTTATTGCGAAACCATCAATCTCGACGGATTTGCAAGCTGGATGAAAAATCAGAGCATCGAAGAGTATGAACATGCCATGAAATTCTACAATTTCCTGCATGAGAGAGGAGCAGAAGTCGAACTTTTACCGATCGACAAACCACCCAAATCATTCGGTTCAACGCTTGAACTGTTTGAAAAAGCTCTGGAGAATGAACAGAAGGTGACAAAGCTGATCCATAAGCTCTATGAGGCTGCTCTTGAGGAAAATGACTACCCCGCACAGGTCATGCTTCACTGGTTCATCGAGGAACAGGTGGAAGAAGAGGATATGGTCAGAACCATCATTGAAAAGCTGAAGATGGTCGGTACTCAGGGAGCGGCAATCCTGATGATGGACAGAGAGTTAGCCAAACGAGGCGAATAGGGATAGGGCAAGTGTCAGGACTGCATCCGGTGCCGGAAGCAACCGGATACTGTGACAGGAGGATTCATCCTGCCAAACCCACTCCCTCCATCCATCCGGACCCGGACTCCGGAATGCGGCGGGAATGCATTGCAGCTCCAACAAATACCATTTACTTAGCGGCTTCGACCCTGTCCCTGCCAGGTACGGCACCGGGCCGTACCCTGCAGTATAGGCGGGAGGAGAAGCCATCCACGCTCATGCGTTAACGGATCTGTCCGCGGATCTCTCCGGGTGGAAATTGTGAGGTATGAACGTTTACATACACACCTGCCTCTTTCATTAAGTCTATCAATTCGGCCAGCGGTTCCCCTTCAAGGAGACCAACAAAATCATCCGCCGTGAATGTACCTTCGGCCAGTACGCCCTGAGACCGACCCTCGATCAGTTGAGGCGGAGGACCTGCCGGATAGAGCCAGACCACAACGGGTCCGTTCACTCCGGCTGGCCCCACATGAATATGAGCCATTCTCACATTTTCAATGTTGGCTACAATTAATTTGTAGTGAATAGATTCTCCGTCACTGTCGACCTGAAAGATCGCCTGTCCCTGGGCATTTGTTTCAACGGGTGGAACTTCGTTTGCCCCTTTAAGATTAGCGCGGAAGTTCAACGGAACATTAGCAGCCATTGAATTAGCCTTGATATCCATCTTTTGAACATCGAAAGCTTGCTCCTGTCCGGAATCAGACGGGCCGGACGGAAGTTCCTGGCAAGCATACCCTGCAACTATAACTATTATGATAGAAAGTAATCCTATTACCCACCTTCTTTGTTTTTTCATATGTATCCTCAAGTTTATTGTTATTTGCGAATTATGAACAAGATAACTGACCCCCCCTAATGGAAAGCATGCTCCGGGTCAGTATCCTCTCTATAACCCTTACAAGAATTTATGCGGAATAGTTGCCTCGCCGCCTTTGATCTTTTTTCCTGGATATAAATCTCACCCATCTCGCAGGTCGGAAATGTACAAACGCCCACCATGGTCATCCAGGGTGAAAAGGACCTTCGCACACCTGACTGGAAAGCAAAACTAATCCTGTAACCTTTCCCGAATTGGCTCGTCACATGGACTGAAAACATCAATGAAATATCAACTACAGTCAAAAAATAAGGTATTGATCAATGTTTAAAACCAAATATAATCCTCTACAGAAACTGATAAAGACGGCTGCTGCCGCAGTCCTGGGTATTTTCGTAACTATCGGCCTGACCGGCTGTGATCTTGGCTCCGGTATCGATTCACCGGCCACATTCGAAGTACTCATGCACGATGCACCAGCCGATGACCTGGAGCAGTTCAATGTTCATGTAAAAAGCATCGAGGCCCAGCGTGCCGGAGGCAGATGGACAACCATCGGTGAACCCGACGAAGTCTATAACCTGCTTGAGCTGGTCAACGGCAACAAAGTCGTTCTCGGTGAAGAAGAAGTAGAAAGCGGCCGGTACACCCAGTTGCGGTTGATACTTGGAGATGACAATTCGGTCGTCAACAAAGATGGAGAAGTTTCCAACTTGTCCGTTCCCAGTGGTGTTCAAACCGGCATCAAGCTGATTATCAACGCTGAACTGCAGGAAGGTGTCCGTTATTCACTGAACCTCGATTTTGATGCAGCCAGGTCTCTGACCAAAACAGGACAGGCCCCTCAAATAAACTATATACTGAACCCGGTCATCCGGGCCTATGAGGAAGCTCTCACCGGAACCATCGGTGGTGTCGTCGAACCGGCCGCAGCCGGTGCCCGTATAGAAGCAACCGGTGCTGATGAAGAGGTCTTTACTGCGTATGCTGATGATAATGGCGGGTTCTTGCTGATGGGACTGGAGCCGGGTACCTACCAGGTCGTTATTGAAGCTACCGAAGGAGACTACGAATCCGAAACCATAGAAGAAGTTGAGGTAGAAGCCGGGGAAAACACCGATCTTGGCACAATTGAACTGACCGGCTCAGAAGAGACAGAAGAATAAGAATGAGTCTCTGAGCAGAGTAATACTTTAAACCATGAAAGGCCGTGTTTGAACGCATGGCCTTTTTTATTGCCGGCATCAAATCGGAAGTCGCCTATCCCGCCTTATTCGTTTCACGGGAATCGCTACGCTCAGAGCTCACGATTAATAAGTAATAAATGCTGCAACCTATTGAACTACAAATAAGTACATCTATTTTAGTGCCTCGCCAAAAATGACCTTCTGTTACAAACAGCGAAATTTCCTGGTGATAATTACTGGCTATAAAGTCGAGTTTCACGACTCTGTTTATTTTTTCAAAATTTCCGGCAGCTGTACACTATCAGCACGGCCGAATAAACAAGGCTAAAGAAATACAAACCCGGAATAGCCGGTTGATTTTTCTTGGCTGCTCATTCTCCAAGGCTGCGATCAAAAAAGAGATCCCCGAACCCACTCTCAAATGTAAGCCCAAGTCCGGAACCATTCCCTTCTCCCAGTTCAATGGCACGGGTGAAATCCTCCCCGGCATTCCGGTAGTCCCGGATCGTATACCGGGCAAGTGCACGGCCGGCATATGCCCTTGAATGATCTGAATCCACCTCAATGGCACGGGTGAAATCCCTGATGGCTCCCTGATAATCTTCCACGGTATATTTTACCTGCCCGCGCACTACATAGAGTTCTGCCACATCGGAATCCCGCCTGATAGCCCGGTCAAAATCGGCCATGGCATCCTGATAATGCCCGCTTCTTTTATATACAAGCCCCCGGCCGTAGTAGGCAAACGTTTCGGCCGGATTCAGATCGATCGCATAGGTGTAGTCGCGGATGGCGTAGCTATCGTCGTTCAACTGGTAATTGATGATCCCCCGGAAAAGATAGGCTTTGGCAAAATCAGGATTTTGGGCGATAGCTTTGTCGATTTGACCAAGTGCCCTGTTGTATTCATCATTTTCATACAGCTCCATTGCCAGGTTAAAGAGAGAATATCCCTCATTTCGTTCCTCCGCATTCCTATCCAATCCAAAAAGATGTTGCAGGTAGGCTCTTTCCCTGTCCTGCTCTTTTTCCTCGTCTTCAACCGTCAGAATAGACATAAGCGGCACTGCAAAGATCAAAATCATAAAGGGTATCAGCAGCCACCATGAAAAAAATGATCGGGGCCGGAACAGCGGAGTTTTATTATATGCCGGACGATATTTCTTTTTTGGCGTCGGCGGACTGTTCCCCGGTGGTGCATCCCCCGTACGGCTGTATCCGCCGGTGGTGCCGGCTCTTGAACCGTATGATAAATTCTCCCTTTTCTCCAGTTGTTCCTTTAAAAATTTGTATCCCTGATTGATCTCTTTGCTTGTATCTTCTGCTTTCTGCCGCAATTTTTCATTCCGGGCAAACCGGTCCGGGTGCCAGACTTTGCTGAGTACCCGGTACGCTTCTTTCAGATCAGTGCGTCCGTAATCCGGGTCAAGGCCAAAGAGGATCAAATATTTTTCTTTTTCTCCCAACTGCTGAATACTTGCTGCATGAATATTTCATTGCAACAGCAAAATATGGCTTTAAACGCCATTGAACAATGTTCTCTGTCTATTATTCTGCTGCCGAATATGTCCAAAATGATATAAATCGTTACATCAATTTAAAATATATATTGATAACGTATTTAATGCAGTTTATTGGTATCGGTTTATAAAGTTTTACCCGGTAAAATTATTTATTCAAAACCAAACCGGGAAGTTTTAATAACATGTATAAACTGACGAGATGATGTACATACAGTGCTGATCCGGCGAAACGAAAGGAGATCATTATCTTAGAAGAGATGGAAATGCCATGGCGAAGAACTCTTACTCAAAACATGGCAATGCACAGATCATCATTGATCAACCCGGAGTTGCTTAAAAATTGAAAGGTGAAAACGCCGCAAAGAAGCTGGCGAAACACGCTGTCGAATACACCCCGGTTAATAATCTGACTATTGAGCCTGGCTGTGTGTAGTCACATCCTTAACTGCAGTGATTGTTCCGATTACAAAACCTGCATCATCAAAGCGTGGCCTGGCGAAAAATTGCAATATCCGGCGATGTCCATTTTTGGTAACGATCTCTATTTCATCGCTGACATTATTGCCATTTATCAGATCTGTGCCAATTCTTTCAAGTTTTTCCAATCCGGTTGACCCATTGAGCAAAGCAAATGAACCCCCTGCTTCCTTCAGCTCCTTTAAAGAGTATCCGGTCACTTTTTTAAATCCCTCGGTTGCCCAGTAAACTTCTGACCTCCCTTCCAGAAATCTCGATACGCTGATATAATCGGGCTGTTCCAATACCCTGGATATTTTTTCAATCTCCTCAGGTGTAGGCAATTGAAATTTATCCGCTTCTTTTGTTGACTTATCCCGATTTCCTTCCGCCTCTGCACGTAATTCTGTGAGGTCTGGCTGAATAATCTTATATCCGAATTCTGTAAGGCGAACAACTTTCGGCTGAATCTGATCCACGATAAAATTGCGGGTCAATTCAGAAAAAATTTCCTGCACCACCTCCTCTTCAGCTTCTTTGAACGTGAAACTCTTGTACTGCTTCCGGTGGTACGGGTCCTCGTATAATTTTGCAAGAGTTAAGAATATGTAAGCTTGTATTTCCTGGCGATTCATAATGAAAACACTCAACTTATTATTCAAAATCATAGGCAATTTCGATTTGAGATAAATATCTTCAAAAACCGATTTTTAGTCTGAAGTAAAAATTTCCAAAATCTTGTCCAAATTGTTCTTAAACAGATATTAATCCGGTATTTTCACCCATAAGAGAGGCTTTATAAACACTCAATATCCTTCCGCAAAAAACGCTCGCAGCCTCTCAAGGTCTTCATCGTTCCATCCCTCCGGCTCGGTCAGGCCCAGCCATGAATCGAAATAATGTTCAGCGGCATATTCATGCCCGTAACCGGTAGGAGCGACTCCCATTGCCAGGTCTGCGGCAAGCTGCAGCATGGTAACAATTGGGAACCATCGGAGATCATTGGAGACATCCGGCCCCCGCGGTGGCTGCATCCAGTCGGGCTCGCGGGTCGCCGAGCGTGTAGAGAAAAAGGCAATCGGGTCACTTGCGTACTGAAGATAGGCAATACGAAAAGATCCCCACTCGGCATCTCCCTCGCCCAGCCCTCCGTTCTGGTTAGCAAAACGTACAACGGAGCCATCCCGAAAGCGCGGCAGCCATTCCGGTGAGTTCGGATTGCGCTGATCCGTGAGCGTACGCCAGGTGTTTTTACGAAATGGCGGACCAACCCATAGCGCCCCATGAAAAGGATCGCCGATGATATCGAACAGATCAAAGGAAAGGTCGGAATTCAGTGCACCCAGGCTTAACCCGTGCAAGTAGAGTTTCGGGCGCTCATCCACTGGAAGCTGCGTCCAGTAACCGTACACCTCCTGGAACAGCGCCCGGGCCATATCCGCTCCGTAATCATCCTCGAACATCAGCGACAGAGGGCTTGGCAGGTAGGAGTACTGTGCGGCCACACTGGCAATATCACCCCGGTGCAGGTATTCAACAGGATCCATCGCTGCCGGATCCACCCAGCCGGTGCCGGTGGGTGTTATCAGCACCAGTACCGAGCGATCGAAGGCATTCACCCGCCTGAGTTCTTCAAGGGCCAGCGCGGCACGTTCTTCAAAGGTCTCCGCGGCATGCATGCCTACATACACCCGGATAGGGTCCATGGCGGATTCTTCCGAAAATTCACTGATATCGGTGGCGGTTGGCCCCACAGACAGAAATCGCCGCCCCTGCCGCCCCATATCTTCCCATGCCAGTATCGACTCAATGCTGCCGGTCTTCAGTGAATCGACAGGCTTCTCAAATTCCGGCTCCATAAGGGAATCAACGCGTTCATAGGTGGTATCGGCGGTGTGCAGCATCAGTGAAAACAGCACACCGTCGATAACCGACCAGAACAGGAAAAAGGCTGCCAGCATACCGGCTACGATCGAAACCCTCCGGGGTACATAACGCCGAAGTTTCCGGGCTAACAGCCTGAATGTCCACTGGAACAGCCGGGCTACGAACAGTGTAGCGAGGAACACCGCCAGAGCTACAACACCGATCACCAGCGGCTGAACTCCGTAGCTTTCTTCCATCTCCATCAACGCCCGTAACGAATTTTGCCATCCGCTTGCCTGCCACAAGGAAATCGCCATAAAGAGCAGGCAGAGCCCGGCAGCTGTAAGCTGCATGTTTTTTTGAATCCGCTCTTTGGGTTTGGGCAGTTCAAAATATGACCACAACCAGGCTGCGAGAACACCTACCCCATAACCCGAAGCCAGGGCAAGCCCGGAAATCACACCCTGAATAATGTCCGTTCGTGGCAGCAGGGACGGACTCATTGAAAGTGCCAGGAACAGTGTCCCGACCAGCAACCCGGTTGTTGAAAAATATTGTTTCAACAATACTTTTTCAGAGATTGAACTACTATGACTTTTAGTCGGATTCAAGAATCAAAAACTCATTAATTTATGGCGTTTGTGCATTTTGTTTCCTCATAAAAGCTGTTAACCCTTCTTTGCCCTTTGGCCTGAAATTCATACAATGTTTGTTTAATCATTCAGTTATCGAAATATACATGAATTATCCCGATCAAGATCATTCCTTTATGCACCTTGCCAACAAGCAAGCTTTGAAATCCTATAATGAAGGAGGGCTTCCAATCGGGGCAATCATGGTTGAAAACGGACAAGTTATAGCGAACGGCCATAATAATCGAATTCAAAATAATGATCCAACGGCACATGGTGAAATTGATTGTATCCGAAATGCAGGAAGACGTTCCCGCTATGATACCGTTACCCTGTACACCACCTTAAGCCCCTGCATGATGTGTTCGGGAGCGATTCTTCAGTTTGGGATACAAAACGTAGTGATCGGAGAAAATCAAAATTTTCCCGGCAATATTGACTTTCTGCGTCAATGGAAGGTTGAAGTCCGGTACGGAATAAAATTCCGAAAATGGACTTTATCATTATTAGAAGATTGTAACAATTATCCTGTTTCAAGCTCTTGATTTATAAACGGCCTGCTTCAGAATTTTTTAATTCCCGAAATTGCCCTTGGGAACAAAAATTCCGGCCCTCCTGATTTCAGGGCCTGCAGAACCAACAACATTCCGCAACTTTACGGGCTGAAACCCAACTCACTGATTCATTTATTCAATGATTTAAATCCCCGGAGATTCAAATGGTTATAGACTGGGAACGCATAGCAAAAGCCGCCGGACGGTTTTCCTTATTATTACTCGAATATTGCATCAAACTTTCGGCCATTGCGGTAACAGCGATAGCACTGGCTGCCCAGGGATCGTTTTTGACAAAACTGGGTACCGGTTTCGGCTCAATTTCTCCCGCTTTAAAGCAAATATTCACGGCCCCGGCTGAGATTTACGAAGCAGCCAATCTTATTCATAAATACAACACCTTGCCGGCAGCGGCATTTAATGAGCAATACGGGGCTGATGCCATCAACGGTGCATTGGCTTACCTAAACGGGGGCATTGTCTATTTGCAGACTGTTTATCAGAATTTTGCAAACCAGCCTTTTACAACTTTTTTTGCTGCATTGATTGCCTTCGGAACGCTGTATTCGATCAGTTTGATCTTGCGCTTTGCGCGACAAAAAGGGCAGGGATCATACTTGAACAGGCTGGAACGTAAACTGGGCGAACATGTATTTGAAATATCTGACATACCGAAACAGCCGGTTCCGAAGAAAATCCCCGAATCGAAAATCGACCCTCAAAGGAAAGGATTCCGTCAATTCGGGAATACAAAAAAACCGAATGAATATCTGAAAAATTATACGAAAAGCACCCGGGATAGCAGAATTTAGCAGGGCTGCTTTCCGGTTCCCGAAAACAGCCACTTTCTTAAATAATTTATCCTTTGCATCATCCCGCAAAACCAGCCTATCCACCTTCAATCATGATTATCTCTGATATTCTTTTGACTTGCAAAAAGTTGCATCAATGGTAAGTGAACAATGTAATGTTACAGCCTGTAAAGGCTGCAGAATATAAAAATCGGTTCAAGCCCGCATTTCGCTACGCGTAAAAAAAATGGGCACTCCGTGGGGAAAAGATGAGCTCCGACAGCTCGGAGTACAAAAAATGAATTCCGGCCGCCGTCGGGAGGGAAAAGATGTACCCCGAGCAGTCGGGATACAAAAAATGGACCGCCGTCAGGAGGGAAAAAATGAGCGCCCGGAGCTCACAACTATTTTTTTTTTAAAATGCAGGTTAGTACTAGTCAGTAACAATTTAAATCTGAAATGAAAAGTTATTTAAGGGCATACAGATGTTCCGCAGAGGTAACTCTGCAATTTTAATTTTTTAATTGTCATGCAGGAACCGGTTAGTACCCTAACAAATCTGGCTTTTATTCTTGTTGGAGTGATCGTTTTCAGGCGATCGTGGTATGTGGGTATCACAACCATTGTTTTGGGATTTGCCTCAGCCGGGTGGCACTGGACAAAACACCCGGGATGGCAATCGTTCGATCTGATCATGATGTACTTTATGCTGATCAGTTTGATTGATTACAGCCTCGGATCTGAAAACACAAAGACTGCATTTTTTGCCGGTATTGCAATGACCGGGGTGCATTTCATACTGCCTTCTCATGTTATGGTTTTAATAATTGCTGCCGCATTACTCTTAGCATTGATGCAGCATTACCCGCCGGGCAGAATTTTTATAATAACGGCATGGTTCTCAATCTGGATTATCACCAACATCCCCTATCTGCATGAATGGGAGGTTCCGTTCTGGATCCGGGATATTTTGCACGGCATTTCCCACATCTGCGCGTCCATCGGTATTTATAAGACTGTGATGTATCGTTAACCCGTAGGGGTTTTTTTAATTACTGCTGGAGCGGTTTTGCCGGGTTTCTTGCAGACTAGTGCAGCACGTGATATTTTTTTAGTCGCGGCTGCCCGTAGCAACCGGGAGTATTTTCCCATGTGGGCCGGCCAGGGTATCGGTATGATTCATGATGTCCCGGGCGCCGGCGAAATTGTTCAGACGCTTGTTGAAGAAGTGCAGTCCGTGTCGTGTACATTCACACAAGCGCCCGGTATTATTTCATCAACCGAAAATGTTAAAGCGGTTTAATAGCCTGAGCACATATAATCTCAAAATGTATAATCTGATTTACAATCTATAAACAATTTAATAGCAGGAAAGAAGCTGCTTTTGTTCGCGTTGGGAAAACAAAGGTTACTTAACCTTGATACTCGATAGAAAATCACAATAAAGAAATGCAGTGAGGTAAATAATCATGTTGAGATCTTTGTTTGTCATCGTATTTCTCTTTTCGTTTACTTTTGCCGCTTGCGAAAACGATCGGGTTCCACCCGAGGAGCAACCACCTCCTCCGCCGCCACAACAAGAGCAACAGCAAGAAATGCCAGGTGATCCTGGTGTTGTGGATATATCTGACGAAGAGCTCGAAAAGTTTGTGGAAGCAAACATGAAGGCTCAGGAAGAAAGACTTGACCCGCAGCGCGACCGCGCAGAGCTGGAAGAGGTTATTGAAGATGCAGGACTTGATTTGCAGCAATTTGATGAAATTCAGATGGCTGTCCAACAAGATCCGCAGCTTCAGCAGCAAGTGCAGCAAAAGATGCAAGAAGCACAGGACGATGCGTATCCTGAACGATAATTCGTAAATCGACAATCAACAAAATATATCCGAAGCAGAATCCTGCCATATCAGAAAGGGCGGGATTTTCTCCGGATTTTTTTATTTGCCGGCTATTGTACCCTTGCCTGTGAAATCACCTGAGCCCTCTGCCACTACCAACTGCCAACTGCCCTCTGCCAACAGAACACCCCACAAATTAAAGTGCTGAACGCACTTCAATTATCTCCCCGCAGCCTGTCCCGATTTTTCGGGGAGGGGATAATGCCCACTGCTACTGCCACTGCCACTGCAACTGCAACTGCCAACTGTTTACTGATAACTGATAACTGATAACTGCCCTCAGTATCCCCACGGTGCCGGCGGCTCGTCCACCGGTGTGCTGATGTCAAATTCCATCCGGATCGAATGACCGTGTTTGGGCCAGTGTACACCATATGCAAGGGTCTCGTCATCCATGATGTCGATGAACCAGAAATTGTCAAAACGATCGGGCAGGATTTGCGTGGTATGTTCATCGGCTTCAAAAATCTGCCGGGTCTCGAGTCCCGGTGAAGGAGCATCTCCGCCATACTGGGTGATCTCCTCTTCGGTACCGTCTTCATTGCGATGGTCGTGTTTCAAACGCAGCGTTCCATCGACTTTAGTCAGCAACAGGTTCCGCGAATGATCATCATCAATATGCAGAGAAATATGGGTAAGCGTATCGGTACAGTCCCGGATATGAATAATGATTTGATCGGCATCAAACGGTTCATAATAGGGAGTTGCATCAGCCAGGATTCCTTCATAGGCATTTCCACAGTGCTCCTGAATATTATTCCAAAACGTCCGCTGTTCCGGTGCCAGGTCCATTAAAGCGGCTGCTTCTTCGGGCGCATATTCAAAGGGGGTATCCGGAGTCTCCTCTTCATTGCATGCTGAAACGAATAATAAAACAATGGCTAAAAGAATCAGGTGTTGAACCATGGAAGATTTCATAGGCATTGTGTTTTTGCGATGGCGATTAAATGAACATAAATAAATTATGGATGATCCGCAGATGAAAAGGTAACAATCCTCCTGGGCCGCTAAAATGGTAAACAATGAAATTTTACATGTGACCCTTAGAATGGACTTGTGGTAGTTTGCAGTTTTTAAACAATTTGTATAAGATACCAGCCTCATTTTTTAACCCGGTACTCTTCGTTCATTCACTTCCATCAGTCAGACAGGCGGAGAACGGATTACTTATTATATTCAGTAGATTTTTCTGCTCAAATAATCAAATAATACATACCAAATGAATAAGGTTTTTATATCATTGGAGTTGACAAGGTGTAGTTATGGGAAATAAAGATGTCATTTATACTGCCGGCGGCATACTCTGGAAAAAAATATCGGGAGAATACAAAATCGGGCTGGTCTGCCGGAAAAGTTTTGGGGAAAAATGGACACTTCCCCAGGGAGAGTTGAAAGATAAGGAATCCTGGGAGGACGCCGCCCTCAGAGAAATAGAGGAGGAAGTGGGAGTAAAAGCCAAAATTATCAAGTATGCCGATACTATCAATTATAAGGCCGGGGAAACGCCCAAGGTTGTGATCTACTATCACATGCAGATTGCAGGCGAATCCATGACCTTACTGGATTCGGATATCATACGCTCAGAATGGTATACCCCCAGGGAAGCACTGGATCTGCTTGCTTATGAGGAGGAAAAGGAACTGGTGAAGGGAATTCAATTTCCGGGCAGTGATTTTATGGAAAACATCCGGAAGTTTTCCCGGCAGTTTGGCCCCGTGCATTACATCAGGCATCTGAATACCAAATCCAGGGTTGAAAGACTGGAAGGAGATTTAAAAACAACCCGGGTGGAGCTGGACTTCGCCATCGGGAAAGCTGCCGGTAAGGATGATCCGCCTGCCTGGGGTGTGCATGCCATGGAGTTGCTTGACAAGGCTGAAAAAGAATTGCAAAATAACAATCTCGACCTTGGCTGGAAAAAATTGCATGCCGCCAGGAGATTGTCCATCTATGGGATGACGGAAGAGGAGCTGGCAGGGAAAGCCAATACGATACGTATTGAAGCGAAAAAATTAAACGAATGGCGGAGAACGGCTATTTATACATTAATTGGTGACCCGGATCATCCCGTGGCGGATCTGAATGCCGATAGCCTGGCCAGAGCCGCCAAAATCCGGGATGAATATTACAGCAATGAATACTATAAAAACCGGCTCACTCAAGATGTTTTTACGGTGTTGCTCTTTTCGATGGTAATCTGTACGGCGGGCATAGTTCTTTACTTTTTCCTGACAGATATCGATAATCTGATCATTCAAAACGATGCTGACCGTTCCATATCAACGCTGGGGATGGTGGTCGGAGTTCTCCTGTTTGGTCTGCTCGGCGGGAGCATCAGTTCGCTATTTCATATCAGGGAATCCTCCGTAAACAATCGTATACCTGAAATTATCAGTCATAATTTTGTTACAGTTGTCAGGGTCATCATCGGCGGGGGATCCGCTCTGGTGATTTTTATTTTTCTTGAATCGGAATTATCCGGGCTGATCCTTCAGGACATCGACCTCAAACCGGCAAATCCCTATACCTATTATGCTCTCGCATTTGTAGCCGGTTTTACAGAAAGGCTTCTGTTGAAAGCCATCTCCTCGATTACAGGAAAGGGTTAACCTGCTTTATTTCGAGAAACTTTTGTTTGATAATTATTGCCCGGCCGGAACCAATCTCTCACCGCGGCTCCAAATGTTCATCCAGGTATACAACAGCCATGCCGATGCCGGACGGATCTTCTTGATAGCGATCTACAAAGCGCAGATCCCGAATGACGACCCGCCAACCGTCGTCAAGCTCATTAACCTCGTAATGCGGAAAACGGATCCAGTTACGCAAACCTTCGACCTCCGGGGAGTTCAGCGCAGCCCGGACGATCGGATTTGGATCTTGTACCCGGGTGGCAACACCAGTGAGCTCAAAACTGTTACCGTCTGTCCATTTGACAAGAAACCGGTAGTATTGGCCCTCCGAAGCAGCTATTCCACCACGCATAAATATACGGGCCGGTATGGGATCGACCATAATGTCCTGAATTGTAATCCCGCGCTGGGCAAAATGTTCATCTGCATGCCAGGCGGCCATTCTCGAACCGGCAAACATGAGGACCAGATAGAGGCCGAAAGCCGCCAGACAAGCGGCCGCCACCCGCTCCATTCTGCCCCGGAACCAACCCAGCCAGCGAATGACGATAATAACCCCCACACCGACACACCACAGAATCTTAACCACTGTCGGCACTACAGCCCCCCCTGTAATCAGGGCAGTTGTTGCGGCTCCCAGGACGATCCAACCGGCTATGCCCAATTTTGATTCCGACCGCGCCAGTACCACAGCAGCGCCGAGCAAAAGCCACACCCATGGATCGATAATAAACAGGATATCCCCGTAATACCACGTATCGGAAAAAGGCGCCAGTAACCGGACCCCGTAGGTATTGAGCCAGTCAAGTAACGGATGGCTCCAAACCCCAAGAAAGGAGATCAAGAGAAGTGGACCGGATCTGACAGGCGGACCCGGCCAGTTGCTTTTGCCGGTACTGCGTAATCGATTCCGGCGCCGGAACTGGTCATATAGTAACAAGATACCCGTCAATAGAAATGGCAAAATTATCATGGCAAGCACCCCGTGCGTCCAACCGCGACGTATCAGCAGTGCATAATCATTTCCCCATAACAAGGCAACAGCATCAATATCCGGCAGGTTCGCCCCGATAATCAGTGCCCCTGTAGCCAGTGCAGTTTTTCGCTTCAGGCCAGATTCGGCCAGAGTTGCCCCAAACAATGTATGAGCAAGTGGGTCCATTTTTTATGGTATTGAGTATTATTTGAGTATTGAGTAATGAGTATTGAGTAATGAGTATTGAGTAATGAGTATTGAGTATTTGGGTATTGGGTATTGGGTATTGGGTATAGAGTGTTGAGTATAGGTGTTGGGTGTTGAGAGGAGGGAGTATAAGGTTGTTCGTGGAATGTAGAAAGTGTGATAATCTAAGTGCGACGTACCGTGGAACGTAGATACAGAACCAAGACAAGAGCTATTGACTCATCAACCGGCTTGTACAATAAAAAGAGCCGAAAAACGGAGTGATCATCTTTTGAACGCGTTAGCGTACATCTTTTCCCCACGGAGTGAAATGCAGGTTAGCTCACACATACGCAAGACACCTGGCTTTCATCCCAGTTTAATTTTGATATGTTCGCCATCCTTGTGTTTTTTCAGCCGTTCTGTCCCTTCAATCCTGCCAATTGGATTGACCGCTGAAGCCGGTATAAGCTCCTTGTCGTTTTTACTCATGGGTGTTTTCCCAAAGAAAATGCAGAAGGCACGGCCTTGTGGCCAAAATGCCAGGTCTCCAACGGAAACCTTTTCAACTGCATTTTCGGGCTCTGCCTCGACCGGGATACTGAAATAGAATTCATCCCCCCATGAATTAATGGACGCCTCCAATGGCAAAGCCTCCAGAATTTTTCTTACTGTCTCAGGTGCGGCACTTTCATCAAGATGTGCATCAAAAGTTTCGCCGGCTATTTCGATTTTGATTGATGTCATAAACCATTTTTAAGTTAAAATTTCATTTTTGATTTGATTT
>SKRC01000228.1 GCA_007118695.1 Balneolaceae bacterium | reverse complement strand
GATTATGAAAAGGCGAGAGATACGGCTTATCTGATTTCAGACGGCAGAATTGCCCAGATACTCAAAGACAGTGAGACGGACCGCATTTTACCGTTTCTTGAGCTGATCAACAATACCAAAGCAGGTACAATCATTTCACTGCTGCCGGTAGACATGGCCGCCGAAATACTCGAGGCCTATGGGGCCGAACGGGCGGCTGATTTCCTGGATGATGTTCCCATCGACAGTGCCGCGGATATCGTTAATAAACTGCCTGAAGATTTTGCTGTGGAAGTTCTGGATAAGCTGGCCCCTCATCTGAGGCAAGCCATAGATGAGCTTCGCAGGTATGAAGCCGATTCCGTTGGCGCTTACATGAATACCTTGTTTGTGGGTGTTAAAAAAGGGACGAGTATAGAGGAAACGTTGACAGCTATTCATGATGCACCGGCCCAGATCGAAAACCGTTCCTATGTATATGTCGTAAATGAACACAGGCACCTGGAAGGAGTGGTGTCGATCAAGGATCTGATCAGGGGAAAGCCTGACGCCCCTGTCAACTTATTGATGAACACGGATGTGGTTGCAATTCATACCGAGGATGATGCACTTGAATCAGCTCAGTTGATGCGTAACAGAAGGCTGCAGATGCTGCCGGTACTGAATGATAAACATGAATTGACGGGTGTGTTTCTGCTGGATGATGCCATCCGTATTTTATCGGAAAATATTGTGGATCAATTCGTCAGTATCGGTGCTGCCTCGGTTGATGAATCCTTTTACACGCCGCCACTTGGTTCCGTTAAGAAAAGACTTCCCTGGATGGCTGCCAATGTGTTTTTGAACCTTGGTGCTGTCGCTGTTATATCGGCGTTTGAAGGGACGATCGAAGCAGTGGCTGCACTGGCCGTGTTTCTTCCCATGATCACCGATATGGGTGGAAATGTGGGTATCCAGGCATTGTCCGTATCCATTCGAAGTATTGCCCTGGGTGAAGTTCGGCTTACGGAATACTGGAGGGCAACCAGGAAAGAAATTATTGTCGGTCTTATCAATGGACTTGCATTGGGAGCACTGTTTACTACCCTTGCATTTATATTGCGGGGAGAACCCGTGCTGGGCCTGGTAGCCGGTATCGCCCTTGCCGTCAATGTTTTTATCGCCGGAATTGTCGGAGGTACGCTTCCATTTCTGATCAAACGGATGGGCTACGACCCCGCTATGATGACCGGACCGGTTTTGACAACCATTACCGATATTACCGGTGTGAGTATTTACCTGGGTTTGAGTACCATTTTCCTTGCAAGCCTGCTTGGAGGTTAGTTCGTAAATTCCGCAACTTTTATACCTCTGTAGCCTTAAAATGTGAATCCATTTTGATCCAACGTATTGTGTATCAATAAACTATCAGGCATAAACATGATTTTGCGCAAGACATGCAGGCCAGGAGTTGCCGGCCCACTTGCTTGCCCCGCATACTACAGTCGGGATGGGGATCATTGTCCAATGACAATTTTGGGTTTAATTTTCTGAAATTAATTATTTTGCACTCAGGTCCGCATTTCAAACCGGGAATGTTGTGCTCCCTGAAGCAAGGTGAGAAAAAATCGCGAGTTGATATGTTGTCTTGAATATTTATTCTGAAATATTTAATGGGAGATATGAAGCGGCTTACCCGTCTGTATTCAGCCTTGGCCAATGAGCATTTAACTGAATGTAATGAAATTAGGTTGTAACCGATTTTATATCATAGTGTTGTTTTGTTTGCTGTTGTGTCTGCCCGGAGAACTTTTTTCACAACAGAACATTGTGCAGCGGGAACTGTCCGGTTACGGGCTGGTTGAATTTGTGGAAGGGGAAGTGATCGTGCGTTACCGGGATGGGATAACCACTCTTCAGCGGGCAAATCTTCAGACCCGGGTTCCTGTCAGGGCGATAACACAATTCCGCCATACACCGGCACTGCACCTGGTGCTCGATGATATGAGCGTGGAAGAAGCCCTCAGCACGCTATCGGGCCGGCCTGATGTGGAGTACGCAGAACCCAACTTTGTGCGCAGGAGAATTGATCCGGTGAAAACGGCCGACTTCAGCAGATCCCGGATGCTGCTCGAAGAAGGAGAGGGGGTTACCCCGGATGATACGTTTTATGATGCGATGTGGGCGCTTTTTAACGAAGGTCAGACCTTGCCCAATACCAATATAAGTGGAACTCCCGGCGCGGATATCAAAGCGTATCTGGCATGGGAACTGACGACAGGCTCAGAAGATGTAATCGTTGCGATACTCGATTCAGGTATCGATTATAACCATGAAGATCTGAATACCAACTTATTTACAGACGAAGATGGAAACGTTGGCATCGATTGCAGTCCGGCAACCCTGAGCGCCAACGACGGGGAGTGCGGGGTTGATCCGATGGACCGGGATGGCCATGGGACACATGTGGCAGGGACCATTGGTGCTGTTGGGGACAACGGTGTTGGTGTGACGGGAGTGAACTGGAATGTACGGTTGATGGCTGTAAAAGTATTCAATGATAATGGTTTCACGACATCGGTTGCAATTGTCAAAGGACTGGATTATGCCGTTGAAAATGGAGCGGTTGTTTCTAATCACAGTTACGGAGGCAGCGGTTTTAGTGAATTTGAATTTCAAGCATTTGAAAGGGCTCGAAATAACGGCCATCTTGCGGTAGCTGCAGCTGGAAATCGAGCTGAAAATAACGATAATGAAAAAACCCGCCTCTATCCGGCAAGTTTTGACCTGGACAACATGATCTCCGTTGCAGCGACTACGTTTGATGACGAACTTGCATGGTTTTCCAATTACGGGGTAAACAGTGTGCATATTGCTGCGCCCGGGGAAGTGATTGCCAGTACGGTCCCTGACAACGGATACGCATATTTTTCAGGCACTTCGATGGCTGTGCCGCATGTAGCCGGAGTAGCAGCCCTGATTAAAGCCCTGCACCCGGAAGCAGAGTATTCGGAAATACGTGACAGAATTCTGCACAGGGCGGATCAGCTCGAATCGCTGGACGGACTGATCATGGAAAGCCGCAGGTTAAATGCTCTCACAGCCTTGCTGGATGATGACGGAACGGCACCGGCTCAAATAACTGACTTGAGAGAAACCGAATCTGGACAGTTTTTTACAGAAATTGAATGGACGGCTGTCGGATACAGTGGCAATACCGGGTTTGCCAAATCGTATGAAGTCCGGTTCTCCCAAAGCCCGATTACGGAAAATAATTTTGAGCAGGCTGAACTGGCAGGCAGGCCTGTTATCCCCCTGAACGCCGGGGAAATACAAAAACTGTCGTTGAGGAATCTGGAACCGGCAACAACCTATTATGTGGCTGTAAAGGCGGAAGGCTTTTTCGAGAATAAGTCCGAATTGTCAAACGTAATGCAATTTGCCACAGATAACAGTCCGCTTGCATCGACAGGGTTTGAAGGCTATCAGACTACTTTGTCTACAGGTGACACGGATGAATTTTCGTTTACTATTTCCAACAACGGCCAGGGAGTATTGAATTTGCAAAGTCCCGGGCGTTTAATACCGCGATCACTAGCCGATATAAACCATCAGCCGTTTACATATATCCACGCCAACAGTTATAAAGATATGGGAGATGCTTTCGAATGGACGGATATCAGCGGCAGCGGGAATGCCATTAACTTCGGAAATCCGGTCGATGGTGTGGAATCCGTTGAATTGCCTTTCACCTTTCCTTTCTATGGGGAAGAAAAAGATGAGCTTTTTGTATCTGTTAATGGATTCCTCTCATTCAGTCCGGTTACGGATTTGACAGGAAGTGCCCTGAACCAAAAGCTGCCGTCAGGAGCTGAGCCGAATGATCTGATAGCGGTCCACTGGAGTAATTTCGACCTGCGGCAATCGGGAACTGTCTATACCTATTACGATATAGAACAAGAAAGGTATATCATCCAGTGGGACCGGCTGAACCCGTATCCCGGAGAATTATTTGAAAATCAGTTCCACACGTTTCAGGCCATACTCTACAAAGGTGGTGCCATCAAAATGCAGTATCTGGAACTCGATCCTTCCACCAGATTTTTATCGGTTGGCCTTGAGAATGAAAGTGGCAGCGATGGTGAACAATTTGCTTTCAATCAACTGCTGATAGAAGAAGGTATGGCATTGTTGTTCCTGCCCACTCAGCCCGAATGGCTAGAGGTTTCCCAATCGTCATTCTCAATTCCTGCCGGAGAATCGGTCGAACTGGAAGTGACTGTGAATGCGACAGCACTTTTGGCAGGGGATTACTATAGCGAGATCTATTTCATTGATAATGATATGAACGGTACCCCGGTTCGCGTCCCGGTGCAGCTCACTGTTGAAGGCGAAACCACGTTAGTCAGATTCATTCACAATTCCCTGGACCAGCAACTCGTTCGTTTCGATCTGTTTTTAAACGGGCGATTGTTCCGGCATAACCTGATCTTTAACCGTACGACTGATCTGATCGAGGTGCCTGCCGGATTGGAGCTGACCGCTTCTATTGTAACGGAAAGTTCGGATTCAAGAGACGATCCGATAGCACAGAACCTGGTTCAATTCGATGCCAACAAGGAAATTACAGCGGTGATGACCGGTCAGAGCGGTGGAACAGGCAACCGTGAATTCAGGTTCTACACCTATGAAATTGAGCCGCAAGAAGTTGAGGCTGACGAGCTGAGGCTAATCGTATTCAATGGTGTAACGGATGCAGAACGGATTGGCTTGTTTGGTTATTTGCCCAATGATCTGCCACCCATTCACATACTGGATCAGCTTGCTTTTGGCAATTTCAGGGAAGTGCGTATTCCGGTTACAAGTAACATGGAGCTGGATGTAATCGAGGGGCACGATCTGCTCGACTCCTTTCAATTTAATGTTACCAATCTGGCAGGTCAGTCATTGCTGCTTGCTGCTGCAGGTTCCGGCAATCAGCAGGGAGAGCCGGATATTGCTGTAATGAGTTATAGTAACTCAAGTTCAGGAAATCAGCTTCAAAAACGGACGAATCCGGATCATAAAGCACGTCATATACCCGAGCAGCTGGAACTGCGTCAAAATTATCCGAACCCTTTCAATCCAAATACCAACATCCTGTTCAGGCTGCCACAGACAGAACAGGTTCGGATTGTTGTTTATGATATCCTCGGAAGGCCGGTTCAAACAGTCGTCGACCAGCAATACCAGGCCGGTATTCATACCGTTACGTTTGATGGGTCCAGACTGGCGAGCGGAGTCTATTTTTACAGAATCCAGGCGGGAAATGAAAACCTGACCAGGAAGATGATGCTGGTTAAATAGTATCATATGCCTCAAACGTAAATTAATTTGTATGTTTAAGTGCAACAACGCAGCGGTTCATAAACCGTTGATATTGTAATAAATACATTAATGTTGAGTCTCTATGAAGAATTTTTGGTCTGTTTTACTGATTTGTTTTGTAACAATTTCATCGGCCACAGCACAGGATTTGGAGAACATTCTCCGGGATCAGGCTGTATCCTTTGAGTCCGTTGCCGATTTTAACGCCCTGTTTGAGGAAATCACCGATCAGCGGCTTGTGCTGATGGGAGAAGCCTCGCACGGTACGTCGGAATTTTACACCTGGAGGGCTGAACTGAGTAAATACCTGATAGGGGAAAAAGGATTCAATTTCATCGCCGTGGAGGGCGACTGGCCGGCATTCAGCAGAATCAATGCATTTGTCAAGCAAAAACCGGGAGCTCCGGAAACGATAGGGGAGGCTATGGATGCGATTGACAGATGGCCACTCTGGATGTGGAGAAATCAGGAAGTAAAGGACCTGGTACGATGGATGTATGACTTTAACAGCGAACTTGATCCGGAAGAGAGGGTAGGCTTTTACGGTGTGGATCTCTATGCGAAACAGGAGTCGATGCGGGATGTCATCGAATGGTTTCAAACATTCGATTCCGAAATGTCGGAAAGAGCTGAACAAAAATATAGATGCCTGTCGAGATTCTCTGAAGTGAGGGATTATATAATGAGAGTAAACAGCACAGGCGATGACTGTTCACAAGAGGTGGAAGCCGTTTTGGGAAAAGTTCAAAACCTCAGCCAGGATCCGAAAATTGGTGGAACCTGGGGCTATTTTAATGCCGAACAGAATGCAAAACTGGTGATTAATGCTGAAAGGCACTACAGGGCCAATCTCGAGCGTGGTCCGGCATCCTGGAACCATAGAGCCGGACATTTTGAATTGACCTCGAAAAGGCTGCTGGATTTTTACGGGGATGACAGCCAGGGCATTGTATGGGCCCATAACACCCATATCGGAGATGCAAGAGCTACGGATATGGGACGCCAGGGCATGGAAAATATCGGCCAGTTAAGCCGGGAGCGATGGGGAATGGATAATGTCTATGCAATTGGTTTCGGAACATATGAAGGTGAGGTTTATGCTGCCCGTCAGTGGGAGGGAAACAGGGAAGCCATGCAGGTGCCGCAAGCGATTTCTGGCAGCTGGGAAAATATATTAAATGAAACAGGCCTTGATCAGTTTTACCTGCTTTTCAGCCGTGATGAGCTGGAAAATGCACTGGACAGAAGTATTCCTCACCGGGCAATTGGTGTAACGTATCAGCCCCGGCAGGAACGCCAGGGCAATTATGTCAATACTGTGTTACCTGAGAGATACAATGCCTTTATTTTTATTCGCAATACAGGTGTTCTCGACGCACTCGACTGAGTTGATTATCAACCCCTTCAACAGGTTTTACCTGTATGAAACACCCGGAAATTAGATTGTCAACGATGCAGGCAAAGTTGGAAATTTAAAATCATTCAACATCAAATCCATGCAATTAGATCACATTGGCATTGCCGTTAAGGATATAGAAACGGCCGTTAAAACCTATGAAAAGCTGCTCAGTACCCCATGTTACAAGCAGGAGATTGTGGAAGCAGAAAAGGTGCTTACAGCGTTTTTCAAAGCCGGGGAGTCGAAAGTTGAGTTACTGGGGGGCACTGAACCCGGCTCGGTTATCAGCAGGTATGTTGAAAAACATGGGGAAGGATTGCATCATGTGGCGTTTGAAGTCAGCAACCTCGAAGCGGAACTGACCCGTCTGAGGGCAGAAGGCTTCCGGGTGCTGAACGAAACCCCCGGAAAAGGCGCCGACAACAAGCTGGTGGCATTTGTCCATCCCAAAGACAACCACGGCGTACTAATCGAACTCTGCCAGGCCATCTGATTGCCTGATTCTATTCCTGCACTTATCCCGGCTTTTTAAAGCATCGTGGGCTGAAATGGTGGCTGCCCGGAATTCTGCCGGCCGTTCTCAGGGCCTGCTGGCATAAAAAGACAGCCTCCAGTGCCTGGTATGGCCCAAAATCGCTCACATATTAGAGATTTGTGAAAATTTTCCGAATCTGCTTGCGATTTGGTAAATTAAGTGTACAAAATTCGATTAAGGCATAAAAAACAGTCCTGAAAGCCTGCTAATTAGCCTTGAGGGATAAAATGATCTACAGATTATTCGCTATTACACTTCCTCTCTTGCTGATTTTCAGTTCCTGTGAAGTCGTTGATACTTATATCGATGATTTGCACGACACTGATAATCATAATGAAAAAACTGCATTTGATGGGGACGATGATCGGAACATTCTGGATTTGACTACAGAGAATGATGATTTTTCGATACTGGCCGATGCGATTATCATTGCTGATCTGCAGGAAACCTTGGGGGGTGAGCCTTATTACACGCTTTTCGCACCCAACAATGATGCTTTCAAGGCTTTGTTTGATAAAATGGGGGTAACCGCTGAAGACTTTCTTGCCGCTGAAAACAGCAACCAGGTCAAAGAGGTTTTGCTGTATCATATCATAGAGGGGAAAAGGTTATTAGAAGATCTTCTGGGAGCCGATCAGATCAATACTTTGCTGGATGCTTTGGTCTTCGTGAAGGAAAGTGAGGGCAATTTCTATGCAGGAAATGATGAGAATGGATTTGCATGGCTTGTCAAGACGGATGTGAAGGCAGATAACGGAGTGATACATGTTGTTGACACAGTACTGTCATCGCTGGCTAAAGATGAAGAGCAGGATCAAGGTGACGGTGATGAGAAAGAGAATGATGAAACAGATAACGGCGATGAATCTGAAGAAGATGAGCCCGAACAGAAAACCGGCACAATCCTGGATATAGTAGAAAATGACGCTGATTTCTCCATTTATACAGAAGCAGTGAAGTTTGCCGGACTCGACCAGGAACTTGATGGGGGTGGCCAGCGCACTGTATTTGTCCCGACAGACCAGGCTTTTGATGAATTTTTTGATAACCTTGGACTAACCACTGAAGAATTCTTTGTCGATGCGAACCGCCAGCAGGTAATAGATATTTTGGAGTATCATATGATTAGCGGCAACAGATCAATCGATCATATTCAAGGAACAAGACGTATCCGTTCCGTTGAGCGAAGTTTTATAGAGGTAAAAGAAGTTAACGGCAAGTTCTATATTGGCAACTCAGCGAATGGTTTTGCCGGGTTTGTTGAAACCGATATTGATGCGGCCAATGGTACAATGCATATCATTGATGCAGTCATGCTGCCGGACTAACCTGCATTTCGCTACGCGTACAAAAAATGGGCACTCCGTGGGGAAAAGATGTACGCTACGCGGGGAATCGCTGCGCTCTCACATCTATGTATTTATACAAAGTATTTATACAAACGTACGGCAAAAAGTTTCAGGTTGAATGAAAATAATGCCGGTCAAGTCCTGGGAGCCTGTTTCTGTATTTGTCTGAATCCGGGCGGAATCAGAAAATTGCAGCCTGAGTTTTCTGAAATATCACCTGAATGAATCAAAACCTACTGATCTGCCAGTTCAATCAACCAGTTCCGGAATGATGCTGAGCTGTAATTGGCAAGGCCTTCGTTTGTATACACAATTTGGCCTTCCCTGGAAATCACATACGTGGTTGGAATCTTGTTTGCCCGGAAGTGTTCTGGCCGCGGAGATGCCGGGAAATGATAGGGTAATTCAAAATCACCATTCTCCATAAAGCGGATTGCATCTTCCCGGTTTTGATCCACGGTAAGCATCAAAAAGCGAATATCAGATTCATCAGGCAAATCCCTGTGAAGCGTTTCTATTGTCGGCATTTCTGCAATACATGGCGGGCACCACGATGCCCATACGTTTACAAAAATGACAGAGCCTTTGAACGATTTTAATCGTACATGTTCACCATCCGATGTTTGAAGCAAAAAATCATAATCCTCATCGGTTAAATAAGGCCCATCGATATATGCATCCGGATTTGCATTGAACAGGCCTGTCCAGAGCATAGCACGTTGTACTGTTCCGATAACCTCGGTGTGGAGGCCGGTGGTGTAAAGGAAACCGGCTACAGCCAATAAAGCCCCCCATTTCAGAAGTTCTTTTTTAACGTTGGATGATTCTTTTGATTTGGAATTTTCTGCATTCATAACATGAAGATAGTGGAATCCTATTGTTGATAAACGGCATGATCAGCTAAAATCTGATGGCTCAATTTAAAGTTTATCAGACTGAAGGCTTTGTATAGATCTCTCATAATTAGTCCGGTTTTTTCAGAGGGGTTTTAAACATGCCTTTAACGGTTTGATCTTCCTCGCGGTCAAATTGATCGAGCCCCAATTGAATGGTTTCCGGTTTTGGGTTGAGCCGAAACGTCCGCGCCATGCGATCCCAAAATGAAAAAAAGGAACTATAGTTGGAGTCGGTTTCCGGCTGCCAGCGGGAGTGATGGACCCGGTGCATATTGGGGGTGACGATGACCGCACGCAGAATCCGGTCATATTTTTCGGATAACCCAACATTGGCATGATGGAACTGCACTACGGCAAACATCAGGATTTCATAAAGAACCAGCTCCCACAGGTAGACGCCAAACAGGGCAATCAGCGGAATCCGGAACAGGGAGGAGAAGAAGATCTCTCCCAAGTGAAACCGGCTGGCGGTTGTTACATCCATCTTGTTATCGGAGTGATGCACGCTGTGAAACCTCCAGAAAAACGGTATTTCGTGATTCATCCTGTGCCAGGCGTATGTCCAGAAGTCGAGAAGCAATATAGCCCCCACAGCGTGCAGCCACACGGGTATTCCCAGTCCGTCCTGCAGCCAGTGCATGATGCCAAAACGGGCCTCCTCAGCCCAAAGCGATGCAATCAGCCAGAGGCCGACAAATATCAGGCTGACCATCAATCCGTTGATTGCCCCGATAACGAGGTTCCGAAAAGCGTGTTTACCGCGATCCTTGAACGAGCCGCTGAAATAGGCATAAAACGGTTGAAAAGACTCCCACATAAACAACAGAATCAAAATTGCAACCAAGGCAATGATCTGTGTTTCTTGTAGTGAAGCAAGAATAGGTTCCATATCAATTAGTTGGTTTTGGTTGCCGGGTTTAAAATGTCATGACTTTATCGCTGATCGCAATCCATTCGGCCAGCTCTTTCATCGTACCGAGATCAGCTCCTTTTACGAACTCAGCATCTTTGATGCCCCTGGCAGTAGCACAGGTGCCACAGATTTTTATTTGTGCTCCTTTCGCCAAGGAAAGCTTCAGCATGCGCTCTATGTTGTAGTATCCGTCCGGTGTTTCCTGTCCGGCCAGTGCACAGGTTGCCGCATCGGCCATCAGAAAGATGCGAACGTCCATTTCCTCTTTGTAATCGCGGCCAAGCTGATTGGCAATGCGCAGTGCATTATATGCCTTTTCTGTTCCGTATGGTGCGTCGTTTATGATGATTAGTGTTTTCATACGTTTTATTGCTTTATAGTGTGTGAATTAATTCTATGATGGTTCGATTCCCCGACCCCGTCCCGAACGCTTTCGGGGTCGGAAAGAGCAATTAATTGAAATCATTTAGATACCCCGATGGCTCTGCCTTGGGGTAGTGCATTATCAATGGGAAATCCTTTCACTTTCCATTCAGGGAAGCCGGTTTCGAGTCTGACAGCTTTAAATCCATGACTATTCAACAATTCTACGGCATCGTCTGCCATAGCACATAATGGCCCCCTGCAGTAGGCAACAATCTCTTTATCCTTTGGAAGCTCTTTTAGCCTTTCAATCAATTCATCCTGGGGAATGGACAAGGCTGAGGCGATGTGTCCGGCTTCAAATTCTTCGCGGGGTCTCACATCCAGAAGAAGAGCCTTGCCCTGTTGAATGCGATCTAGGAGTTGCGAACTTGTTACCGATTCCAGGTTGTGGCGGGACTCCCGAAACTCCTTCATAAGTTTTTCAATCTCTGCATTTTGTGAGAAAGCCAGCTCTCTCATGGAATTCCAAACTTCAAAAACATTTTTATTGGCAAGGGAATAAAAGCTGTACTTGCCTCTTTTTTCAGTTATGACAAGACGAGCTGACTTGAGCGTTTGCAGATGCTGGGAGGCATTGGCAATACTAAGGCTTGTATTGTTGGCAATATATTCTACCGAACAGGGGCATTGGGCCAGCAGTTCAATAATCTCCAGCCTGTTTGGATTAGCCAGGGCTTTCGTGATGGAAGCCAGCTCATTATAGATTTTGTTTTTAAAGTCTCGGACGTTCATAGGTCTGTGTTAAATTTCTACGGTAACTCAAAATTAACACAAATCATTATAACATTCAATAAAGTTATTGAATGATTGAATATATGAACACGTGAAGCATTAATATTGAGTTACTCAATCGTAAGCCGGTGAAAGTCCGACTCTACCATGGCATCCACACCCTGGATGGAGCCATATGAAAAATCATCCTCCAGTGTTTTTCGAAAGCTTCTCTGTCCAGTTCGTTGAGAGCCGTAAAATATTGTCGCACTATCTCTTTATTCTCTTTTTCTTTTACAGATTCAGGTGGTATCGTAACCCCAAGTTGTCTTAAAATCGAATATGTATCAGTGGTTGTATGATGTTCGAAGATAAGACCATCTTTGAAGTGGGTAGAAAAATGTTCCACAAACTCGACTTCGTTCTCAGTCACATTTAGGCAATACATTCCAATATGTAGTGGTTCAATGCACATAACGGACTGCGATTTAATCGGCCCCGAGGCTTCGGGATCCAAGTTGAAACCGTTTAAGCGTCAATTCGGACTTTGACAGGCACCTGCAATTTGTTAGGAACAGTCGTCGAACAGGTGCATTCAAGATCCGAGCATTACTCAGCAAATGGTTGTGACCCTCGAGTGCTCGAATTTACGTTCATTGCAGTCACTGTGACCAAAATCAATCCCATGCCAAGGATTTGCAGACCGACCAGGTATTCATTTAAAACCACGATGCCAAATAGCGACGCGGTAACCGGTTCGGCCATTGCCACAATTGAGGCCACGGTCGGCGCGGTATGATTCAGGCCGACGATATAGAGAATAAAGGACAATCCCGCGCCAAGCACCCCCAGTACTGCGAACAGAGGCCAATCCGGTGTGCTCAGGACTGCCACGGTCTGGTCGGCATCACCCGGCCAAAAGAGAACGGTGACCAGAACCGCGAAAGCGATCACAAGAATCGCCTGTGGGCTGCCGTGTGGTGCAGCATATTTGAAGCCGAAAATGAATACTGCATAGGACAGGCCTGAAAGCAGTCCGGCGCCAATGCCAATCAGTGTGACGCCGCCAGTCCCGATTTCGTAAATACGTGTAAGCAGTACGATGCCAAGCATTACCATAACGATCGCGGCCCACTTAAGTGGAGTGGATCTCTCCAGCTTGAATGTGAAGGACACGAGGTAAACGAATACCGGTGCGCAGTACATCAGCGTCACTGCAACCGCGACACTGCCCTCCGCAATACTCACAAAATAGAAAGCGAAGTTGCCGGCTACCCCGAGGCCGGCAATAGCCGACCAGAACCATAATCGGCTACTTGCCAATCCACTGCCGTGCGGACGTAACATAAGCCAAAAGAGCACAAATAACAGCCCGATCGCGCCCCGGTAGAACGACACGACGAACGCGTCCCAGCCGTTGGCCATGAGAATTCCGCCAATCCCGCCTGATAACCCCCAGCATAGTGCCGCCAGCACCACGAACACCGTACTCATATTCTTCATTTGTCTCCACTATGTCTGATGAAATTAACCCAGTCGGCGGTAGCGATTTCCGTATCAATGTGCAAATTCTTAACCATTGGTTCCGATCGACTATCATCACATATCCTTCAGGTTGGTAACAACTGCTTTAAGTTGCCAACTTAATTAGGTTAGCAATATATGTGCGGCGGTGGCAATCAATTTTACTAAAGCCCCGAACCGCAAACTCTCGTCCGTTTGAGCCGCTTGATATTATTCATGTACAGCCTTAATGGGTTTGATATGTCTACTTGGACGATTGGATGACAAATCGTGCATTGACTGCAAATTCAACCAGAATTCTGGGGAAGTATCGAACGCCTCGGATAGTAACCAGGCCGTGTCCGGAGAGATTCCTCTCTTTCCTCTTACAATTTCGTTAATCCGCTGAATAGGTATATTCAGATGATCTGCCAGTTCCTTCTGTGTCAGCCCCATTGGTTCAAGATATTCCTTCAGTAGGATGACTCCTGGGTGCGTTGTAACTCTGTTTTTTGGAATCATAATGATTCACCTGTTTATTTTATGTGTGATAATCAATCCCGAGGCTTCGGGACAACGTCATAAGCATTGGAATCCTGCCAGCGGAATACAATTCTCCATTGGGCGTTAATTCGAATGCTATGAATACCTTCGTAGTCACCCCGCAATGCTTCAAGTCTGTTTCCGGGTGGTGATCTCAAATCATCAAGAGTCGTGGCAGCATTCAGTATATCCAGTTTATAGGTGGCAGATTCAAGAATATGGGTAGAGAGTTTCCTGAACTTGCTACTTGAAATGCCATGAAACAAGTCTGATGTTGCCTTATCTCCGAATGATTTGAACATTCTTCAATTTAATGGATTAACGGTATCCATGCAACGAGATTGTTTTGTGAAGGCATAACGGTTTGGCGTTTGTGCAGCCGGGCGACCAACTTAAAAGTAAGGCAAAAAAACCTGAACCGGTCTGCAAGAAACGTTTGTGTGTGCCCGGCATGGGTGCCTTTGGCTTACACGAATGTAAGCCATTAATCTTGAGGGTGAAAGTCCCTTATGGGCAGGGGTGACGCCCTGAACCATTAGTAAGTCGCAAGGGCGTTGCGGGTAACCGCAAGTCTGAAGGAAGCGAGACTTCAAACTCCGGTATCCCG
>SKRC01000215.1 GCA_007118695.1 Balneolaceae bacterium | reverse complement strand
GGTCGTGATCGGTGCACCTCTGGCCATCGATGCCGATGCTTTCAAGACAGCGGATGGGGATCTTGAAAGTTCCCTGCGCTTGATTTGTGAAAAAGTCCACGCCTATGGCGATGTTGCTGTTAATAAAACGGTCAGATGACAATCATTTTATTCAGGAGAATATCAGAACGTAATTAACTGAACTACAATGAATTAAGCTTGTGATCTACGATTAATTTCACTTATTATTTCACTAATACATAACTCATGTAAAAATAGATCTGACAGGTTAAACAAATTACCTTTCATGAAGTTTGATATTCCGTTTATTCTGTCCGAAAAATTCCTGAAACAATATCCACCAAAAAATCTGCCTATGAAATCTACTGCTGTTGTTAATTTTGCCCCTGAAAAAGGCTCAGTTGAAATTCGCGAAGTTCCCAGGCCCGAAATTGGGGATGAAGATGTATTGCTTGAGGTTGCCAATGTTGGCGTCTGCGGGAGTGACCTACACCAGTGGACGGGTGATCACAGCTGGCCAGTGAATTATCCTGTTGTACTGGGCCACGAATTTGGCGGTACGATCAGAGAGTCCGGGAAAAATGTAACAGGCTGGAAGGAAGGTGATCGCGTGGTGAGTGAAACAGCGGGCATTATTGATCAGGGCAATCCCATGACCCGGCAGGGTTTTTATAATCTTGATCCGACCCGCAAGGGTTTCGGTAATGGCGTTGATGGAGCGATGACACGTTATGTCTCCGTGCCTGCACGCTGCCTTCACCGGGTACCGGACTCACTTGCATTTGAACAGGCCTGCCTTACCGAACCCTGTTGTGTGGCCTTTAATGCGGTAGTTGAAAACACACGCATCAAACCGGGCGATCGTGTTTTGGTACTCGGCCCCGGCACAATCGGGATCCTCTGCGCAGCTGTTGCGAAATTATGCGGAGCCGAGGTAGCTGTTATCGGCCTGGAGGCGGATAAAAAACGTCTTGAAATCGCTGAAAAATATGGGTGCGACACGTTGGTGGGTGACGGCACGGAATGGGCTATGCAGCGTGATGGTCTTGGGGCAGATTCTGTAATAGATGCCACCGGTGTAAGCAAAAGCCTGGAGACTGCAATGCAACTTGTACGGCCGAAGGGTCATATCAGCAAGGTCGGCTGGGGTCCCCGTCCCCTCGGGTTTTCCCTCGACCCGATTGTTCAAAAAAATGTAACCCTTCAGGGCAGTTTCAGCCATAACTGGCCCATTTGGGAACGGGTGATCGTATTGCTTGCCAGCGGCCGGCTTGATGTGAAGCCGATCATCGGTGGCGTCTGGCCACTTGAGGAGTGGCAGGAAGCGTTTGAAAAAATGCACGACGGGACTGTGGTCAAAAGCATTCTCAAACCCGGATAAAATAGAACCGGGATTCGCCCGAACTTTTTCATATTTAATTCCTCCGGTATTGATTATGAAAACAGTACCAAGAAACATTTTGAACCTCTGCTTTGATTACTTTAACCCCGACATTGAAATCGACAGGATTTCTTATTTTGACTAAAATTCCTAACCGTATGGGTTTTATCGGCACCCCGACCGGCGGGCTCGAGAACAGCTCCGTACAATATGTTTTTGTCAAGTATTTTCCGTCATTCGGAGAATAATGGTTATACACACTATTGAATCACTCCCCTTGCATTTCATATTGGTATGATATATAATACCATACATGAAACCGATTCAAATCGTCCTGGACACCAACGTGCTTTATGCCGGACTTCGATCAAAACGAGGTGCCTCATACAAGCTCTTGAATCATCTGAATTCAGGAAAATTTGAAATCAATCTGTCTGTGCCTCTTGTTTTAGAATACGAGGAGGTATTACTCAGAAAACAACCATCGTTAAACTTTACTGATAAAGAAATTGGACAAATTCTGGATTATATTTGCCGAGTCGCCAATTTGCATGAAGTACATTTTTTGTGGCGACCAATCCTGAACGATCCCAAAGATGACATGATTTTGGATCTGGCAGTACGGGCAAATTGCCAACACATCATCACATACAACACCCGTGATTTCTCTGGCGTTAACCAATTTGGAATCCAGGTTGTAACAGCACAAGAATTTTTAAAAGCTATAGAGGTGATCTGATATGAGCACATTAAGCGTACGACTTCCCAAATCTCTTCATAAGCGCCTGAAAGAGATGGCCGACAAGGAAGGTGTATCGATGAATCAGTTTATCACACTTGCGATCACCGAAAAAGTCTCTACCCTTTTAACCGTAGACTACCTGAAGGAAAGAGCTCAAAAAGGCGATCGCAAAACCTTTGAAGAGTTGTTGGAAAAGGTACCGGACACGGAACCGGAAGAATTCGATAAACTTTAGACCGGGTGTACATCAAGTGTTTCGCTTCGCGTGCAAAAGATGAGCCTGCGGACCAGTTCAGGTTTCTTGCTAAATTTTTAAGTTGATAGCCCGGCCGCAGAAACACCAAACCGTTTCACGACTTTATTGGGGTTTTAAATCCCTAGACCAGGAACTTCATTTAACCATGAGACTCAAAAATAAGGTCATCATCGTTACAGGTAGTTGTACCGGAATCGGTAAAGCCATCGCCGAACGTTGTGTGGAGGAAGGTGCCCGCGTGGTGATTCACGGGCTGGAAAAAGATTTGGGTGAATCTGTCGTGGCTAATCTTGGCAAGGCAAAAACTGTACTGCACATAGAGGATATCACGGCAGAGAACGCTCCGGAACATCTTGTGGAGGCGGCAACAGATGCTTTCGGCAGGCTTGATGCTATCGTAAACAATGCGGCGATGGTGAAATCGTCAAATCTCCAAACAACCGATCTGCCATTTTTCCGCAGGATGCTTGACGTTAACACCCTTGCACCGTTTGCACTGATCAAAGCCGCCCTTCCCCACCTTCGCAACACCCGTGGTTGTGTGTTGAATATCGGATCGGTAAATGCCTGGTGCGGCGAACCCGGTCTGTTCAGTTACAGTGTGTCGAAAGGTGCACTTATGACCATGACACGAAATCTTGGCGACACACTCCATCGCGAGGACGGGGTACGCGTCAATCAGATCAATCCAGGGTGGGTGCTGACAGAAAACGAAGCCCTTCGCAAAAATGAACAGGGTCTGCCGGATGACTGGTACAAAGATATTCCTCCCGAATTTGCACCCTCGGGCCGTATCCTGCAGCCGGAAGAGATTGCTGCCGCTGCCATCTATTGGCTTTCTGATGAATGCGGGCCCGTCAGCGGCCAGGTTATGGACCTGGAGCAGCATCCGTTTATAGGACGCAACCTGCCTAAAGATGTTGAAACAATGTCCAGGGCATCTAAAAACAAACGTTAATCCTAATATATTTGCAGATCCGGTTATGGCCCCAAAATTAGCTGTTTTCCCGAAAGCGTTTATGCAGGCTCTGTGCAGCGATGGAAGTATGACCCTTTCGCAATGGATCGAGCTTGCTGTGCAACTCGATGTGGATGGGCTGGAATGGTATGCGGGATTCCTGGAAATGGAGGACGAAAGCAATTGGACAAAATTTCGCCGACAGGTTTCGGGGCATGGAAAGGAAATTCCGATGATGTGCTGCTCACCAGATTTCACCCATCCCGATGCATCGTATCGTAAAAATGAGATCACCAGGCAGAAAAGATGTATTGATATGACCCAGGCATTGGGCGGCAGCTATTGCCGTGTCCTTTCAGGGCAGGCCAGGCCCGGGCTGTCAATGGAACAGGGAATCAAACTTGCCACGGAATGTATTGAAGCCTGTCTGCCCTATGCACAGAAACGGGGGATATCACTGATCCTTGAAAACCATTATAAGGACGATTTCTGGGAGTATCCTGAATTTGCCCATAAAATGGATCTGTTCTGCAAGCTTGTTGATAACATCGATCATCCATCTTTCGGCGTCAATTATGATCCGAGTAACACCTGGCTGGCAGGTGAAGACCCTTTGGAATTGCTTCGCCGCGTGTCAGACCGGGTTCTCACCATGCATGCAAGTGACCGCTACCTGAAAGAAGGAACCCTTGAGGACCTTCGCCGTGAGGAAAGTGGCTCGAAAGGTTATGCAAAACGACTTGCACACGGAGAGATCGGCCGGGGTCTCAATGATTACGATGCAATCTTCACTGAACTGAAACGGGTGGGCTTCGACGGCTGGATCAGTATTGAAGATGGCGTGGAGGGCATGGATCAGCTTGAACGCAGTGTGGAATTTTTGCGCACTAAAATGCGGGATTTTTGGCCGGAAATGCAATAAACTGAATGAAAAAATGCGCTAGGTACCGTCTTTGTCCAAACCCAGGTAACTCTGCTGCGTCCCGGCTCAGTCCAGTGAAGGTATAAGGTGCAATGAATCCGATTTCAACTCTATTGATAATGTTCATCGATTTTCTGTTTGATTTCACAGCGGGTTCCCCAACCGCTGATCGCGGTCTGACAGCGGCAAACCCGGCCACTGCTGCAGTGTGAATAAACTGCCGGTGCAACAGGCCTCTCGGCTGATAAAATTAGTTTATCAATCATCCCTCAAAAACTGCTCAATATTCTGCCTGACCCCTTCCATCAGCGAAGTGCGCGCCTCAATACTGGCCCAGGTCATGTGGGGAGTGAGAATCAGCTTCTCTTTCTTTTTCACCTCCATCAGCGGGTTCTGCCGGTCAATCGGTTCCTGTTCGAACACATCAACTGCTGCCCCGGCGATCACATCCTCATCCAGCGCCCGGGCCAGGTCGGTTTCATTGACGATGCCCCCTCTTCCGGTATTGATCAGAAGCGCCGAGGGCTTCATGAGCTTCAGGCGTTTATAATCAATCAGGTTGGCTGTATTCTCGTTGAGGGGAGCGTGAATGGAGATGATATCCGAAGTCTGCAGGAACTCCTCTAATTCCAGTCTCTGCCAGGGCTGATCGGTGTTTCTGCCCGATGTGGAATAGTACACCACCTCCGCCCCGAACGCATCGGCAATCCGGGCAACCTGGCTCCCGATATTACCCAGGCCGATGATGCCAAATCTTTTTCCGCTGATCTCACGGTACTGCCTGTCGACGTTTGTAAAAATATCACTTCCGGAATATTCACCGCTTTTTACATACTCATCATAGAACGGGATGTTATACAGCAGGTGCAGGATGAGCGCGAACGTCCCCTGGGCGACACTTTTTGAAGCGTAATCTTCAACATTTTTGACCGGAATTCCCTTTTCTTCGGCAGCAGACAGATCAATGTTATTCATCCCGGTAGCGGCTACGCAGATCAGCTTCAACTGTTCGGCTTGCCTGATTAAATCCTTGTCGAGCACCACTTTATTTGTGATGACGATATCTGCACCTTTGATCCGCTCCGCCGTCTGATCCGGGCCGGTTGTCTGATACATGGTTACATCACCCAGCGAATCTAGAATGTTTTCATTCGGAACCTTCCCGATTGTTTTAAAGTCCAGAAAAACGATGTTCATGGATGGATGGATCAATTTACTTCATTAATTGGCTGTATAAAAAAAGCATAGTGTTTTGCATATGGACCCCGGCATGCAAGGTTTCTGGATGAACGCCCTTCTGCAATTGTCATAAAGGATGTCCTCACTTAGTTTGTAATCACCACTATAGCAAAACCAGGCAGAACGACATGATTCACATTGGAATCGATTTACACAATAACAATATGGTTATTGCAGAAATAAGCGACAATGCAGAAAATTAACAAGTAAAACACTTATTGCTATATGCAAAATGTTTTTACACGTCACAAACTTCCACACCGTGTCTCAGAGCTTCAATAGGATCATCCCAGGTCGGAACAAATTCCTGGCCGACATACCCATCATACCCGGTTTCAACGATAGCTTCCATGATGGCCGGCCAATACAGTTCCTGCGACTCATCCAATTCATTCCGGCCCGGTACACCACCGGTATGATAGTGAGCAATATATTCATGATAATCCCGAATGGTCTGGATCACGTCCCCTTCCATGATCTGCATGTGATAAATATCATACAGTAGTTTGAATCTGTCTGATCCGATCCGGTCACACAGTTCAACTCCCAGCGGTGTGTTATCTACAAAATAATCCGGATGATTCCGCTTGCTGTTCAGAGGTTCCAAACATAACGTAACATTATGTCTTTCAGCAGTACTTATAATACGTTTGATGCCTTCCTCACAGTTTCTCAATCCGGTTTCATCATCCATTCCATCCCTGTTTCCGGAAAACAGAATCACAATATCGTGACCCGCTTCCGCGACTTTCGGAATCGACTCTTTGAAACTTGCTTCCAGTTCATCATGATATTTTGGATCACTGAATCCTCTTTCCAAACCAATATCTCCTGCTCTGGGCATGGCACAGCTCAAACCGTATTCTTTTAAAACCGGCCAGTCTTCCGGACCTACAATTTCTACCGATTTTATTCCGATTTCTACAGAAGCACGGCACAAATCCTCCAAAGAGACATTATTATATGGCCATCTGCAAACCGAATGGTTAATTCTCCCCTTTAAATCCAATGTTTCTATTCGCTTTTCCGGCATTTTAAATGGATTAGCCAGGCCTAAAGCGGCCGTTGACCCTGCCAGTGCTCCTAATTTTGCAAGTGCATTTCTTCGTGAGATCTTCATAGATTTGTTGATTTAAGATTTGTAGTAAAAATATCCACTTTTCATGAGTACTTATAAAAATAATTAAATCTGTGAGACTCTAAACTCCATAATTAAAGGCAATGTGCTTCTTTTAATTATCAAGGATTTGTATCTCATTACGTTCGGGTTATAACTCGCGAACTTTCAGGATTTTTTCCTTCGGTTGATTGGGTGCGTTTCATTTAAATCTGGAGTATGACTCACGACGTTAAACGAATCCTTTTTCGGCATCTAACGAACGGTTAACCTTGACAGATCGCTTATCCATTAAAAAATCGTTATCACCACACTTTGAAAATATAAATTAAAGACACCTCTCATAATAATGGTTTTCTTATTTTGTAAATTTCAATCATGATACGCTTACTATCGTCAGCTAAAAAAGTCTTATAGGGAGGTTGAGTTGATTTTTTACGACTTGTAATCCTAAATGCTCCTTATACCAATCAGACATAAGCACAGGCTCTTCAACATTCACTGCAAAGTGTTCTAACATCATTCATTCCTCTTCAAAATATTAGTTTTGGTTTCGGGAAACAGGGTGTCGTAATGCAGGATATTAACAAAGTTAATGTTCATAAATCCATCTCACATGCGTGATCCTCAAAATTACAGCCTCTGCCTATAATAGACACGTCTCTTTCTTTTATTTATAATCTGACGGTGTCATCCCCTGGCGAAATTCACCAAAACCGAACATGGTAGGCTCATAATCGCCTACAATATCTACATTGCTCTTGTCCGATACCTGGTCCCCCATCTCCAGTAACCAGTAGCTGGCATTGACAATCAGCCGGCGCAAATCTTCACTTTCAAAATCGACCGATGAGGCCATCGTACTGGTAAATGTCTTGCCCGTGGACCCACCTTCGATGCGATAGTCTTTGGTCCAGGCTATAGGCATAATCGATTTCTCCCAGTTGACCGGCGCATCCTGGCTCAGTCCAAGAGTCGACTGCCCCCAGACCAGCACCTCCACATTGCCTTCCAGTTCCCGGGTTCCATAAACATCCGTCGGACCCCATAGATCGCTTACCCCGCGCAGAACCGGATGATCATTCCGCTCCGGGATACCGTTAACCAAACCCCGTGTGCCCTCCTCAAAATGAATCCCATGGTGATCGACCCAGGTTTCACCCAGAATTTGCCGGCCAAATCCATCTTCCCATCCCGGCACATCACTTCTCCAGTCATAGCCGGCATATGGGCTATCGGGATTGCGCTGATAATAAAAAGCGTGGGTGGCCGTCCGCAATCCGATGACCGGCTTGCCGGCCAACAGGTACTCCTCGACATAGGCCATATCTTCGTCCGGCAGTTCCCTGAACCGCGTAAACAAGATCATCAGATCTGCCTGCTGTAGATTCTTCATGCCCGGAATATTTGTCTGGTTATCCGGGTCGATATATCCGGTTTCCGGATCGATGGCAAACAAGACCGTCGTTTTAAACCCGTGATGAGTGGATAATATTTTTGCCAGCATCGGCAGGGTCTCTTCAGAGCGGTATTCCTCATCGCCGCTGACCAGTACGATATGGTGGCCGTTGCCCGGCCCTTCGCCAGGTTCAAAGGTGATCCACAGATCGCCTTCTTGGCCATGCGCCGTTTGAGCCTGCCAGGACAAGCAGAGCAAAAGAACCGACAGGAATGTTGCAATAGAAAGGATGTGGTTTTTCATGGTGTTGATCTACGTTTAGTCATTATTCATTGATGGTTGAGTCCTCAAAAACAACAGCTCTCCTCACTTTTCTTTGGAAGCTCCGTCCACCCGTCAGCGGCCGGCGGAGATGAAGGAGTAGAAGCGGTATTGGGACCACCTCCCAGCTTTTTTGGGGATGGTTGAAAGAGAACGAGTCAATGTTCATAACCGGCCTCGTTGTCCATAAGCCGGATAAACTCATCGGCCACAAGTTCTCCAAAGGCAGGATCGTTGACATGGTACTGATAGGTTTTGATCGGGATATCGGGCCGGCTGCGGCCAAGCTCCTTGCGTAAGCTTTCCAAAAACCCGGCGTCAGAGGCCGGATCCCAAAACACGCCTCCGTCGGGATGGTTCGGTATCGACAATCCTCCTGTCGGAACCATGATCCGGACCGGGGCTTTCGCCTGACCAAGGCGCTCGGCAAAAATCCGGCCGAGTTGTTTCATCTCCCCGGGAGAGGTCCGCACCAGAGTATACTCCGGGTTGTGGTCATAGACAGGCCGGCCCTGCAGCTGCGAGGGGACCGCTCCGGTATGGAATACACTGAAATCGATACAGCCCGGCACGACCACTTGAGGAAGGCCCAACAACCCGATCCGTTTGAGCCGTTCCGGGCCCGCATCATGAATACCACCGACAAGTGGATCATTGACCTCATTGGTGGTATAATCAATCACACCCACAAACTGGCCCATCCCGGCCAACTCTTCCATGGCCGGCCCACCAACACCGTTCGAATGGAAAATGACCGCTTCGTATCCCGACGTTGCCAGGCGATTTTTCATAGCCATCACAGCCCGGGTCGTATTGCCGAGCATGGTCACGGCTACGTATCGCTGGCCGGGATCCGGGTCGGGCAGCAGGTTTCCATGTTCGATCATCCCTTTCATGGCCGCAGCCGCATTATCGAAAACCGTGCAGGCAATCGGGTTCAACCCAAGAATATCGACCACCGAATGTATTATCATGACATCGCTTGTTCCCACCAGCGGATCAAAATAGTGTTTGCCCGAGGCAATAGGTGAAATCAAAATCTTTGGTACACCAACCGGGAGCTGCATCATGGCCGCCGCCCCCATTACCGCCCCTTCGGCGCCACCCATGCTGATGATTCCGTCAACTTTTCCTTCATTATAAAGTTTGCGCGTCAAGATACGGATCGCCTTTCGCATACCCTCGACAGCTTTGCCGCGGCTGCCGGCTTGTTGTAAGGTCTCAATTGTAGTACCACCGGTTTTGGCAACTTCTTCGTGGCCGATATCGGGTTCGATTTCCAGGGGCTCGTCAAGAATCCCGATATCAACGACCGTCGTGTTCACGCCCAGCTCGTTTAAGCGGTCACGAAGGTAGGCAAATTCGGGACCCTTTGTATCAAGGGTGCCGACAACAAGTACGTTTTTTGACATGGAGTCGGTATGTGTTTGAGTTTCGGTTTTCCTGTTATTTAAAAATAAATGAGTATCCGTTTTCTCTAACTTTGTAGCCGAATGCAATAAATATCGGCATACGAAAAGCCACCTAACTGTCTGCTGTTGGATTCACTGCCTGCAAAATTTTGCCAACCGGCTTTTGTTACAAAAACCGGATAGTCATTTAAAAATAATAGGATAAGCCCTGGGCCCGGAGCTTATACATTGATCTATGATGCAATACAGAGCATCTGAATAGGGCGGATTCATACTCTTAAAAGTTTCCCTGCTCTTCCAACCTCCACGGGCAATGCCCTTCGCCTAAAAGGCCCGGTCAGTAAACTCCCGGTTTTTGACTTCAACATCGATTTTCATCAGTTCCAGGATGCCCCGGGCCACATGGTCGGAATACCGGCGAAAGGCTTCTTCACCTTTTTCCTTGGTCGCCCGCGTCGGGTTGCCTATCACACCACTTTCTATGAATTCGTGATGATCCATCGGGAAATTGAAATACTTGTACCCGTCAAACTCTACATCCGGCATGCCGTCTTTTTTCTCGAACGACTTGGGCAGGAACTCCGGGATGTGCGCCTTGGTAAACTCGGCGCGTTCCATTCGCACGTACTTTTCATTCCAGGCCAGATCCTGGGAAGTCTCCAGCTCCGAGGCATGCCAGCCCGGGGTCTCTTCCGGCGGGTTGTCAAGCAGCCCTTCCATCAATCCCACATAGTTCTCCATATACGGCTTGACGAAACTGATAAGCGCCCCGGTTTCATAACGCAGTTTGCGCAGGATCGGATCGACCACCTTGATGTTCGAGCCATGGCCGTTGATAAATATAATGCGGTTAAATCCGTGGTGAATCAGGCTGCGTGCCACATCATACATCAGATTTAACAGTGTCGTGCTGCGGACGGTGATCGTTCCGCGGCCCTGGCCAGCCTCATGCATGTGCTGGGGAGAATATCCTGTCCAGATTGCCGGGGCGTAAAGGACCCCGATTTTATGTGCAACGCGGTGGGAAATCTCCAGGGCTGTTACCGTGTCTGTCCACAAGGGCAGATGGGGGCCGTGCTGCTCGGTACTGGCAATGGGGACCAAAACGGTATCTTTTTCTTTCAAATATTCTTTAATGTCGGTGACAGTCAGATGGGCGAGCTGCCAGGAGACAAACTTCTTTCTGAACTTCTCATCCCCACTGGTAATGGGTTCGATATCTTTGGCTCCTCGTTCGTTTTCGTAAGTCATTTCGTATTACCTCGTTATCATTTTGTTTACTATTATGATTATTACGTGTATGTAAACTGTTTAACTAATTTTATACCAGGAGTACACCTCAATGTGCAGAGTCGTGATCCTGACTCCTGGCAGGCAAAGCTAACTTTTACTCATTCTATTGGTCGGCGTTTTCAGCCCACTGTTTTGACTTCTCACCCCTTATAGTTGGCCGGCCAGGGATTGATAAAGGTTGCGAACCTCTATGCCATTGTGCCCGGCAAACTGATTCAAGCGCCCGAACGTAGCTGAGTCTTCCGTAAACACTGTCTTCACTCCGGCCTCGCCTGCTCCGGCCAGTCGAAACCTGGTCAGGTCATCTGCCATATCCTTGTGGGTGAACTGCAATCCTGTTGCACCACCTGACCCGGAACGCTCCTTGCGCCAAAAAAGCTCAACCCGCTCGCCCTCAAAAGCAGTATCCATCAATGTTCTAGGTGCCGCAAATCGAGATGGTACCCGCACCGAGTGTTCCGGGTCCATATAGGCAAACTTATCTGTAAGCGAGGTTTTGTTCACACTCATGTCCCCTGACTCCATCTTATCGGCCAGCAGCGAGGTCACCTCAACTACTTCCACCTTCGGGTCTAGCTCAATGTTAAGCCGCTCTGGATAAATTCGTGTAAACGTAAAAAAAGCTCCGGGCGAAAGCACCAGCAGCGTAGTTGCCCCGGTTGATTCAAGATCTTCGATGGTAGCGTTGGCCAATTCAATGGACTTTGATCGTAGCCCTAAACCACTTGGAATCAAACCGTCATTTCTGCCACGGCCAATGAGTACCGGCTCAATCCCTGTATTTTTTAATAGTTTGAGAACAGCTTCTACTGCACCCGGGGCAAAATGGTCGGCTTCATCACCTATAAAAAGTGCAATATCTCCCTTGCCTGAAGGTGGTTGGGAGACTTGTCCGTTATACAGATTGGATGAAGCCGTTAGCATTTCAGCCAATTGTTTGACCTCCTCCGGTGCTTTACCGTTTTCAACCAAAAGCGTGCGAGCTGCTGCAATTGCATTTGGAAGCGGCTGGTCGGTCACACAATGAGACTCACACTGCCCGCAGTCGGCGCATTTGTACAATGCGTCAATGGACTGCTCATTCCACTCCAACAGCCCGCGCCGCTCCGAGGCCACCATCTGAGCCCATCCATGAGGTGAAAGTGCCTCGTTATGGGTCAAGTTACCTACCGGGCATAGATGCCTGCACATCAGGCAATACCGGCAGTTTTCAGTTGTATCCAGAGCGTTGGTTTGAGTCATGGTTCGTAAGTCAAAAAATTAGTAATCAAAATCCTCCAATCCCGACGGCGGTCGGGATGTCGCTGCGCTCCACCTGTAATTATGTATCTTGTATCCTGCTTTAAAACCCAACTTTGCCGGGATTCATGATTCCATTCGGGTCGATGGCGCCTTTGATATTTTCCAGCAAATCGAATGCCTCTCCGTATTGGCGTCGCATATAGCGGCCCAGTTTCAACCCGATCCCGTGATGTTCGTTGATCGTTCCCCCGTTGTCCAGCGAGGCAGTTATCGCCGTATTCCAGACCCGGTTATGCAGCCGCAGGGCATCACGCGCATCTTCCGGCGGATTTTCGATGATAAAGCGGGTATACATGGCCGCTCCCCAATGAAACCAGTGGGAAAAGTGGCCGATAAACTTCACATTCCAGTCGCCGTAGGTCTGCTCGACAGCTTTTTTTTGGGCATAATAGACTTTTTCCACATCCTTGTAGCGCATTACCGTATCGGCCGTCCCGTACATCCAGGGTAGTTTCAAATTGGTCGGCGGGTAGTAAAAGTCATAGCGGTGATCCCACCATTTCTCACCCGGCTCGCGGCCAAGGTCTTTTGCTCCCAGTTCTTTAAAAATGTCCATGGCCTTTTTCTCCTGCAGGGCGGCGATGTCCTTATCCCCGTCAAAGCCGACCACCATATAGGCGCCTTCCAGCTTATAGCCCAATATATCCTTGACGCGCGAGGCCGTGGATCCGGGGTCATAGAGCCGGATGACCGTCGGGTCCAGCCGTCTGACCATCAGCCTGCGGCCGGCTTCAATGGCTGCGGTCAAATCATCGAAGAGCAGTGCCCGGAACAGACGGGTCTCGGGCAGGTAATCCACCTGCATGGTTGCTTTGGTAATCGTCCCGAAAACCCCCTCTGAGCCCAAAAATAATCCCATATAATCCGGCCCCGAAGCATGGTCTGGCACCCGGGGTGTCTCGATGATCGACCCGTCCGGCAGGACCACCTCCATGCTCATGACCAGGTCTTCGCTCTTGCCATACTTGGTGCTGATCGTCCCGGTACCCCGCGGGGCCAGGTAGCCACCCAGTGTTGCGCAGTTGGCCGAGGCCGGATAGTGCGGCAGGGTCAGGCCCTTCTCGTTGAGCCGCATCTCCAGCTGGCTGCCGTTGATGCCTGCCTCGGCAGTCACCGACATCGACTGCTCATCGATTTCAAGAATGCGGTTCATCCGCTTAACATCCATGATAATACCCCCAAAAATCGACAGTGCCCCTCCCTGAGTACCTGAACCACCGCCCCAGGGGATCACAGGAATCTTATAGGTATTGGCAATCTTCATGATGGCCGCCACCTGCTCAGGCGTACCTGGATGGACAATATAATCGGGAGTCTTTAGCGGCTGGCCCCGGTCCAGCCACATTTGTGGCATCCATGACCAGTCGTTCGAATAGACAAGCTTTGCCGGCCCCTCTGTCGTTATATGCTTCTGGCCGACAACCTCCTCCAGCTCACTGCGAATCATCTCAAATTGAAATTGATCCGGAGTGTATTTGGATGATTGCACCTTTTTTTTGCCGTTTAACTCACTGTTAATATAATAAGTCATGTTTTGATCAACACAATATATCGTTGTTGTTAATTGAATGGCTTAAATAAGCTGAAAATATTTGCATTATACTGTTTTTTTATCTGCTTTAATAACGTGCAAAAACTCACTCCTCAAGCGGATACTCTCCCAGTAACTCTTCGGCTGAATAGAAACCGCGCTGGTCACCGGTAGATTCCCGGACTTCCCGGACTTTCTCCGGAGAAATGGCTGAGGCTTCATTGCCAAAGGCATTTCTCACGTACGTCAGCACCGCAGCCATCTCTTCATCATTGAGCAGGCCCCGGAAGGGCGTCATAGGGACATTCCCAGGGTATTGCACGCCAAGAACTTCCATCGGGCCGGACATACCATGCAAGGTCAGTTTGATGAGGCGTTCCTCGCTGCCTGTAACCCACCGTGTTCCGGCCAGGGGCGGAAAACCGGCTGCAGTCAGGCCCTGCCCGTCGGGCTGATGACAAGTCCCGCAGTATCCATCCCGCAAATAGATGTCCCTGCCTTTGTTATACAGCTCCAGATCGTCACCGGCCAGATGGGTTTCGACTTCCTCAGCGATTTCATCTTCCGGGGCCTCTCCAACCAAATGTGCCATGGCCGTTTCATAGGAATCCGCCATCCAGTCGTCGATCGGATGATTGGCAGCTTCGTTTAATATGGCCAAGCCATCTTCCATATCCAGCCAGGAGGCCGCGACAATCGCTTCCAGACGGACACGTCCATGGTCATCCGCGGCTGCCCGTGTCAGCAGCTCCACCTGGTCGGCTATCTGATGCCCCGTGTACCGCAACACACGTGCTACAGCGGCCCGTACCCGGAAATCATCCGCCCCGAGCAGCCGGCGCAGCAGGGATTCATCCACCTGATTGAGTCCCCAGCTTACCCATAAGGCTTCCAGCTTATGGTGTTCATAATTTTCATCGGACTCATCGAGGTTTTCAACCCATCTTTCGATATGGGAAAGGACCTCCGGGGCATCCCGGCCCCGCAGTTCACGGCGTGAACGGTCTCGCGAGCGGTATTCGTGCAGTTTCAGGTTATCGAGTAATTCCCCGATAGAAGCCCCGTCAATGTTGGCCGGTTCAACCAATGGCCGTGAGGGATAGGTAATGCGATAGATCCGCCCGTGCACATGATCTCGCAGCGGGTCACGGGCATTATGCTGCATATGGCCAATCAGAACATTATGCCAGTCCACAATATAAAGAGAGCCATCCGGGGCAAATTCCATATCCACAGGGCGAAAGTTCGGATCATCCCCACGCACCAGGTCCTGGCGGTGACGACTCCTGTACCCGGTGCCGTCATCCTCCAGCGTATGCTGCTTGGTACCCAGAAACCCGATCGTATTACTGATCAGAAAATCTCCCTGCACTTCGTCCGGAAAATGGCGGCTCGAAACAAATTCCAGGCCAGAGGTTGGCCGTACCCGGTGCTCATCCTCTATCAGGTTCCTGGATTTGGGAGTGGCTACACCATACCGGGGCTTGACAGTTCCGGGCATCATCCAGAGGACATCCGGGCCGGAGGTTTCGGCAAAGAAATTTTGCCCCCACTTGTCAAAGGCAATTCCCCACGGATTGGGTATCGACAGCTGGGCGGTGCGTTCAAGGTGCCGCCGCTGCGGATTGAATCGATAAAAACCCCCGTTGGTCGCCCGGACCGGCCCGTAGGAAGTCTCCACATTGGTATGCAGGAACACCCCTTCGGCCATATAGATAGCGCCCGAAGGATCCACGGTATAGGTGCTATGGGCGTGATGGGTGTCGTGGTCATCAAAGCCGCTAATAACAATCTCTTTGGTGTCGGCCTGATCATTTCCCGTCGTATCGGTCAAAAGCACAAGGTCGGGGCCCTGTGAGACGTAAACTCCGCCTCCCGGGGCGAATTCAAACCCAAGGGGCAGATGCAGCCCATCGGCAAATGTGGTTTGCTTGTCTGCCCTGCCATCGCCGGTGGTATCTTCCAGAATGATGAGTTTGTCGTCAGGCCGCGTATCACCGGGTTTGTAATGCGGGTAACTCGGCAGGGTCGCCACCCAGAGCCGGCCTTTGTTGTCAAACGTTATTTGAACCGGGTTGGCCATGTCTGCAAAATCTTCTTCCGATGCGAAGAGTTCGATCTTGTAACCGGGGGGGACAGAAAGTTTGTCAAGTGCATCCTGTCCGTACAGGTATTCGGGATTTCCATGTCTTTCAGGATCAAAGTTGGATTCAACCGGCGGAAGCTCCCTGGTTTCCTGCTCATCGGCCGCAACCACATCCTTGACCTGCCCGCGAGTTGCCTGCCAAATGGCCCGGTCACGGATTTCGGTCATCTGGCGGATTTTCTCAATCTCATACGGGTAGTTATCCGGCCCGAAAGGCTCAAAGCGCCGGCCGTAGGCGTGAACGCCATTCGGGATTTTGTAATCCTGATGCCACATCCAGTTTTTGTCGAGCACGGCGGCGCGGACCAGCTCGCGGTGTTCCTCTGCCATGGTCTCTGTACGGCCAAAAATCTCGTCGGCAAGCAGCTTCCCAAAACGTTCATAGCCGTCGTCGTTCAGCTGTGAGCCGTCAATGGTCAGCGGCCCTTCGCCGGCATCAAACCACTCTTTGGTTGGCGAAAAAGCGTCCACAAAACGAACATTATGGTTGGCAGCAACCTCCCGCATAGCCTCCATGTAGAGTTCCAGATTTGCATTTACCCGGGTGCCGTCCGGTAGATCATACGTATCAGACAGATCCTCAAAGGCAATAGGCGATACAAGGACAAGCTGCGTGGGTGAATCTGCCAGTTGCTCAGATGAGGAATTCTCTTTGTAATTTTGGCTTTGCGTATGCCGGATGAATGCATCCAGTTCCGCTTTGTAGTTTTCCAGCCCCTCTTCTCCCTGGAACGATTCATTATACCCGAAAAAGGCGATGATCACGTCCGGGGCAAATTTGGCAATCCATTCATCCGGGGAGGGAAAATGGCCTTGGCTTCCCGAATTTGTGGCAAGCTCGGTTTGAAAGGCTTCCGCCCCGTGAAATGCCCAGGGATTATCACGCGATGAATGGGGCCTGAAGCCGGGCGTATCACCCGGAATGCTCTGGTTGCGAATCAAAAGCGAATAATCCGGATAGCGCAGGTGCATTTCAGTTTCAAATTGACCAAAGTACATCATTCTTGAGCCCAGGTTATTGCCAATCAGAACGATACTTGCATCCTCCTGCAGCCCGATAACATCCGGGTCAGATGGGGTACACTGGAGCAGACTTAAGCCGATTACGACCAGCCCGGCCAGAGTCAAAACCGCTTTTACATTCATTCCTATACGTAATTTCATCTTATGTGTGTAAAGCATTTGATCATGTAAATATGAAATGGGAGGCAAAAAAAACAACCTTCACCGGCAAAATTTAATTTCTTCAAGGAGTTTATCCCGAAGAGTAAAGAAGTTTAACAACTTATTGAAGTGTATCCCAAAATTGTTATTGAAGCATTTATTATGACACGCCACCCCGACCGGGTGTACCGATTCAAAGGTGTTTTAATAAGATGAAAATGATTGATTAGCAGGAATTGAGTCGGTTGATCGACTCTCACTCCGGCCGGGGCCTGGTGATTGGCCCGTTTTGATCAACGATATTTATCATTGTCCATGCACTTATAAACATACCCGATTCCACTGTCTCAAAATAGAAGTGATCGTGTTATAAAGGGACGGAAATGAAATAACTGAAAATCATTCGTTATTCCTGACAATCCGCGCTTGTCTGAGGTATGCCGACTCACCTGTACGGGCCTTCTCAAGTGTCATTTTGTAATCGGGATCCCATTCAACCGGACCGGTTTCATACCGGTCGATCTGTACGGAGATGGATTCGGGATCGGGCCCATCAACCAATAATTCATGCATGATACGACCATCCATGGATTCCGGTAAGGAAAGCCCCAATAAATAAAGGATGGTCGGGGCAAGATCCACGTTTCCGGTTGGAACAGGGCTTACAACACCATTTTTAAAATCCGGACCGGATATAATCATAGCAGTCTGCAACTCATAGGGACTTGCTGTTCCGTGCCCGGCTGTACCACCCTGGGTCGAAGTCCCGGCATACCCGAATTCATTTGTTTCATCACTCCAGGCGGCGGTCACGAAAATATCGGCAGCCCGTTCGTGGTTATAGTAAATAAGTTCCATGGAAAGAGTGCCTTCCACCCGGCCGTCTGTCTCATCCTGTTCTCCCGGCGGGGTAAAGATCGCTCCAACAGCCGGATGTTGCTGAAGCACCTGTACGATTTGCCGGATTCGTTCTTCATCGGGTTCCTCCAGGTAGATTTGTGTATTGCCGATAACACGAGCACCCTCTAGAAGATCCTGTTCCTGGAGAATATCGGATACATTAAATCCTCCTTTATGTGTAGAAAACCCATGATCCGTAGTAATAAAGATATTGGTCTGTTCAAGCAGGCCCCGTTCATCGAGTTCATCAAGCAGCCGCCCCAGCTCTTCATCCACATGACGAAGTGCAGTAAGGGTTTCCGGAGCTCCAATCCCATATGTATGGGCGGTACGATCCGGATCGGTAATCCAGAGAATCGATGCATCTGCTGTAAATTCGTCGACGGCAAAGTGCAACCAGGTATTTATCACCCAGCGGTTCTGTTCGTAATTGGGTGTGCTTATTTCCGGCAATTCACCAAATGCTTCCAAAGCCATGTTTCTATTTTCATCCGGAACAAAGAACCCTCTGGAGTTCCATACCCCGGCACCGGACACCGCAGGGTTGAGCAGAAAACTGCTGCCATAAGACCCCGAACTCCCGGCAAACAGAGTTAGATCCTCCATTTCCATCCACTGGCCAAGTGAGGTTGCCGTAAGCAGCGGATCAACTGCCATCAAAGACTCCACGTCGTTACCAGTATGGATCGGTTCATCGGATATTTCCGGCAGGTAGATTTGATTGTGCATCAAACCGTGGGTGCCCGGATAGGAGCCGGTGGCAAGAGACGGTGAATTGACTCTGGTAACAGGCGGATAGACCACATGGTGATTGTCAGCGACAACCCCTTCCTGTCCAAGGCGGTATAAATTGGGCATGATATCGTGTGTAATATAATCGGCCCGCAGCCCGTCAAAGACGATGACGAGGTGCTGACGCTGATCGTCATCTGCGGGTTCACATGCTGCACAAAACAGCAGAGACAGGGATACTGTCAATGTGACAATGACAAAAGATTTAAGTTGTGAATAGTGGGTCATAGGGGTGAGTATTGAGTAGTAAGTTGAGATTGAAGGCAGAAATTTGAAGGTAGAAGGGACAGCATGAAGTCCCCTCCTCGGAAGTATCCGGGTTTTCCCAGAACGCTTGGGGGGAAAACGCTTCGCTCGGAGCACTTGTTCCTTTTCATCTTTGCCATTTCACTGTTTAGTGTATGCCGGTCATTGGGATGTAAATACCGGAGAATTAATCCGGGCGCTGATCGTACCGGTACATCCAGGCGATCGGTTCCAGCCAGTTATCGTGCGGATTCAATCTGGATCTCCATCTCAGCCACATTTGTCTGCTCTGTTCGGTCAGCAGTTTTTCCTCTTTAAATCCCAGGTTCAGGGCAAAACGTTTTGCGTCCGGGCCAACCAGCATAATATGGTCGGTATATTCCATAATGGCCTTTGCCACCATGGATGGGGTGGCAATATCTTCAAGAGCTGCTACCGAACCGGCTCTTTTGGTTGGACCGTGCATACAAGATGCATCCAGTTGGACAACTCCCTCCTCGTTGGGAAGCCCCCCAATACCTACACTATGGTCCTCAGGATCCAGTTCCTGGATCTTGACACCTTCAATGGCCGCATCCAAAGGATCAGATCCGTCTTCCGTTATCATGTTATAGGCCACTTCAACTCCGCGTAATCCATTTCTTGAAGCGATTATCACGGGTCGATCACTGTTACGTTTTGATATCCGGCGGTATTGGACAATGTCTTTCAGCGGAAACGTACTGCCTGCACCTGCAGCGGTAACTAACTTAAGAAAATCAAGGCGGGTAAACGACATGGTGTGTGGATTTGAGGATTCATATTTACATGAGATTACACAATTCTTTCATAACCATCCCAACTTTTCACCGGATAAGAAGATGATTCCCTCGAAATTCAGATAATACCTTCAAGAAGGGTGATTAATGCCGGGACATCAATTTTTCTCGGGTTATTTGACAGACGTTCAATATTCACCTGACTGGCCAGCGCGGGTAAATCCGTTTTTTGACTGTTTGGATGCGTTTATCATCAATTGTTAAATTGGAATCGATTTAAAAAGCATATTGAAGTTTTAGTCACGCCTCTAATTGCCTTCTGCTTTAATACTCGATTTTCAACTAACTATTTGTTCCGGTTACCATATCATGGAATCTATTGTCGGTCATTTCGAATCAGCTTAAATGAAAGTTGATCGGCCAATGCCTTGATTCCTTCCTCTATTTCAGATACACCTATGGCATGAAGTTCAATCAGCGCTGATCTCGTGCCCGGTGAAACAAATCCTTCGGTTTCCCGATAGATAAGTACCGTTTCGCCTTCCCAATCTTCCCGGCTGACTGTTTCAAGGACGCCCGAGTCGATCACATCACCGTTTTCATCCAGAAAAGTGACGCTCGCTTCCATGCGGGCTTCACTGCTGCCGGTTCCACCCAAGTATCCGGAAAAGAGAAAGTTCACATGACGAGAGTCTATATCATCCTGCAGATCACTGAGATCCAAAAGTTGTGTCATTCTGCTGGATACTCCTTTCCTGCCACCTGTAAACAGATTGGAACTGTGTACTTCATGTATCGAGCCATCAGAGCCGATATGCCTGACCTCAGGTGGAGTCTGAATCAATGTCATACTATGGTAACCGTCCTTGTGGCCGGTATGCTCCTGATCGCGCCACCCTGTAATGGCCTGATCCAGTTGCCGGTCTGCAAACCCGCGATCAAACTCCCCATCTCCATTAAAAAGGAGATTTGTTCCATAGCCGGTTTCCGGGATGTTTATTTCTGATAAAACCATCATATTGTGGCCATCCAGTTCTGAAAATTCCGCTTCCGGAACACCCATGAAAGAAAGCACCGTTCTGGTGACATATACGTTGCGAGAACGGATCAGGGAGGAAGGAGGAGTGTCCAAAGTACCCTGACGGTTTACAGATACTTTACTGACAATCAAAGGAATAAACCGCTGCCTGTACAAATTTCCGGAGTGTCCGGTGCCAACCCCGCCATGGTCGGTAACAAGGATAATCAGCCACTCTTCCTGTCCATCCACGACTTGCTGCCGGTTGCCAAGTGCGACCAACACCCGGCCAACGCGGGCATCAGTGACCTGAAGTTGTTCCCGGTATTCTGGAACGTCAATCGAAAAGCCATATCCATGGCCTGCCCCGTCAATATCGTTCTGATAATAGAAGACGGCACCCGGATCTCCGGTTTCCAGCAGCTCGACAAGATCTTCAGTGACCTTTTCATCTCCATCCTCCTGTCGTGCATGGTACACCAATTGATCCACCCCTACCGGCGTGCCATCAGGCTGGCTGAAGTTATTTTGAAGCAACGACCATGTGACAAATGCTGCCGTGTACAGATCAGGGTTGTGAGCTTTCAGACGCTTTAACACATGAGGGTAGTCCGAAAAATCGTGACCGTGATACTGATTGGAATCCACTCCGTGGCGGTCCCTGTGAACTCCGTGCAAAATACTAGACCAGCTTGGCCCGCTGAAGGTCAGATCTTCGGTATATCCATAGGTCAAAAATCCGTCTCCATCCCGGTAAAGAGAATTGATATTCGACATTTCAGGTAACTCCACTGCCTCGGGCATCAATCCGTCAATACCGATAATCAGAACTTTTTTCTCCTGGGCCAGAGTGGGTATAGTGCTGAACATCAGGATGAGCAGTGTAAGCACGATGCAGGACGCATAGAGCTTCGGGCATTGGGTAATACGCATAAAGCAGGTGTTTTTTACCAAGTGTTTTTTAAAAAGATTTTGGAAAGTGGTGTTTTTCAAGTTCATTGAAAATGATGTAAGCGCTCCTTCGGTTTGAGACATTTCGTTTTACCCTTCTGAATCAATTACTCGCAATGACTCCTGTAGCTGTGCGACATCATCGATCAAAATCCAGTCCGGGGAAAAGTTCATAATCGCTCTGGCCTCTTCCAATTCCCCCAATGTCCCGTTAATCATCAGTTTTCTCTGGGTCTGGCGAACCTGATCGGCCAGGGTCGGGTCTTCATCCAGCCATCGCAGCCACAGACGGATGACGTCCACCCCGGCTTCAGCATATGCTTGGATATCCCCGGGAAACCCCATGAATGCCAACTGCCCGGAATTAGGGAGGAGTTCCCGAAATTCTCCTGCCTGCTCAGGCGAACGCACACCAACCACCATATTTTCTTCAATTCCATATTCCTGAACATCACTGGCCACATTTTCGGCAAACTCTCGGCCGGATTCCTTCAGATCCAACAGTAAAACCACATCATTTTTGGTGGCCCACTGCAATACTTCTCTGAACGACGGGATTCGTTCACCGGCGTATTCGGGACCGAACCAGGAACCGGCATCCAATGCCTGAAGCTCTTCCAGAGTAAAATCAGTGGCTTCTCCCTCTCCGTCGGTGGTGCGGTCTAAGGTGGAATCATGCAGGATAAACAGATGCCCATCCCGGCTGGTATACAGATCAATCTCAACAATGTCTGCTCCCAGTTTATGAGCTCTTTTAAACGCCGCCATGGTATTTTCGGGACGCTCTGAAATCGCTCCCCGGTGGGCAACAATTTTGACATCCTCGCCGTCAGTCCCATTGTTGCACCCGGCAAAAAACAAAGGAGCTATGGTGATCAGGAAAACGGCTGTGATGACGAATTCAACTCTGATAAAATGGTTTTTCATTTGCAGCATCATAATTGAAATTAATTGGGTTTAACTCTGCGAGGCTCAGCATATTCCTCTTCCATATCATAGGGTAAAGCCCAATACTTCTCTCCGGACGAATCACCGAAATAGAGCCTGGATATACTCATTTCATCCGGGTTGCCGTCAGCCCAGAATACGAAGAATGGATCTTTCGCATTGACCGGTCGCCGCGCAAACTTGTGATTTCGCTCACTGTTTACTGTGATCTGACGAATCTTTCTCCAGGTTTCACCTTCATCCCGGCTTTCCCACATCTCCATCTCGCCACCAGTACCCCAGGCCTGTGGGCCAACGCCCAAAGGACCAATGATCAGCCATCGATCGTCGAAAACATAAAGGCTGCCCAGATCGTAATTATGATCCGATCGAGCTACAATGTGGTTTTTCCACTCACTTCCAGACCAGTGTGCAATCTCCCAGAAGCGGGGCTCATTATCCGGCCCCGGTTGATGGCCCTCACTGGTAACATATAGCAGAATGGGATTCCCATTTTTATCCCAGTTGAGATCCACGGTGTATTGCAGTCGATCCCGAGCTGAATATTCAATGACCCGGGCCGGATTGTCTTCCGTCTCAAGTGGTATTTCCAATGGCTGACCATCTACCGTCGTCCATGTCTGACCGAAGTCTGTCGTCTGCACATAGTATAAATCTGTTCTTTGGTCAACACTTCCTTCTGGGTGCCGGTTAAAGAAGCTGCCAATTTTTCCATTAATTACTGAGCTGACCTGGTAATGGCCACGAATTCCTGCGAGTTTTTGGTCTTCACTCCATTCATAGCCGTCTGAACTGGTTTCGAAATAAAGTTCTCGTCCTCTTGTGTATTTCGTGAACAAGTGAATAAACCCCTTACCCTCGATCCACCAGGGCTGTGGATATGTCAACTCCTGTTCGGCTACAAGCTCAAATTCTTCCACACTATAAGGCTCAACACTGCGATACTTGAATCCGGGCCGGCCGGTTCCGCGGCCGCTGACAAACACCCAAATATGACCATCACCGTCTATTGCTATACTTGGATTGTCATGCGGATCGTCCACCCCTTCTTTATCATGTACGATCGTTGGACGCGGCACTCGGTGATTTTCATGATCGTAGTATGAAGCCATTACCAATAAATAACGATCTTCCGGGCCTTTCGTACCACCATACACAAAGAAAGTTTTATCTGTTTCTTCTGCGTAAATGGCTAAAGGGATATGATTAGCGGTGTAGGTTCCCAAGCCTCCTGAATACTTGTCTCCATATTCGGAAAATTGACCCAGAGTAAACCAGATACCCCGATATCCATCGACTTTATCACTCAACGAGGTATTGGTTATGCTATCGGACTCCTCCCTATCATCGTTTTGCTGACATGAAAGTAAACAGGTAGTTAGTATGACTATTAAAAGAAAAAATGATTTAATCCAATAAGGATATAAATGATGTAGGTGATATAAAGAACCATGATTTTTTAATTTATCTACATTCATTTCAACTGTTCTCCGTGTGTCAATGTTGGGGCCGGGGCACTACCGGGCGGTCGTTGCTGCTTCAGTATTTCCATGGCTGCCTGTCAGTCCACCGGTCGTTTAAACATGGCAATTTAAGCTCTGCCACGAATAAATACTACCAATACATGATTTGATACGACTGCCTCTCCATTCCGTTCTTTCCAACTATACAAATTCCCATCATGTATGTATCCACTGTAAGAGCAACCTCATGTTTTTCCCGTATTGTATTCCAGGCTCTTTTCATATCCTCCGACCAGGTTATGTCATCGATAACAACTATTGCCCCATCAGTCAAAACCGGAGATATCTTTTCAAAGTACTCAATGGTTGCATCACCATCATGATGACCGTCAATATAACAAAAATCGATATTCTGATACTCCTCAAGCAAAGGATCCAATGTTTGATTGAACGGCCCAACGACAAAATCGATATCAGGTAAATTTATCTTTGACAAAATGGATTCTGCATATTTTGATCGTGACGGACTTCCTTCGAGTGTTACCAGGCGGCCTGATCCATTCAGCTTCAATGCAGAAGCAATATAGGCTGTCGAAATTCCCAAGCAAGTCCCGAGTTCAAGACAATTTTTTGGAGCAAAATCTCTGACCAGCCGGTGCATAAGTGAACCATAGGAAGAATTCACACTTGCAAAACACACATCCCTTATGTTTTCAGATTTGCTTTCATCACTATTTGTTTCAGGATCATTATTCAATGAAAAATCAACCTTGATCGTATCATCCGTTTCCAAAAGTTGAGACCGTTGATCTTCAATTTTTTTAATCCAGGCAATTTCATGATCTAAAAAATCTACCCTTCGGGCTCTTCGAATAGATGTATATAAAGAAGGGCCGGTATTATTCTCATTTTTCCTGAGGCGTAAAAGTTCAAAAGGAGTTATTACTGTTCTTAGAATTTTACGGGTAATCCTTACAATTGACATGACACTAACCTGCTGCCTGAAGTTCTTTATTTTTGGCTTTTCTGTAACCGGAGATCGCCACAGTCAAATCGTCAAAAATCTCAACAATCGCATAGGCATTGTTTTCTTCCCCTGAACCTTCCACCATTGCTTTAAGCGTATAGTAGTGAATGTTATTGATCTCGCTGTATTGGCCGGCATGCTGATGTCCCTGAAAAACAACGACTACGTTATTATTTTGTTCCAAAACCTGACGTACCTCTGCAGCGTTTTTTATATAATGGTTGCCCTCATCTCCATCGAGCAGCTGGTGAATAAAGATAACTACCGGTTTATCGGTGTCTGCTAAATTTTTATCCAGCCATGCCAGTTGATGTTCAGGAACATTTGCATCCGTCCAATGGAAGTTTCCCTGACTATAGGCTGCCCCGTCACTCGTAAAATTCGCATCCAGTACAACGAAATGTACACCGCCCCGTTCAAATGAGTAGAATGTCCGCTCCGGATAGATTCCTGTGTTGTTAACCACCGACTGGAAATCTTCCTTTGATATACTATCCATATCGTGATTGCCAAGTACGTGGTACCGTGGCCCATTGAACCTGGCGTAAAGGGATTCAATCCGTTTTAAATTTTCAAGATTCCGTTCCGGTGCACCGTTTTTAAAGTCCCCCAGATGGGCAATGAAATCAACCTTTTTCTGGTTCATCAACCCGATACATTCCTTCATTTTATATTCGGATTCACGGTAAAAACGAGTTCCAGCTGTATCGATATCAGCATAGTGTGAGTCTGTTACCAGGCCAAACTTCAATAAAGATCGTCCCAGTTCTGATTCCAGACCATACATACCCGTCGCAGCTCTCAATGAGGAAAAAAATGGTGCAGCAGCAAAGAGCAAAGTCGACTTGAGAAACACCCGCCTTGTCATGACCCAATTATTGGATTGTGTATCCCTTGAGATGCCACCGTCCTTTTGATTATTTCCATTACCTCTTATCTGATTTTCCAGCTGACTATTGTTTTCATTTCCGGAAAATTTGGATTGGTTTTTCATTTTTTTCCATTTTTAATCTGTCTAGGTTCCCGGGAATCGTGTCGTATCAAAGATAATCCGCCGGTTGAGGGATTTACCCGTAAAAATAGTGGTTATGATTCACTACCTGAAAATTCATCTGCCGCTGATTTGCCCGATTTTCTATTGTTTACAAAACAATACTTAATCGAAAAAATCAAGTATCACCTCCAGCCTCCTATCTGAAATTACACCTGCTGCCTGCACCTGAGGCCTTCCCTCTTCTTTCCAAAGGACCAAATCATTTCCCACCCGAATAGCGATGCCACCTTCAGCTTCAATCAATTCGGAATTCTGCAGAACCTGATCCAAAACCTGCTGGTCACCAATACCCCGGTTCTCCAGGGTGCGCACCAATGCATCCTCCCCGCTATTCTCAAATTCCGATCCGGTCGTTTGGTTAGAATCTGTCCCGGTATCTGAAACGGGTTGATTGTTTTGATTGACCTGCATAACCGTTACAAACCGCTGCACTATTGCCGGATCCTGTGTTGCGGCCGTTAGATGATACTGGTCAGGCGCCACTTCCGGATCTTCGGTCGGCGGATCGAAACCTGTAGTCTGCGTAAACTCGAGAGGCCCGGGCCTCAAAAAACGCAGCACAAGGTGTGCATTACCGGATCTGCTTACCACAACATGGTTCTCATCGTCCACTTCCAGCTCTTTTTTGGCATGAAACAGCCACTGGTAGGTTGATCCGTCCTCCTCCGCTGTTTTCACATCATCGATGAGGACAAAATAGTTTGGCCGGATGAAGACCACATGCCGGTGAAACTTTTCAAGTCGTCCACCATAGGCTTCGGTGGCATCACCCACCGTATAGGCATAATCATCATGCTCTTCATGGTCAATAATCTCACCCCGGCTGCTTCGCTGACGAGGAACCTGGCCTTCACCGTCTACAAGTATGCTATTATGCGCTTTGGTCTGCCAGATCCACTCACGGTGATGCGGGATGCCATGCGTGGTCCGGTAACCGCTGCTGATCGCCAGTGGCTCTCCAAAGGCCTCGATCACGAATGCATTCTGACTGGCATGGTTATGGCTCATCGCACCGAACGGGTTACTTTTGAAAAGCATCATGACGTTATTGTCAGGATCCGCCATCTCACTGTGCATGGCCACAATGCCCACATCGTCAAATACGTGCGACTGTGGGAGCTCGTCAGGCGACCGTGCCTCCAGCTCCGGGTTATAGATGCGTGCAGCTTTGCGGCCCGAAGCGCCTGCACCGACCTGTTCGGAGTGCCACCGGAAATACGGATTCTCATACAGATTGGACAACATATAGCTAACCACACCCGTCGCGGTTCCAAGCGGTTGATGATGCCCATCTCCAAACGCCCGGGTTGGCCGGTTGGGATAAGCTGCATAGAGTCCGAAGTATCCGGTATTTTGAAAAAACGGTTTGTCCTTCAGAGGAACGCCATACAGATCCAGTTCATGAACGACGCGTACCATTCGTCGCATATATCCGCTCCAGTAACTGACCCCTTCATGCCATCCGCCTTCATCTCCTCCCCAGGCCGGATAGGTGCTCCAAACCAGTTTCAGTGTATAATCCAGCCAATCACGTGCCTCCGGGGCTTCATGGGCCAGTACGATTCCACCCTCCAGGGCAAAACCTACCATCCGGCCCGGATGGCTTGAATAAGGCCGGGCCTCCATCGGCCGGGCCCGATGCACATCCCGGTTGATCTGGACCATCCTTGCAGTCAGCACCTCCTTACATTTTTGGCGTTCCTCCTCGCTGAGTGTGTCGTAGATCCAGTCGAATACAGGAGTTGCGTTTTCAGCGATATCCATTCCCAGTTCAGTCGGCCAAAGAGTGCTGGAAGATCCTTCAACATCCCAACTCATAAAATGCATCAGTCTTCGCCTGGCTTCTTCTGCAAATCTTTCATCACCGGTATAAAGGTAAGCCAGGGCACTGGTGACCATTCGCTGGGTATAAGGACGCATGGATCGCCAGGCTTCTATATACATTTCCCTGTAGTCTTCTTCAGGCCAGGGGTCCGGCTCTTCGAACAGCGGCTCATTCATCGTAAGAATCTCCTCTGCCTCCTCAACAACCGGAGTTGTAAGATGAGTATATTGTCCTTCATCATCGTTGCGGATGTCATCGACCAACTCCGGTGAAAAGTACAGTCGTGGGCGATGATCAGGAATACGGGCAATGACTTCGTCGACCGGCATTAACGGAAAGTCGACGGCCGTCTCGGGAATTTCAAACTGACGGATACGGCTGAAATGGTCCCCGTCAACATCACTGTAGCCATAACGCCAATACCAGGTACCCGTCTCCATAATCTCCGTGGGAATATATACCGTCATGTCAATATCACGCACCGTGGCGGTTTGACCAGGCTCGAATGAATCGGACCGGGAGTACTGGACGATATAAGAATTGATATTTTCGGCAGGCAACCAGATAAATGCAGGTGGATTGGTTGCTGATTCCTCTCCATCATCAGGAGAAAAGCGCACCTCCTGGTCGGATGGAGGCCGGTCCAGATCGATTTCATTTTCAGCCTGAGACTCGTAAGCACTCAGACCGAGAGCCATTAAAGCGAAAAATCCAATTATTCTTATATTCATGTCTATAATCTTCCACCCGTTTTTTTGAAATATGTTGAATTTGTAAAATCCTCTATTTTATTCCATATCGGTTCTTATTTAACCTGAGCTTTCCTCCTCACTATTTAACATCTTATTTTAAGCAGTGATTGGAAATACAGATCCATTGACTGCTAAAATCAAATAAATTATGATCATCGTGCGTATTCACATTTGCTCTGACCTAAATCTATTGAATTTAGCCGGATAATTTTACAGTTACACTTTGCCCGGCATACTCATCGACCGGCAATTTGAATTCAACGGTGCTGGTCCCTTCCCTTTCATTCCACCGTATATCCAGGCGGCTGTCATCAATCTCTACCTGTGCATTTATCATTAAAGGAAATACATCCAGCTTCCGGGATGGGTCCGATACCGTAATCTCATGAACATCATGACCGTAATGCCTGACCATAACCATACCCGGTTTTTGTGCCTTAATAGTAACACCATCGATGATCTCAATTTCACCTGGCTCATAAAAAACGATCTGGCTGATTCCCAGCTCTGTATGCTGTACCGCCTGTATTTGCGTGGAATTGGCCAGGATCTCAATAGGGTTCGCCGACTCGTACCGGGCGATCTCATCTGATTCTATGCCGGGTACCACAATGTATTTATATTCAGATTGTTGCGTCTTTACTCCATGATTTATCCATAAAGTAAATACATTTTTATACTCTTTATCTCTCGCGAGTGCCCAGGTCTGTTCATTGATATCTTTCCAGTAACCGCTGCGCTGTCTGTTTTCAAGTTGCGCAGAGGAGGGGTCTGTGAAAAGATAGGCCGTTTTATCGTGGTGTACCCAACGAACCTCTTCCAGATCGTGTCTGCCCTTCCGCAAAACCGATTCACCGCCGGTAGTTCCTATTGTAACATCCCCTGTCAACAGGCTCTGATTCAGGGTGGTGGCTACCGGATAATCGGAATCAGATCTGATATCCGCGCCCAGGGCAACAAACTCATCATCGAAAAAAAACCATGATTTGCGGGCAGAGAGCGGATCCAACGGACTCTCAAAATCAAATGCAGCCGCCCCATACATACCATCCGTCACACCACCTACAAAATCGGTCAGCCCGGGCTGTTGAACTTCATCCGGACCAGGCAGCGATGGTTTCTGGACGACGGTAGTGCCAGGTATTTTCTGCCAGTCCCAGACCGGGAAAATATGTATATACTCCTCGCCCGTTCTGGTGATAAAGTTATAGCCATCTGCCAAATGATGGTTCTTCAACCCTTCACTGTTATAGGGAACTTCCATACTGTGATTACGGGAGGAATACATGCGTACGGAAGTAAAATAGTGCGGCCGCTGATGGCTGAAATATTCTGTATGCCAGAAAAATTTGTTACTCCGCAAATCCGGTTCCCGTTCGCCCTTGCGAATTTGCACAACCGTTTCCAGTTCATCCTGTCTGTAGTCAGTGATTCTGAGTAATTTTTGTGGCAATTCAGGACTTCTCGGATTGAGAGCCCCCAATCTTGAAATACCCCGGTTTCTTCCGGCCGGGTCGGGGTACTTCCCATAGGCATGGTATTTGGAAATGCCATCCAGGTAAAAATCGACAATGAGCTCAATGGCCTCATCCGGAAATTCGTACTCTGTCCCGGTGACTTTTTCAGCCCAGTCTACGAAGTAACTGGCAAATCCCTGCCCGTAGGTAATTGTCGATGTAACACGATCGTGACGATGATGGAAGCTAAAATCGGTCTGAAGCCCTCTTACATCTGAAGGGTCTCCTCTATCCGCGGCAAATCCGATTTCACCCGTTATCGCTGTCACTGCTTCTTCGAGAACATCGAGATCCCGTATAAACAATGCATATTTACCCAAAATGCCGGCAATTTTAATCAGGTCCCCTCCAGGCCTGGCACCCCAGGCATCCAGATTTGCCCGTCCAACTATAGGAGCCGACCCTCTTATCTGTTCATCCGTCAAGTCCTCATCTATGATCAACAACAGATCACCGATTCGTTCGGGAGTCCCTATTTGGTTCCACCACCAGTTTTCACATATAAAATCATGGTCAATCCAGAAATCAAGAGCTCTCCAAATGACTCTTTTGAGGTCAGAATTTTGATAATAGGGGGATTCAGGTTTTTTATATGCTCTGCTCAACTCAAGCATATTTGCCAGGTGTATGCTGTGCTCAAACGCAGTACGCGAAGTATCTACATAATTGATACCCGGCCAGGTACCATCTTCGCGAATCGTACGGATCAAATCTTCCGTCTCCTGTTCATCGACAGCCGGTTCAAGAAGTTCATCGATCACACGATTTCTGACAATTTCCAGATCCTGGCTGAGGTTTACCTCTGTTCCAGGTTCAGTGAATATTGTTACTTTTTCATTAACCGGAAAATCATCCGAAAAAACTTCACCGATGATTGCAGCTTCCGTGGTTTCAAAATTGACCACTAAATAGATAGAAAAGATGATAATATAAATCATCAGGAATGAGATACGATTATGATGATATTTCATATCATAATAATTTTTAAATTATGAATTTATGCAGGATGCTTTGAAAACCTCAACTGCATTGTATTGATGTAAACTCCATATATATAGTCTCATGTCTATCTACGGTTGACAGGAAACCAATAAAAGCATTAATAATGCGTGTAATATATACGTTGATTTTTTCATGTTTAAATAAGATATGCTTTACATTTCAATAATTGATATCCGGTTATACTCTCAAGTTTTCTACAGCTCCGATTTCCTATTAATCAATGTCAGAGATAAACTCCATCCCGGCTTCAGCGCTGTTTAAAAATGGAACAGTAATATACCAATGCCCTCTTTCAGGAATCGCGACTCGTACCTGCACGCGACATATAAAAGACTAATGCTAATTACCCGAAAGCCGGATCGAAATTGTTCCTTCCTGTCCGTCAAATAGCCAGGCTGGGACTCGAACCTCTACCCGCTTCAGACCATCAAAGCGCTTTATCTCTTACTTTTTCAAGTAACATTGCCAGTCTTTCGGTTATTTCAGAATATTCTTCCGCCACATTATTTGATTCTGAAATATCCTCTGAAAGATTGTATAACTGAGGATTCGGTTCATTGCCAAGTTCCATTCTTGGTCTGGTGTATGGATTTAACCTGGGGCCATCAGCGGGCTCAATATATTTCCAGTTATCCTTGATGATTGATAACGTACCGTTCATATTTTGCTGAATGATAAAATCCCGTCCCGTTTGGTCATTTCCCAACAAGGCAGCAAGATGATCATGGCTGTCATAGGTCAGCGGTTCCGGATTACCATATTCAACGAATGTTGCCAGAGATTCCAAAATATCAATTTGACTAAAGAGAGCATCGGTAACACCGGGCTTTACCTCACCAGGCCAGTGTACAATAAACGGTACTTTGGTACCAGCTTCATAAGCGCTGTATTTCCCGCCTCTTAAAGAACCGGCAGGATCATGGCCTTCTGTATCTTCCACTGTTCCATCATGATACCCGTCATCCAAAACAGGCCCGTTATCACTGGAAAAAATCACAAGTGTATTATCCGTTAAACCAAATTCATCAAGTTTATTCATGATTTCACCGACAGTCCAATCCATCTGAATGATAACATCCCCATAAACACCTATTTCGCTCTGCCCGGCAAATCTTTTATGAGGAACTCTTGGGACATGGATATCGTGGGTTGAAAAGAATAAGAAAAACGGGTCGTCCTTGTTTTCATCAATAAATGACAACGCTTTCCCAGTAATCTCATCGGCCATATCCTCATCTTTCCACCGTGCAGAATAGCCTCCTGTCATATAACCAATTCGGGGTATGCCATTGACGATGGTTTGGTCATGCCCAAAACTGGGGTGCATCTTGACTCTTTCCCTCGTGCCTGGATCTATAATATCATTATTCGGGTACTCAGGATAACTGACAATTTCTGCAGGTGTTACATTTGGATTATATATCGTCGAATCATGTCCAATGGGTTCATGAAAGCTGATCTGAATCGGGTCATCAGGATCAAGATCCACAACCCTTTGGTTTTCAACATAAACGGTTGGAACCCTGTCACCCGTTGAAGGAATGAGAAATGAGTAATCAAAACCGATCTCTTCAGGTCCCGGTTTGATAACATCATTCCAATCCTGGCCACTCCCAAGCGGACCTAATCCCAGATGCCATTTCCCTACCACAGCAGTTGTATACCCCGCACTTTGCAATACAGAAGCAACCGTTGGTTGTTCAGTGTCTATGATCATTCCCGCATCACCCGGCGCGATACTTACCCCTTCCACTTCACCTACACGCCACTCGGGAGGCGTTCTCCAATAATATTCTCCTGTAAGAAGACCATACCTGGAAGGAGTACAGGTTGCTGACGGTGCATAAGCATTTGTAAACAGCAGTCCGTTTGACGCAAGCTGATCTATATTGGGTGTTTCTACCCTGGTTGCACCATAGGAACTTATGTCCCCATAACCTACATCATCCGTGTAGATAATTACGATATTGGGCTTCTTATCTTCAGTGCGATCATTATTCGCATGTGTGCAAGAAGATAAAGTTCCAATAAGTGCTACCATTACTGCTGTGGCAATGAATAAAAAAGTGTTGCGCATAACCTTGATTATTCTATTTATGACATTCGTGTATTAAGCCTGCCTCAAACAAATTGAGTTGTCCCGCCTCTTTCCAGCTCAATATCCATGTTGGGTTCGTTCGACTTCCACGCTCCGGCCGTAAAATCGGGAAAATGGATCGGGGTTGCTTCATTCGCTACGGACCATTCACTGAGCATAATTACCGAACTCCATGAAGCCGTATCGTAAACATTCATATCCAATGGAATTCCATTTCTAAGACAGTCGATCAATCTCCATGTCATAATTGTATCCATACCACCATGCCCCCCTATTTGTTGGGCTATTTCGCCGACCCGTTTAAAAATTTCAGGGGTATATTTTTCTATAATTGCATCGAACTCTTCTTGTTCAAGCCATCCTTCATGACTGTTCGCAATTCGGGGTTCGGGATATTTCCGGGCCATTGCATCTGTTCCGCTTAATAAATGAATTCGGGAATACGGGCGTGGTGACGTCACATCATGTTGAAGCATGATGGTCCGCCCTTGAAAGGTTTTTATGATGCTGGTATTCATATTTCCCCGAAATTCATACTCTGCATAATCTTCAAAGAACGGATCTGTATCGGCGAGCTCCCTGGCTTTTTTTTGCATCATGAAATCGGCACTGGAAACCGAGACCATGTACTTCATTTGATCGCCAAAGTTGATATTCATTGCCTGTGCAATACTCCCCAGCCCGTGCATCGGATAAAGATTGCCATTTCTGGTAGCATTTTCCCGGAAACGCCACATGTCGGGATGCCTGTCCCTGGCAAATTTTGGCCGTATTAACTGATGGATATAGGCACCCTCTCCATGAACCAATTCTCCAAAATATCCCTCTCTGGCCATATTCAATGTCACCATTTCGAACTCGTCATAACACACATTCTCCATGATCATACAATGCTTTCTGGTTCTTTCAGATGTTTCTACCAGTGACCAGCACTCTTCCAGAGTTTGGGCTGCCGGTACTTCTGTGGCAGTGTGCTTTCCATGCTCCATTGCATAAATGCATATCGTTGCATGTAAATGCCATGGAGTAGCATTTATAACCAGGTCTATATCATCTCTTTCACACAGTTCTTTCCACGCATTTTCACTACCTGTGTAGGTATCCACGGGTTCATCGAATTCTTCGAGCACCCTGTTAAGGGCAGCTTCATCTATATCACAAATAGCCCTGATTTCCGTGCCCTCTATTCTTCTGATTCTTCTCACATGACTACTCCCCCTGTTTCCTACTCCTATGACACCAATTCGTACCAGGTCAATAGCAGGTGCTGCATAGTTATGCATATTGAAAACCTGCTTATGATCTTTTGTAATTTGATTTGGCGCTTTCTCCCTGTTACTCCCAAATGCACCCAGGCCTGTAAGTCCAACTGTTGCAAGTCCGCTTTTTTTTAAAAAATCTCTGCGATTAAAATTCATGTTTAAGAATTTGTGGTTTAATTGAAGTAATTTTTTAAAACCCGATAGGGTATCGATTGAATCAAGATATAATGCTCGTCGGAGCGCCTGAAGCATACACATGCCACCCAACATGCTACAGATGAGCCAGGTTATTCAATATATAAAAGCTCGTCGTTCCGGTTTGTGTCGAGTTGATCATTAAGTTAGTGATTCACTCGCAATGTGCGATTTTCCAATTTTTCCCGAAGGCCTGTTTAAATTTCATCATCCTTTCCCCGGCTCCTTTTGTGCCAATGGGCAATGCCAACTGCTCCCAGGAACAGCAAGAGGGCTCCCAGGCCCCATGAGCCACCCCGCATCCATAACATGTACAGACTGGCTGAAGAGATTAAAGTTACCGCTCCGATCATCAGTGTATTCCAGATTACCCGGCTCCTGCCTCTGGGCATAAATTCGCCCATAAGCGACTTATTGTTCATCATCAACAAGAAAGTGACATAAGCGATAGGAAGCAATAACAGAGTAATAATTGACGTGGGAATTGCCAGCCAGAAATAAGCCTGATCCCAGAAAAACGGACCGAGAATTCCTAACCCCGGCACCAAAGCACCAAATCGAAACAGCCAACTGTTTTTGGGTTTATTAAATACCTCGCAGAAAACGAATCCGGATATAATCATCATTAAAGTGATGCTGGAAAGTGCCATTCCCAATACACCGATCCCGAAAATAATATGCCCGAATACACTTCCAAGTAACGGTTCCAGGGAAAACGACAGATCAAAGGCGTCGCGGGTGATCAGGGTGGCAGCCATAATGTGATCTTCCCTGCTAAGGTTTTCTATCTGATCGGCCATCTGCTGAGCAGTCAGATCGGACCCGGCAGCTTCATATAACACGCGCCCTTCAAGAAGTCGGTTATACTCGTTTACCTGAGTGGCATCCGGTTCCCAATCAGCCGTATACTCTTCAACAATTCCAGGTTGAGGAACGGTATGAAACTGACTGACTGCAGCGATCATGACACAACTTGTGGCCAACATGAACGGAATCAGCATGCCGACGCCGAGATCAAACTTCATCATCCCCTGGTATTCAGCTCCCCATTTGCGGCGCAACATCGAATAGGCAAAGAGAAATGTCATGTTAATCCCTACAGCGCTCGATAGTGCCGCGGCCATTACATCCTGCTGGCGGTTAACAATCAAATCTGTCCAGTAGGACTGGGATATTTCAGAAAAACCAGCCAAAATTGGCAGAAATCCATCAGCCGGGCGAAATAAAAGCGCCGGATTGGGAATAAAGCCACGACCCAGCTCTGACCATTCAATTGCGCCGGTGACAAAGGTCAGACGGACTACCACACCTATAAAACTGAGTACAATCAAAGCTACTACTCCTTTAAGTATCCACTCGTAAACCCGTACACCTGTTCTTCCCCGGTCGTAGTTCCAGCTAATGCCAAGGGTAATTGCCAAAATAACGACAGAGACAACGATCATTCCAGGGACGCCGGCAAGTGATCCATCCTGTCCAAAAGTTGCCGGCATCAGATTCTGCTGCATCACACTATTGGCCAGGGAAAACTGGGGCAGCGCCCAAACGACACTTGCAAGCAGTGATGCCAGTGCCCAGCCCCAGCCCAATACCGGATTTATATGACGGTTTATCGCCTGAAAAGGCCGTTCATTGGTGACAAGTGTAATATAGCCAAGTGCACTGAGCATGATGATGCCCAACAACATTCCAATCGGCTGCAGCCATAACATGCTGTAGCCGGCCAGCACTCCCAGATACAAGCTGCTCGCAAGCGACCCTCCGCCCAACGATAGTGCACTTTGCAAAAAACCGGGACCGGATAACTTAAGATAGGTTCTAAGACGAACCGACAGGCTTTTGTTCTGAACATCTTTTAATAACCTGGTTTCTTCCTTGTTATGTTCGTCATCAATCATAAATAATAATTTTTAAGTAGTCGCCAGTACCAGTAAACGGAGACTTATTAGGTATAATCAGGTTGAATTATATATTACATGAACTACCCCGCTGCAAGCAGATGGGGTATCAGAATAAATGAAAATTACGCTGCATCCAGCGGGGACTAACCCCGGTGAAATTAGTGTCGTACAACGATCCTTGTTACTAATTAAAAGACGGATAATGGAGTTCGCATTACGCCCCGTCACGATTCCAAGTGTTTCAATCGGATGTTTGAGGATAACCATTCCACTCCCCCAGTTGCCGGGTCTATACCTGTCATTACTAGGCTGTCATGACGCTCATACGCTTTGCCCTAGCTACTACTTTTCAAATGCAGACATATAGTGTGGTGAATTTTCAAAAATGCCGCCGCTTTGTTTATAAAAATCATCATTCAGGGTAAAGATCCCATCTTGT
>SKRC01000114.1 GCA_007118695.1 Balneolaceae bacterium | reverse complement strand
CCCCATTCCTTGAACTTCCCCATTCCTTGAATTTTTAAATTTCTTGAATTTAACTCATCCTAGCCATCCATCCCTGTCCAAAGTCCGGTACTGGATGGCTTCGGCGATGTGATAGGATTTGATCTGCTCGGAATAGTCGAGATCGGCAATGGTGCGGGCTACTTTCAGGATCCGGTCGTATGCACGGGCTGACAACCCGAGCGTACTCATCGCTTTTTTCATCATTGCTTTACTATTATCATCCAGCCGGCACACCTTCCGGGCCATCCGGGTGTTCATCTGTGCATTGCAGTGGACATGATTCACCCCGAGAAACCTTTGACTTTGAATATTCCTTGCCTTTATTACCCGTTTGCGGATGCTCACAGAGCTCTCTCCTTTTGCCTTGGCCGATAGCTCCTCAAATCCCACCTTCTCCACCTCAATATGCAGATCGATCCGGTCGAGCATCGGACCGCTTACCTTCCCAAGATACCGCTGCATCTGCATCGGGGTAACGCTATCCGGGTCTGACGGGTCGTACCAGTCTCCTGCAGGCGACGGATTCATGGAGGCTACCAGCATGATTCTGCTGGGATAGATGACGCTCATCCTCGCTCTTGAGATGCTGACAATGCCATCTTCAAGGGGTTGACGCATGACCTCCAGGGCACTTCTCTTGAACTCGGGGAGTTCATCCAAAAAAAGTACCCCGTTATGAGCCATTGAAATTTCCCCGGGCATTGGGATGGTTCCGCCACCTACCAGGGCGACATCCGACACCGTATGATGCGGCGACCGGAACGGTCGCTGAGTGACCAGGGCCATCCCGGGCGACAGGATGCCAGCCACCGAATGGATTTTTGTGGTTTCCAGGGCCTCATCAAGTGTCAATGGAGGCAGTATCGTAGGTATCCGGCGGGCCATCATTGTCTTTCCCGACCCGGGCGGGCCTACCATAATCAGGTTATGTCCGCCGGCTGCGGCCACTTCCAGTGCTCGTTTAACATTTTCTTGTCCTTTGACATCACTGAAGTCGAGTACTTCAAATTGTCCGTTATTCCCGAACACCTTTTCCAGGTCAACCGTTACCGGATTGAACGCATTATTATCTTTAACCCATTCAATGACTTCGATCAGGTTCTTAAAGGCCAGTACATTGATACCTTCCACAACTGCCGCTTCCTGTGCATTTTCATAGGGAACCACCAGGTACTTCATGCCCTGATTTTTTGCCTCTACTGCAATGGGCAGGACCCCCTTGACCCGCCGCAGTTTACCGTCGAGTGCAAGCTCACCCAACACCAGTGATCTGCTCAGTTTACCCGGATGAACCTGTCTGGATGCCGCCAACAGGCTAAGTGCAATAGGCAGATCGAACGAACTGCCCTCTTTCGGCAGATTAGCCGGCGCCAGGTTTACCGTAATGCGTCCCCTTGGGAAAGCAGCCCCGGCATTTTTAAGTGCCGCTTCAATGCGGTCTCTCGATTCGCTGATTGCCCGGTCAGGCAATCCGACCAGGAAGTATTTCGGTAATCCTCCGCTAATATTTATTTCAACCTCGATCAGGCGGGCATCCACCCCGATCGTGGAAGCACAATAGACTCTTGATAACATGTTTTTGAATCTTTATATCTCCCTTTACGTAGTATGATCTATACAGTAGTATGATCGATACTAATGTCAATCCTTACAGAATTTTTTGGAATTAATGGATAAACTGATGAAACGAGAAGAAAAAACCGTCCTACAGGAACTTCAGGGTACCGTCGACGAGATCATTGCCCAATTGAAAAAGCTAATCCGCGAAGGTAATGCCCGGAGGCTTATCATTAAAAACAAGGATGGAAAAGTCCTGTTCCAATCTCACCTGACCATTGGAGTTGCCGGAACCGCATTTGCATTTACTGTAGCGCCGATCATTTCAGCAGTAACCATGTTTGTCATGTATGTCAATGATGTATCCGTCATTGTTGAGCGGGAAACCGATCCCAATGAAGATGAATACGAGGTGAAGGCCGATTTCATTGAAATCAACGATGAAGAGGATGAAGGCGAAGGCGAAGGTGATGGTGATGGTGATGGCAATGGTGAGGAAACGGCCAGCGCCAAAAAGATAAATCAGGAGGATGACGACACCGACGAATCGGAGAAGACTGTCGGGAAGGAGTAGTCAAACAGGTACAAGGCTCGGGGTGCAAGGAGCAAGGGAATATTGAATAATGAACAAGGAATGTCGAATTTCGAAGGACGTCGGGATGAACAACACCCAATTCTCAAAGGAACAGGGAGCAAGGAGCGGTGTGAACCTGCTACAGGGGTATATTGAATCATGAACAAGCAACGGAATGTCCCTGCCAACTGCCAACTGCTACTGCCACTGATAACTGCTACTGCTTCACACCATTGCCTGGATACACTTCTTTATGAATCGTGCTTATAATCCGGTCTGAATATTTATCACCTATACCCGGAATTTCACTCAGATCGTCAGGTGAGGCCTGAAACAGGTTGTATAATGAACCGAATCGTTTTAAAAGTTTTTTTGCCCGGTGGGGGCCTATTCCGGGAATACCCTGCAACAGATTCAACTGGCTCACATCGGCCCCTTTCAATCGGAAGCGGCCATTGTCATTGCGTTTTACAGACGTTCGTTTCCTATCTAACTGCCTTGCTGCCGTCAGCATCAGGAAGGCTGATTCTTCCGGTGAAATCGATCTGAGCACGGGAATGTTGAAATGAAGCATCAGGGTGATTAATGCCCCCTGAATCGATCCTCTTTTAATTTTCGACCGCTGCAAATCACGTACTGTTCCTTCTATGATGATTACCGTTGGCCCGTCAACATTTTGCAGCTTTCCGGCCTGTAAAAAAAGCCGCCTGTTTTTGATTGAACTGACAAGTTTCGGTAATGTTATCCTCATCACAACCAGTTCATTGAGCCGATAGTCCCCAATGACAAGCTGTTCTCTGTTAATTTGAGTATCACCGGCCTCCAGCAATTTATCCACCAAACGCTTGCAAGTTTCCCTTTGGCTCACTTTTACCTCAATGACGGATTTTTCTTCCTTGATCTGATTGTTTGTTTCCATCTCTCCTGAATTTTTAGTTTAAAATGTTCACAGCTTATAGTATCCGTTCACGGTTTATGAAATCGGACCATTTTCAAAACCTGTCTCCCTATTATATATGATCGGGCAAAACGCAAAACCTTACAGCTGATTTTTTATTTATAAAGTCAGTGCTATCCGGGCATTTACCAGTCGTGAATGAATCATTGCCTTTTATGTACTTCGAGAGCACGTATTTATCAAACCGTGATGGTATTTTTTGCTTTCAGTAAAAGAGAAAAAAGCGGCTTAATTCGAAAGTCGAAAACCTGAAGGTTTCAATCCCGGTGTTAACCAAAAAAGCCACAGATTGAGATGCTTTCTGATCCTCAATCTGTGGCATATTGACGCTTACAGCCACTAGTTAAAACACTGCTCCTTTAAATTTTCCCTTATCTCAACTTCTGCAAAATGGCGATGCAGTTGCCGCGGACATAAGATTTATTGAAAATTATAGGCACATTGAATGGCATCAACATTCATACACTAACTTTGTCTGTAGCACTACTTATCATCGTTGAAAGCCATATGACAGCAAAAGTTTAATCTTTTGTGGAACTTGAGCTAAAGGCTTGCTAATAACCTAAATGTCACTAAGCCGTAGTGGCAGCTTTTTCTTTTTCCTCTTCGGCGTGATCAGCAAGGAACCTCTCTGCATCTATTGCCGCGCGGCACCCGGTTCCGGCCGCCGTTACCGCTTGCCTGTACACCGGATCCATCGCATCACCGCTTGCAAAAACACCGGGCAGATCCGTCACCGTTGACTGACTCTTGGTCTGAATATATCCCACATCATCCATGGTCAATACCCCCTTGAACAGATCGGTATTGGGTTTATGGCCGATTGCGACAAATACACCGGTCACATCCTCAAGGGTGGTAACATCCCCGGTATTTCTGTTTTTGATTTTAACTCCTTCCACAACCTGATCACCCAGAACCTCAATGAGTTCGGAATTCCACATGAATTCGATTTTTTCATCAGCGAACGCCCGTTTCTGCATCACTTTGCTCGCGCGCAGTTCATCGCGGCGGTGGACAACCGTTACCTTGCTTGCAAATTTGGTCAGGAATGTCGCTTCTTCCATTGCCGTATCCCCGCCGCCTACAACAATCACATGTTCATTCCGGAAAAAAGCACCGTCACACGTAGCACATGCACTCACACCCTTCCCACGCAAGCGCTGCTCGCTCTCCAGGTGCAGCCATTTGGCTTCTGCTCCGGTGGAAATGATAATGGATTTGGCAAAAACCTCGGTCTCTTCATCTACCGTCAGTTTATAAGGACGCTTGTCAAACTCAATATCTGTCACATATCCATACCGGCAGTCGGCTCCAAACCGCTGGGCCTGTTTTCGAAAATCTTCCATCATCTTCGGTCCGAGCACTCCCTCCGGATAGCCGGGATAATTCTCCACGTCGGTGGTTTGCATTAATTGGCCGCCGGGCTCGGGACCTTCAAATACGATCGGTTCCAGGTCAGCCCGCGCAGCATAAAGTGCGGCAGTCAAACCGGCAGGACCGCTGCCGATAATGACTACATTAAATGTCTTTCCTTCAATATCTTTCATTTCAAAATTTTTCTGATTGATTGTTTTGCTGTAAAACTACAAAAATTTGATCTTCATCACTGCTTTTTCTTCCTATGAATCTGATTGCCTGTGGTTATCAAATCTTACATCCACTTCATTTCGCGTACGCCATTTTTTCGCACACACCTTTATTACCCGCACAACGGAAACGCTTTCATAAGAAAAAAAACCCTTAAATTACCCTTGCAATTAACATCTTTTTCCCTATGTTTTTACGAACCAATTAGATAGAGGAATTTGATTTGATTCTTAGTGTATGTAAAGAAACAGCTGACCTGGAAAAACGGGTTGCCCTTACTCCGGATGCAGCTGGAAAATTAATTGAAGAAGGTGTCGAAATCCGCATTGAGTCGGGTGCCGGGGCCGCGTCCAGTTATGCAGATGAAAAATATCGGGACCAGGGAGCTGAGGTTATCAACGACAGGGGAAAACTGTTCAGTGATTGTGACCTGATGCTGGCTGTTAACACCCCGCCGCCGGAGGATCTGAAACGGATGAAGCCCGGATCAACCTTGATCTGTTTTCTATGGGCCCTGCAGAATCCTGAACTGGTTAAATTATTACAGAAACAAAAGATTACCGGCCTTGGTCTCGAAGCTGTGCCGCGAATCAGCCGGGCACAAAGCATGGATGCCCTCTCTTCCATGAGCAATATTGCCGGTTACAGGGCTGCCCTGATCGGGGCCAGTGAGCTTGACCGGTATCTGCCGATGATGATGACAGCCGCCGGCACTATACCGCCGGCCAAGGTACTTGTAATGGGTGCCGGTGTGGCCGGCCTTCAGGCCATTGCCACGGCAAAAAGGCTCGGTGCCGTGGTTGAAGCCTACGACATTCGACCTGTTGTAAAAGAACAGGTGGAAAGCCTCGGCGCCAAATTTGTAGAGGTTCCTGTGGTGGATGAAGAGACCGAAACCGAAGGCGGATATGCCAAAGAAGCATCCGAGGCGCAAAAACAGAAGCAACAGGAAGTGATGCACGAACACGTCAAAAAATCGGACATCGTCATCACCACAGCGCTCATTCCCGGCAAAAAAGCTCCGACACTTGTAACCAAAGCAATGGTCAACGACATGAAGCAGGGATCGGTCGTCGTAGACCTGGCCGCGGAACAGGGTGGAAATTGTGAAGTAACCGAACCGGGAAAGACTATCGTCCATAATGGAGTGAGAGTAGCCGGTCCACTCAATCTGGCAAGCACGCTGGCGTATCATGCCAGTCAGCTTTATGCAAAAAATTTATTGTCCCTGCTGTCCCTGTTGATCAAAGACGGCGAGCTGACATTCGATTTCGATGATGAAATTGTTAAACATACGACCATTACACATGATGGGGAAATAGTATCACCGATGTTGAAAGGAACATGAGTCATGGTACAAGGTGCGAGGTACATGCCAACAAGGTTCGTTCGTGGTGTGTGGTGCATGGTTTATGTCTGATGCGTATGTTCATGGTGCTTGTGTGAGCGGAGCGGTGTCCTGATTCCTTGGGGATGCAGCATCAAGCACGCGGCATACGGGTAACTTGAATACAACATACATCCGTGAACCCTGAACCCTGTACCTCGATAATCCTGACTGCCAGTTTTCAATTAAAGACTAGCCGCTTTTAAAATATACTAACGCAATTTTTCTACTAACACATTTTTTATGGAAGATCTCATTTTTAACCTCTTCATCTTTGTTCTTGCCTCATTTGTAGGCTTTGAACTGATCTCGAAGGTCCCTCCTACCCTGCATACGCCCCTGATGTCGGGAGCCAACGCCATTTCCGGTATTACCGTAATTGGTGCTGTTGTGGTAGCAGGCAGCGTAGATGGTGTCTACTCACAATGGATCGGCTTTGCCGCCATAATATTTGCCACCATTAACGTGGTCGGAGGATTTCTGGTTACCGACCGCATGCTCGAGATGTTCAAAAAGAAGGAGGATGATCAATGAGTCAATTTCTGCCGGAAGCTTTTCAAACCTATATACCCATGCTCATCCAGCTGTTTTACCTGGTGGCCATGGCCCTTTTTATCTTCGGAATCAAACGGCTTAGTTCACCTGCCACCGCACGTTCAGGCAATCAGCTGGCCGCATCAGGCATGCTGCTGGGAATCGTGGTAACCCTGTTTGACCGGGAGATCGTAACATTTGAATTCATAATTGCCGGAATCGTGATTGGCGGTGTGCTGGGTGTGATAGCCGCCCGTACGGTTAAAATGACTGCAATGCCCGAAATGGTGGCTATTTTCAACGGGTTTGGGGGTGGCGCATCCGCTATTGTCGCCTGGGGAGAGCTGACCCGTGCCGGAGCAGATGTTACTTTGTGGGCAGGCCAGGACCTGGGTACCGCCGGACTCGGTATTCTGATCGGTTCTTTGACTTTCTCAGGAAGTTTCATCGCATTCGGCAAACTTCAGGGATTTATCAGTGGCCGCCCCATTACATTCATTTTTCAAAACTATTTCAACCTGGTTTTAACGGGTGCAATTCTTGTCCTGATCGGCTGGTTTATTTCCGACCCGACCAATATGCCGCTCTTCTGGACTATCTTTGGCCTATCACTGTTTTTGGGGATACTCACTGTATTGCCGATTGGCGGGGCCGATATGCCAGTTGTAATCTCTCTGTTGAACTCCTATTCCGGAATTGCCGCCTCGATGGCCGGTTTTGTGATCAATAACAACCTGCTGATCATTAGTGGCGCACTCGTTGGAGCAGCCGGCCTTATCCTGACCAATATCATGTGCCAGGCGATGAACCGTACACTTGGCAACGTTCTGTTCGGGGCTTTCGGTGGTGGCGGTACAGCAGTTGCCGCCGATGATATCGGCGATAAAAGCGTTCAGAAAACCTTTGCCGACGATGTGGCTATTCAATGTTCCTATGCCAAAAAGGTGGTGATTGTACCCGGCTATGGCCTTGCCGTCGCACAGGCGCAGCATACCCTGAAAGAGGTCGCCGGCCTTCTTGAAGAGAAAGGGGTTACGGTGAAATACGGCATTCATCCGGTTGCCGGACGGATGCCCGGGCATATGAATGTACTGCTTGCCGAGGCGGATGTACCCTACGATCAGCTCTTTGACATGGATCAGATCAACCCGGAATTTAAATCCACCGATGTGGTATTGATAATCGGCGCCAACGACGTGGTGAATCCGGCGGCCAAAACCAACCCCGGCAGCCCGATTTACGGCATGCCGGTTTTGAACGTTGAGGAAGCGACACGTACGATTGTCTTCAAGCGAAGCCTCAGCCCCGGATTCGCGGGCATCGACAACGAACTGTTCTATGCCGACAACAACCAGATGTTCTTCGGGGATGCGAAGAAATCACTACAGGCACTGTCGACGGCGATTAAGGAGCTGGATTGATACGAAGGTTGAAGTATGAGGAACTTTAATTTATCAAATTAAGGGCGGCCTCTTTTTTTATTATTCCTTAGTTGCATCATGACTCCGTGGCCTCCTCAACATCCTCACTGTAACTCCTCATTGCCATCAGAAAACTGATCGTCCCGATCACTCCGCAAACCACTATCACACTCATTAATGCTTTGGATGCGGCATAGGCACCTGTAAATACGGAATCCATCAGCCAGCCGGCGAGGGGCGGGCCAAGGCCGAATCCGGCGATGCTGATCACAAACAGGTAAAGCCCGCCGGCCAGGGCTCGCATGCCGGGTTTCACGAAGTACTGGATCAGAGCAGCAGCTACGCCATTGTAAGAGGATGAGAGGAGCACGGCGCCCCCCATCAGCAGCAAGGCTGTGTATCCATCGGAAGCAAACAGGCCTAATGCATATAGCGGAATACCACCGAGTGCTGCCACAATTCCCATGATAAAACGGCGTGATGGCTCCTTCCTGGCAAGGATATCTGCAATTTTACCCGATAGTATGACTGTCCCTCCAACGCCGAAAATAAACCATCCGTAGTGCGGAACCAGGTCGGGGCGGTTGAAAACATCACTCAAAACTGTACTCATAAAGGCCAATACAGTGTAACCGGTGCAGGCGAGGGCAGAAAATCCGATCAGATGCAGTTGAACGGTCCGCTTTTTCAGCATGTATGTGAGCTGATCGCGGGTTTCGCTCAGCCAGACCGGCCGGCTGGCAGTTTCATTGCGGCGGACATCCCGTATCGCCCACCAGGCGAACGGGGCAAGGATGACCCCGGGAACCCCGACAGCAATCATTGCAGTCCGCCAGTCTGCCTGCAGTGCAATAGTGCCACCTGCCAAAAACGACAGGCCAACGCCGATGAAAATTCCGGACGCATAAATCGAAAAGACCGTAGCCCGTTTCTCGGGCGAAAAATACTCAGCCATCAGCGCATATGCGGCAGGGCTCAGCATCGCCTGGCTGACTCCCACGAACAGCCTGCAGACCACCAGGAATGTAAAGGATGTGGCCAAACCGCTTAATGCCGTCATCAGGCTCCAGACAAGCAGCCCGATAGCGATCATGGCACTGCGCGACCAGAGATCGGCAATCCTGCCCATCGGGATGCCGCTGATGGCATAGATAAACGAAAAGGCTGTACCGTAGAGCAGGCCGATCTGCAGGTTGGTCAGATCCAGGTCCAGGCGAATCTGGGTGGCTAGAACCGCCACAATCTGTCGATCCACAAAACTGAGTATATAGATCACCACGAGCAGGATCAAAATTGCCCAGGCATACCGTTTTGTAACAGGTCGTTCATTATTCATGGGCAGAATGTACGATCCCTGCCATCGCTCTTCAACTTTCCCAATGTTCGCATCATCTATTCCCGGAAGCATTCAGATACAATAAATAAGCCCACCTGTTCACCGATCAAATTTCCTGTTCACTTGCAATGCATTATTCCCGTTGCTTTCCTATGTTTGGGTAATTCCGGGTCTCATCGGGAACATCCCTGTTATACAAATTCACCCGAAATGACAATGGATGGGCAGTAAAATTACTCCCCCCCAACGGACCTGAAATATACCCAATGAAACGGAATTAAGGCGTTTCACTGTTGAATGGATACAAAACTGTAACCGATAAATACTGAGGATGTGATGTATAATGATCTTGCAGATGCTGTTGAAGGCCTGAAAGAGAAGGGTTATCTGAACCTTTCGGAGGATGAGAAATTCGGTAAAGATATTCGGAAAGGGAAAGTGCCACCGGAAATTCGTGAAACAATCATTGTTGAATCCTATCGCTTTGATGAGGGGACGGATCCCGGAGATGAATCCACCCTATATGTGCTCGAGCGTCCGGATGGTTCAAAAGGTTTCCTGGTCCTCAGCTTCGGAATGTACAAGGATCCACAAAAAACAGCCCTTATTGACGAGCTTCAAAAGCTGGAGAAGCGCTGATATGACGGGAGAAAATAAAGGTCAAATCAAACTCCCGAAGAAAAACCGGGATCAGAAACAGCGGGCAGCAGAACTGCTGGAAATGTTGTATGATCATTATCCTGACCCCGATTGTGCCCTCACCCACCGGAATCCGTTTGAATTACTGATTGCAACCATTCTGAGCGCACAGACCACGGATGAACGGGTTAATATGGTTACTCCCGGCCTTTTCGAAGCTTATCCGACAGCTGAATCCATGGCTGAAGCACCGCTGGAGGATTTGGAAGAAATCATACGATCCACGGGATTCTACCGGCAAAAATCCAAATCGATTAAACAGGCTGCTGAAACCATTGTCGAGGAATTCGACGGCAAAGTACCCGACACGATGGAAGGGCTGCTGAAGTTGCGCGGTGCGGCTCGAAAAACGGCCAACGTGGTTTTGGGCAATGCATTCAACAAAAATGAAGGGGTTGTGGTTGACACCCATGTGAAACGCCTGGCCAACCGGTTTGGGTTAACCCGGGAAAAGAAGAATACGTCAAAAATTGAAAAGGACCTGATGGCACTTTTTCCCCGCGATAACTGGACCGATTTGGCTCATCTGTTCATTCTTCATGGCCGCAATGCCTGCAAAGCAAGATTTTCTGAGCCACCGGATCACCCTGTGTGCATCAAATTTGGAAAAAAATGTGAATGCTGGAAAATGAGAGGGCAGCAAAACGATGAGTGAGGCAAAGATTTTTAACTCGGCCAATCATCCCGTTCCTCCTGTACGACGGGATCTTCATCTGATTCCGTTGGATCATAACGGCGAGCAGGTGCTCTATTTTCATGATTCATTAGGATATGTGCCGGCCAACTTTGCACTTCATCCACAGGTGGAGCCAATTTTATCCTTGATAAACGGGAGTTTTTCCATTGAACAGATGTCCCGTGCCATTCAAGGAAAAATCGACCAGGAACAGCTGCTTGAATTTGTTCAGCTGCTGGACAGAAACTGCATTCTTGAATCCGGTAATTACAGACACATCGCCGAACATAAAGAGAAAGCCTTTGAAGCGAGCCTGGTCCGGCCGGCCAGTCTTGCCGGCGAGTCTTACCCGGCGGACAAAAATGAACTCCATGAATACCTGGAACAAATGTTCAACGCATTCGGGGTCGAGAATGCATCAAAACAACCTGAAAAAGCCCTTTATGCCCCACATATTGACCCGAGAGTGGATCAACAAGTCTATGCTGCTGCATTTTCCTCACTGAAAAACCTCCAGCCGGCCCGGGTGGTTATCCTGGCAACATCGCACTATTCCGGCTACTACCCTGAACTATACGATAATACCCCGTTTATTGGCACAGATAAAGTTTTTGAGCTGCCACACGGATCTATTCCGGTTGATATGGATTATTTCCGGAAACTGGATGCCCATTCGGACTCTATCGGTTTTTCTGTCAGTGACCGGGCCCACAGAATAGAACACAGCATTGAACTTCATCTGTTGTTTGCCCGGTATATCTGGGATCATGAATTCTCCATCGTACCGGTTTTAGTCAATACGTTTGAGGATCTGCTCTACAAGCCTGATGGTCATTTGAACGATCAGATTCATGCAATGACTTCCCTGATGCGTGAGATGGATGATGATGATACCTTTTACCTGATCAGCGGAGATCTTGCTCATGTAGGGAAAAAGTTCGGGGATCCGGATCCGGCCAGTTCCATGAGAAGGGATGTTGAGCTATTTGACAAACATTTTATAGACTCTGCCACAAAGAACAAGCCGGATCATCTTAACGAACTGGTACGCAAAGAGTATGACCGGTTTCGAATCTGTGGATTCCCTCCATTGTATACATTCCTGAATGCATTTCCAGTCCTGCAAGGTGACCTGCTCGGCTATCACTGGTGGGATGAACGGGAACGCGAAAGTGCCGTTTCATTTGCAGCCATCGGCTATTAAAGCTTTCCAAAGAGACTCTGCAGCCTTAAAAGCCAAACCCGCCATACGGCTTCGCGAACGATAGATTTCGACATTTTCGAAACCCCTTCTTCCCTTTCCTTAAATATGATGGAAATCTCTTTGAGTTTGAACCCAGCCTTATAAGCCCTGAAATGAATTTCTATCTGAAATGCATATCCGTTTGATTTGATCCTGTCGATATTAATTTCTTTCAGCACTTTTCTGTGGATGCATTTAAAGCCTGCAGTCATATCCCGGATAGGGACACCCGTTATAATCCTGGCATAAATATTGGCTGCATAGGAGAGAATCAATCTCCGGAGCGGCCAGTTCACTATACTGATTCCTTTGCAATACCTGGAACCGATGGCAACATCCGCCTCGCCTTTTTTCACGCTTCTGACCAATCTGGGCACATCATCCGGATTGTGCGAAAAATCGGCATCCATTTCGCATATGTACAGGTAGTCGTTTTCGAGTGCAAAATGAAATCCTTTAACATAGGCTGTGCCAAGGCCAAGCTTTCCCTCTCTTTCAATCAGATAAATCCTGTCGGGATATTCAGCCTGTTTTTTCTTTACAATAACGGCAGTCTTATCCGGTGAGTTGTCATCAATGATCAGCATATCACAACGGATATCCAGATTCATCATATGATCGATAATTGAACCGATATTATGGGCTTCATTATACGTAGGGGTAATGACCAACGTTTCTTTATTCATCTAAAAGAGAGTATGGTATCTTCTTTTTAATTAACTGTAATATGATATTTTGTACCAACATTTTTTTGCTGCACTTATAAAACCGGAAAATGACAGAAACGGTATATGTAACTATATCAACACCTTCTTATTTTAGCCACCATTTCATATATGTCAACAAACGGTTGAATATACTTAATTCATTGGTTTCCAATAAAAAAGAAAGATATCCTTGTTTCAGCTCTTAAAAAAAAGCAACCAAACGAAAGCCCGCCTGGGCAGCCTGGAAACAGATCGCGGCACAATTCAGACCCCTATTTTCATGCCTGTAGGCACCCAGGGCACTGTAAAGGCGATCAAGAAAAATCAACTTGTAGCTGACATCGGGGCTGAAATCATTCTTGGCAATACCTACCATCTGTACCTGAGGCCCGGGACGGATATCATAAAACAGGCCGGTGGCCTCCATCAGTTCATGAACTGGGAGAGGCCCATATTGACGGATTCGGGGGGGTATCAGATTTTTTCACTCTCAGCCAACAGGGAACTGAGTGAGGACGGGGCCCGTTTCAAGAGTCATCTGGATGGATCGGAGCATCTGTTTACACCTGAAAATGTAGTGGATATTCAGCGAGATTTGGGTTCCGACATTTTGATGATCCTCGACGAGTGTCCACCCTATCCGTGTGATTATGCATATGCCAGGGATTCCATGGACCTGACCTATCGGTGGGCGAAACGCGGTCGGGAGGCGTTTCTTTCATCCAGGCCTCAGTATGGATTCAATCAGATACAATTCGGTATTGTGCAGGGTGGGACGTACAAGGATCTGCGCAAAATATCATCGGAGCAGATGGTTTCTCTTGATTTTGAAGGGCTGGCCATAGGAGGCCTCAGTGTAGGAGAGCCTGCTGATTTGATGTATGAGATTACCGACTTTAACACCGAACATTTGCCTGAAGACAAACCACGTTATTTGATGGGTGTGGGCACCCCGGCCAATTTATTGCAGTGTATTGCATTGGGTATAGACATGTTTGACTGTGTGATGCCTACCCGAAATGCCCGCAACGGGATGATCTTCACGCGGCATGGGACGGTCAATATTCGCAATGCAAAATGGAAGCATCATCACCGGCCATTTGACATCGACTTCCCAAGTGAGCTTTGCAGTTTGTACAATATGTCGTACATCCATCACCTTTTTCGTTCCGATGAGATACTTGGCCTGATATTAACTTCGATCCATAACCTCACCTTTTATTTGTGGCTTATACGGGAATGCCGTCAGAAGATAGAGCAAGAGGTTTTTCACGAATGGTATCAAGGGATGATGGAACAGCTGGAGAAAAGGGTTTGAAAGAGCGAGGGAACAGATAAATATCGAATATTGAACAATGGAATGTCGAACATTCGAACATTCGAACAATATCAAGGAACGGGGTGCAGGCGGCAATTGTCTCGGGTTGGTTTTTCCCATATAGCTGCAGGGCTGTGGTATCTGTGCCCTGTCGGGCGTCAAACAAACCTGTTGGGCGTCAAACAAAAAAGCCCCGAACGCGGAGCGTTGGGGCTTGTTGACAGGATCGATGAGGCGGCGACCTACTCTACCGCAGAAGCAGTACCATCGGCGCTGCGGAGCTTAACGGCCGTGTT
>SKRC01000161.1 GCA_007118695.1 Balneolaceae bacterium | reverse complement strand
AAATTTAACATTCTTTCATCAGAATGCATCGCAAATTCCAAAATTAATAGTGTATCGGGTTATTTTTTTCTGTTTTCCCTCTCATCATCATAAGCATCGGCTGCCAATTCTCCCCGTTTTTGGTTGACAAACAAACAGACAAAAATGGCAGCCAGGAACAATGCAGCACAAAAAAGAACGGACTGCTGTAAACCAAACTGTGCCTGGAGAAGCCCGAGGCCTATAATTCCAAAAATGCCTGCCATTTTGTAAAAAAGGCCCCAAAAACCGTAAAATTCGGCTGCTTTGTCTTCAGGTGTAAACAGTCCGACGAGCGTACGGCTTGCCGACTGACTGGAGCCAAGGCTCATTCCGGCGATAAGGCCGATGTAGAGAAAAACATATTGCTCTTCAAAATCGGCATCAAACAGAGCATTCAGAAATTCGGTAATATGAAGTACACCGTAGATACCCAGAACTCCGATGAACCACAGGAATAGAATAAAAATATTGGTAATCAAAGCACCGATCTTATCCTGAACAAATCCAAACAAGAATGCCCCCAATGCAGCCGTAATCTGGACAACCAGGAACATCAATATGCGAACATCTTCATCCCAATTCACAACCTGGTCGCCGTAAATAAAAGTAAATGAGATGATGATGTAGATTCCTGCCATTTCAAAGAAAACGGAGATCAGAAATATAGACAGGTCTCTAAACTGCCTGATTTCGTCAATTGTCCTTCGAAGCCTGTCGAATCCCATCTTCACATAGCTTTCCCCGATCGCCAGCTTTTGCCTGACGCCCGGTTCCCTCAGCCAGGCAAAGGTGGGAATGGCTGCAAGCATAAAAAACAGTGCTGCAAAAGGGCCAACCCAACGAATACGGTCAAAGTTCTCTTCGGTCGGCTCACCAAGAAATACAATGACAAATCCGGCTGATACCAACCCGCCTACATAACCGATCGACCATCCGAATCCCGAAATTTTTCCCAGGTCCTGTGGCGGGCCAAGGCTGGGCAGAAAGGATGCAATGATGGACTCCCCCATGGAATACGCATAATTGGAGATGATCAGCAGAATCATTCCAAGCACGATCAATCCCGGCTCTACCAGGTAAAGGGCTGTCGAACTGATCAGCGTTACGATATAGCTGTAAAAAAGGAATTTCTTCTTACTGGCCCTGAAATCCATAATGGCCCCCAGTACCGGAGCCGTCAACACGACCAACAAATAGCTGATGGACAGGGAAATACTCCAAAGCAGATTGCCCAGCCGGTACTGGTCTTCAGCATCACCGACGATAACATTCGTGAAAAGGACCGGGAAAATTACAGTAATAATGAGCAGCGTATAGGCCTGATTTGCAAAATCGAACATAGCCCATCCAAAGATTTCTTTCTTTGGCGCTCTCGGAAAATCTTTTCTTCTACGTGTTAACATGGCAAATTTTTGTTCGATAAAGAGATATGAAATTTCATCGATCCATCAAAATGGAAATGGCTGTTTCATCTTCAGGGTTCAAACTGATATTCAATTAAAACCAACCTGTAAATTTCCTATCTTTGGAAAAAATCATTCATTGACTTTCATAATCATATATACATGCACAATATTGTACTGATACCCGGAGATGGAATAGGAGCAGAAATTACAAGATCGGTCACAAAAATTTTAAAAACTGCAGGTGCGGATATCAACTGGATCGAGTGCCAGGCCGGAGAGAAAGCCTATCAAGAGTCTGGCGATTCAATACCAAAGGAGACGCTTGAAGCCATTAACAAACACCGGATTGCCCTTAAAGGCCCCCTGACAACGCCCGTGGGCTCCGGATTCAGGTCGGTGAACGTAACCTTGCGCCAGGAATTTGACCTCTACAGCAACATCCGCCCGGCAAAATCACTGCCCAATATCACCTCCCGCTATAGCAACGTCGATATAATCACATTCCGGGAAAATACCCAGGGGCTCTATATCGGCAAGGAACATTGGGTGGATGAAGGAGAGCATGCCGAGAGCATTGCCGTTGTGACCCGGAAAGCGAGCCGGCGTATCATCACAGCAGCTTTTGAGTACGCCAAAACGTCCAACAGAAAAAAGGTAACCCTGGTTCATAAGGCCAACATTCTGAAATTGACTACCGGTCTGTTTCTCGAGGTCGGCCAGGACGTTGCGAAGGAGTATCCTGACATTGAGTTCCAGGATCTGATCGTTGATAACATGGCAATGCAGATGGTGCTGAATCCCAAACAATTCGATATCATCGTAACAACAAACCTGTTTGGTGATATTCTATCGGATTTGGCTTCGGGCCTGGTGGGTGGACTTGGGGTGACAGGGGCTGCCAATATCGGTGACGACGCAGCTATTTTTGAAGCCGTCCATGGATCGGCACCCGACATTGCAGGTAAAAACCTGGCCAATCCCACGGCCCTGCTTTTTTCCGCGATGATGATGCTTGAATATCTTGGCGAGGATAGCATCAGAAACCGGATCCTGTCAGCTCTTTACAAAGTCTTGCTGGATCAAAAGTATGTTTGCACCCCGGATATTGATGGAGATGGCAATACGATCACCTATACCGAAGCGATCTGTGCAGCATTGAGATACTGACGAACAAATGAACAGGGGAACATTTGAACATTTGAACAAGGGAACAGGGAACAAGGAACAATGGAACATTTGAACCGGGTCATATTCAAATGATTAATCTTTGCTTCCGGGTGGCTGGTATTTAGTATGACTGAGAGCACTGGAGCACTGACACACTTTATTGAACACTTCCATGAATAGTTGATATATCTAGTCAGTACTGAAATCCCGGCCTGGCATTTCAGCTGCAGGATTGAGAACACTGAAATTCCCCGGATCTATCATTCATATATTCAATGTTCCTTGTTCTAATGTTCGATATTCAGCTGTTCTATTGCTCTATTGTTCCCTTGTTCAAACCAGTTCTTTGAACTTCACCTTTCTTGTTTTTGTATCGAGGGTGGCGATCATGGCACCGGTTTCGAAGCCGTGGGCTGAGCCGGGATTGATGGAAAGTGTGGATCCGACATTTTCGAGATTTGGCTCATGGGTATGGCCGGTTACAACAACATCGTAGAGACCGCTTTTTTCCAGGCTGGCAGTGATCCCGGGATAAGTACCGTGGTAAAGCGCCATTTTCATCCCGTCCAATTCTGCCTCGTAAAACTCTCCGCAAAGCACACCGTTGATTGCCTCAAATTTTTTCATCAGCAGGTATCTGTCACCATCATTGTTGCCAAAAATGCCGTAAAGATTTAACCCTTCGAAATGCGCAATGGTAAACGGACTGCAATAATCCCCGGCATGCAAAACCATCTCCACTTCCATCCGGCGAAAATAATCCGTTGCAATCTGAATATTAGGCACATGATCATGTGTGTCTGAAATCAGTCCTATAACCATATTGATTTTTTTATTTAATCAAAGAAAACTGTACCATCTGCTCCAAAAAACCTAACCCCGATAGTAGTAAACGAGGGGGTGAGGTGATTCATTCCGGATAAAAAATGGGTATACTCTTTTGCCCGCCTTACCCGTATTTTAAGTATAAGAATTCCCGATTTCTTTAAATCTTTATTAAATTCAGCATTCATTTATTAAACGAAAATTATTATGGCTGTCACAAACGAAGATGTAAAGTATGTAGCGAATCTGGCGCGTCTGCAACTTTCCGATGAAGAAGCGGAACAACTCAAGAGTGATATGAACCAGATCCTTGAGTATATGGAGACGCTCGGCGAGCTGGATACCAGTGACGTGGAACCACTCGAACATGTAACGGAGATAAGCGGTCAGTTTCGTAAAGATGAGACGAAGCAACCGCTTTCTCATGAAGATGCCCTGAAAAACGCACCCGATGCCGACTCCGACTATTTCCGTGTACCACGGGTGATTGAATAGGTATGGCGCGAAAAAAAGTCCATCAGCCTAAAGAAGATTTTCTTGGGTCAATGTCTGTCAGAAAACAGCATGCCCTTGCCCTCTCCATACTCTTCATACTGCCTGTTATCCTTTTCTATTCCACAGTTTTGGGGGACAAGCAGTTTATGGGGCACGATACCATTCAATGGCGGGCAAGCGCAGAGTCCATTTATGAATACCGGGCTGAACACGACGGGGAAGAGCCTCTATGGGCAACCAACATGTTCGGCGGCATGCCCGCCTATACCATCCACGTTTTCAAATCGGTGCCGCACCTCGATAACAAGGTTTTTGATCAGCTGCGGGTGATCTGGCCGGCCATTCCCTATTGGGTACTTCTGGGTGGTGCCTACTTTTTCTTTATCCTGCAGGGTTTTCGCCCGCTGACCGCAGCCTTGGGGTCTGTTTTTATCGGTTTCACCACGTATATCCCCATCATTATCGGGGCAGGCCATAACATCAAATTCATCGCCTACTCGTATATCCCCTGGATGTTCGGCGGCTACTGGCTGATGACCCGCACCGAAAAACGTTGGTGGGGATTTTTTCTGTTTGCCGTTGCCAGCACCCTTCATTTCAGGGCCGGCCACCCGCAGGTTACCTATTATTTTGTCTATCTCTTTGCCGCCTTGTTTTTCTACGATGGCTGGAGGTATTACAAGGAACAGAACATGACCGTATGGAGGAAAATTACAGCCCTGATCACCGGGAGTGTGGTTTTGGCACTTCTTGGAACGGCCGAGCAGTACTGGCGCCTTTTGGAGTACTCCCCGTACAGCATTCGTGGCGGATCACAAATAGCCGAGGCTGCAACAACCGGCGGATTAACCATGGAATATGCCTTTACATGGTCGCAAGGTATACTGGAATCTTTTACACTTCTCATCCCAAACCTGTATGGAGGCGACAGCGGCCTGGCCTACTGGGGTGAAAAACCGGGCACCAGCGGCCCGCACTACCTCGGTGCTATTGCTTTTCTGTTGTTTCTGATCGGCCTTTTCAGAAGCCACCGGAAAATGAAATACCTGTTTCTCGGCGTCGGTGTGCTGACACTTACGTTTTCCTGGGGATATCACTTTCCCCTGAACGAACTCTGGTTTCAGCTGCTGCCGGGATACGACAAATTCAGAACACCGGAAATGTGGCTGATCGTTACGGTCTTTACGTTTTCCATTATAGGAATCTTTGGATTCGAATCGATTGTCGAGCTTGTTAAGGAAGGAAAAGAGGGGTTTAAAAAATTGTATGCCCCGATGGGTACTGCTATCGGAATTGGCTTGATCTTTCTGCTCGGCAGCGGTTTTATCCTGCCTTTCGAAAGTGAGCGGGAACGGCAACAGATCGCCCACCAGGTGGCCATGCAGAGCGATTTATCACCCGATAACCGTCAGGTTCAACAGCGGGTGAACCAGATCATCGAGAACCGGTTAAAACCTGAACGCAGAGTAATAGCCCGCAACGATACCATGCGATACCTGTTGCTGGCAGGTGTCGGGTGCCTGATGATCGCCTTCTATTTTCAGGCAAAAATGGGCGGTGGATTTCTGATCCTGGCACTCATCGTGCTCGCTGCCGTGGATCAGCTGTTGGTTGGCAACCGGTATATCAGTGAACATGCCCTGGTTGACAGAGACCTGGAGCTCACACAAGTAATTGAAAACCAGCGGAGCCCGGTTGATGAATTTATCAGGGATAACAAGAAATCCCCTGACGGGTATCCGTACCGGGCACTGCCACTGGATGACAACCCTTTTAACAACGCCATTCCAAGTTATTTTTATCCCTCGATAGGCGGGTACTCAGGAGCCAAACTGAGCCTGATCCAGGATGTCATTGACGAAGGGCTCTTTACCGGCCCGCAGGGTATCAACATGGCGATGCTCGACATGCTGAATGTGAAATTCATTTCGGCCCGGCGTCAGCTGCCGCTGCAGGGCTACCGGGAAGTTTACAGCCGGAATGATTACTATGTTTATGAAAACGAAAATGTATTGCCCAAAGCGTGGTTTGTCGATGAAGTTGAGCTGGCCGTATCTTCCCGGGAAGCTTTTACATTGGTGATGCCCGACCAGGGCTTTGACCCTCGTGAGACAGCGGTCGCAGAAGCTTTTACCGAGATCGAAGTCAGCGAAGATCCCGAAGCTGAAATTGAATTCGTTACCTATACCGCACGAAACATGGAAATCAATGTAAGACGGACTGAACCGGGCTTTATGGTATTAAGCGAAATCTACTACCCACCGGGGTGGGAAGCCAGATTTAACGGGGATAAAATACCAATACACAAGACCAATTACCTGTTGCGGGGCTTTGAGATCCCGCCCGGAGACCATACACTTGAACTCTCTTTCAACCCGGTATCTCATATATGGGGTGCCAGAATAAGCTGGGCAGCCAACCTGGCGCAATGGGCGGTTGGCATTGGCCTTCTGTTCGGATGGTGGAGGCGGCGGAAACCGGTAAACAATGATGAAAGCTAAAGTTCTTATTGCCACCTATTACTGGCCGCCCAGCGGAGGGCCGGGCGTTCAGCGATACCTGAAGTTTGCCAGGTATTTACCGGATTTTGATATTGAACCGGTGATTTTGACGGTAAAAAACCCGACCTATCCCATACAGGATCCGACCCTGGAAAAGGAGATCCCAAAAAATATCAAAGTATACAAAACCAGGACGATCGAACCATTCGGGCTGTATGCCGGGCTGAGTGGCGAGAAAAAGGAATCCATTAAACCGACCATTGAACTCGAAGGGGAAACCGTGCGATCGAATATCGGCAGCTGGATTCGCGCCAATGTTTTTATTCCGGACGCACGAGCCGGCTGGCTCATCACGGCTAGAAAGCGGGCTGAAGACCTGGTCAAAAATCACCAGATTGATACCATTATTACCACCGGCCCGCCGCATTCGGTTCATTTTATCGGTAAACAGCTCCGGCAGAAATATGACATCCGGTGGCTGGCTGATTTTCGCGACCCCTGGTCACAGGTCTACTATAACCAGATTCTGCCCAGAACGGCCGTGGCTGAACAGTTGGACGAGAAAATGGAGAGATCGATACTGACACAAGCCGATGAAGTGATTGTCGTCAGCCGTTCTCAGGCCGAAGACTTCCGCAAGATTGTGGAGCGCGGTTACAGGGTGATCACCAACGGGTTTGATCCTGCCGATTACCGGGGCATCATACCACAGGAAACATCGTCGCCCGGCCTGCTGATTCGTCATATCGGGAATATCGGTGAGGCGGCCGTGCCGGAAGCGTTTCTTAAAGCAGTACACGAACTCCGGGATGAGATGGATCTGAGGATTGAATTCATCGGTGATGTTCACCCGAAACTGCCTAAACTGGTCGGTCAGTTAAAGCTTCAACATATTGTTGCCTTTGAAGAGTATCAACCCCACAGGATTGCACTTGAAAAAATGTGCGGAGCAGATATCCTTCTGTTGTCGATCCCCGATGTTGAAAATATCAAGCATCATATTCCGGGTAAACTTTTTGAATACCTTGGCAGCGGCCGGCCGGTTCTGATGCTGGGGCCGGTTGACGGAGACAGTGCTGAGATTCTACGCGAGGAGAAGGCAGGAACCGCCTGTGAGTTCAACAACCAGGCCGGCATCCGGGATGCGCTGAAAGCCCTCGCCGGCCAAAACGGAAAAACCATATCGGAGGAGTACCGAACCAATCACCGGTATTCAAGGGTGAAGTTAACAGAAAAATTAGCACAGCTTATCCATGCAAAAACGCCATAACAGCTTTATTTGATTCCATTTAAATTTCGGCCTTCTTCATTTCAATTACATGAATGGTAAATGAGTATAATCTACCTGATTATTTACAACCGGTATATCAATTTTTTTCTTAGATGGATTAACAAGGGACTTTCCGTCATTTTTCCCGTGCATTTCAAAATTCCTCCTTCCGGTGTTATTCAACTTAACAATGGAAAAAACCGGTTTAAACTGGCAACCAATCAGACCAGTTATCTCACACAACAACTCTTCTGGCATGGGATTTCTTCATTCGAATACTCGACAATCTTTCGCAGCCTGATTAAAAAAGTTGACTGTTTTATTGATGTCGGGGCCAATATCGGTTACTACACGATTCTCGCTTGTACTGAAAACAGAAATATTAAAGTATATAGTTTTGAACCGGCCAAAGGAGCAGGCAAATATCTTCAAAAGAATGTATTGTTGAATGATTTTGACCGGCAGGTCAGTATTGAAGAGATTGCACTGACAGATAACAGGGAGACCCTGACATTTCATGAAGTGGAAAATGACAAGTACAGATTTACCCGGGATATTTTATCCGGAGAGAGTAATGCAGCAACCAAAAATTTAAACAGGGAATTCAAAACTTATAATGTGCCCGGTATTACTCTCGATGAATATTGTGAGGGTAAATCAGTAACCTGTGTCGATTTGATTAAAATTGATACTGAAGGCTCAGAGTTCAGAATTCTAAAAGGCGGATATGAAATCATATCATCACACCTTCCCATCATCATTTGTGAAATACTTTTTGATTTCAATGAAGAGAAAATTGAATCCATAATGACTCAATTGGGTTATGAATCTTACATTTTTAAAAACGACAACCTGATAAAAGTTGATTCGATCGTCCGGGCAATCGATGATGGTGTAAGAGATTGCTTTTTTGTCCACCCAAGTAAATCCTCATTGATTGAGGAGTATATCAGAAAAGAGGAATGAAACTCCCCTTCTCAGGTTGAGAGTAATGTTCGTATTTTAAGAGTGCCAATGAAAACCTTGCTAACAGGAGAAAATTTTTATACTTCCATTTTTTTATAAATCTTTTCGTACGCTTCGATGAGTTTCGTTCCGGTTACTTGCCAATTCCAGCGCTGCCGGACGGCCCGGGCTCCATGTTGGCCCAGTTGTTTTATTCGTTGCGGGTCGTTGTAGAGCTCAAGAATCGCACGAGCCAGGTCTCCGGGATCATCAGCCCTGTAAAGTACCCCGCAATTTTCCGACTCAATAACCGCTGCCTGGGCCGGGCATTCGCTTGCAACCACCGCTTTTCCGGCCGCCATGTATTGAAACAGTTTATTGGCATAGGTGGTATCGTGATGAGTATTTCGCAACAGCGGTGACAGGCACAGGTCGCAGGCATTAATATATGCCGGTAATCGTTCAGGCTGCTGCCACCCTTCGAACCGCACCCTATCGTTTAACCCCCTGGCCTCGGTAAAATCATGCAACAGATCGTCCTGACTGCTGCTACCAACGAGAATAAACTGTAGCTCCGGTATCATCCGCTGCAACAGGTCCACCGCTTTCAGTGCATTGATCGTCCCGCGTCTGACCGATGTATCACCGATATATAGCAATGTGAATTTTTCTTCGGTAATCCGATTGATTTCCGGATCGGCTGCATGGACATCAAACCGGTCGAGCCGCACTACATTGGGTACCGCTGTTGTTTTTTCCAAAGGAATTCCATCGACTGCAGCGGCTTCATGCCGTGCTTCTTCTGTGACCAGTATCACATGGTCGGCCTTCTCCATCAATTCCCTTTGCCTGGATTGCCACTGCTCCAGACTGATCAGCCAGGTACCCGGCCATTGATTTACATGCTTGTATAACCGCATGATCTCCGGCCGGTTTTCGTGCAAATCGAGTATCACCGGCAATAAAAATGATTTATTGGCTTCCATCGCAGCTTCGGCGATCACCATGTCATGAATGTGCAGTACATCCACGCCGGTCTTCCGGATAAATTCCCGGATCTTTCCGGTTACAAGCCATCGGAAAAAAGGGACGGTATACACCAGTGCAGACAGTTTATAGAGAAGTTTGCCTGCCCGGTGACGGGTGATCTCTATGCCCTCATGTTTATCGCCGGCCGGCCGGCCTTCATAATCGATGTGAAACAAAAACACCCGGTGCCCTTCTTCAATAAGGGTACGTGCTTCATTTTCCACCCTGGCATCGGGAGGAAAAGGCGTATCCATAATCATGCCGATTCGCATCTGTCCTGAATCCATTCGTTTATACCCCATTAAATCCATTAACCTTTATCTGCTGAAAACCGATCGGGGTCCGTCTCCCGGGCTTTCGGGGGGCGGGCTGAATATTCAATAACTAATGTGGGTTTAGTTGAGAACGAAATATATCATTTCGGATCGGTTTTGTTTTGATTCATTTCGATTCACTATTATAGCGGGGAACTTTAACCAGACCAATGCTTTTGGGGATCATTGCAAAACAGGGCATTTACAACGCCGCCTTCACCTACACGGGAATAGGCCTTGGCTTTGTAACGACCATTTTTCTCTACCCCCACATCCTTGACCCGGATCAATACGGGCTCACCCGGGTGCTTATTTCTGCCTCGATGATCGGCGCTCAGTTTGCCCATCTCGGTATGCGTAATACGGTTATTCGATTTTTCCCTCTGTTCAGAAAATCGGGCAAAAAACTGACCGGGTTACTTTTCCTTGCGCTGACTGTCCCTCTGGCCGGATTCATTATTTTCAGCCTGTTGTTTTGGCTATTCCGTGAACCCCTGATCGGTATTTATGCAGAACGTTCCCCGCTGTTTGTAGACTTTTACTTTTACGTGCTGCCGATCACACTGTTCATTCTCTATTTTGAAGTCCTCAACAGCTACCTTCGATCACTGCGCGATTCCATGACAGGGTCCCTCGTTTCCGAAGTAATTCTGAGGCTGGTTGTTATCGTAATTCTGGGCATCTACTTTTTTGGCTGGATCTCCTTCCCGGTCTTTATCCTGCTTTTTGCCGTCGCTTACGGACTTCAGCCGCTTCTTCTGCTTGGCGCGCTTCTCAGGATGGGTGAGCTGAAGATCACCCCCCGATTTACGGTCATGCGAAAATCCCTCGCCAGGGGTATGGCCAGTTACGGCATTTACACCCTTCTGGGCGGATTGACCACCGTAATTGTGTGGAATATCGATATTCTGATGCTGGGGTCCCTGAGTGGCTTGGATCAGACCGCTGTCTATGCCATCGCTTTCTACATCGGGACCGTAATAACCGTGCCCCAGCGGGCTATTGAAAAAATTGCCACTCCCCTGATTGCCGATTATATCCGGCAAAAAAACTGGAAAGAGGTAGAAAAGATCTACCACAAAACCTCGATCACGCAATCAATAGCAGGCACCTATTTTCTTTTATTGGTATGGGTGAATGCCGAGCCACTGCTGGCACTGTTGCCGGATATTTATGCAGAAGGCCGCTTCGTGGTTCTCTTTATCGGCCTCGGCAAGCTCTTTGATATGGCAACGGGGACCAACGGCAGCATCATCATCACATCAAAACATTACCGGTTTGATTTTTTTACCAACCTGTTGCTTGTGTTCTTTACGGTGGGAACCAATTTGCTGCTCATTCCGAAATACGGCATTCACGGGGCTGCTATTGCAACCATGCTTTCCATCTTTCTCTATAACCTGATCAAGTATATCTTTGTATGGATCAGGTTTTCCATGCAGCCGTTCACGCGGGATTATTTTTGGCTGATTCTGCTGGCAATGATTTCATGGATCGTTGTAATGCTGTTGCCGGAACTTCGGCTGGTTCCGAACGTGATCGTTACGACCACGATCGTATCGCTGACCCTGCTGCTGCCTGTCTGGTGGCTCGGGCTGTCAAGTGACCTGAACCGGATGGTCAACCGCTTGCTGGATCAAGTAAGAACAGGCGGATAATCCGGTGCAGGGAGGATTTACCTTTATTGGGTTTTTTATTGGGTGCTCGCAGATTTCACGGATGTACGAAAACAGTTGTGAGCTCCAAGCGCTCATCATTTCCCTCCCGAAAGGTGGTCTCATTTTTTATACCCCGACGGCGGTCGCGGGATACATCTTTTCCCTCCCGAAGGCGTTCGGGGATCATTTTTATACCCCGACCGCTGTCGGGGAAATGTGGGTTAACGTTTCTCACGGTATCTGCGAGTTAGATGTTACCCCTTGGAAATCCGCATAAACTGTGTAATCTGCGAAAGGCTCATCATAGCTCTTTATCATTTATCATCTTCATGAATAATTCTATTTTAAATAACGCCTCTATAAGACGTTTGACATTCTGAATGGAACCATTTTATATAGCATTATGAAAGCACTTTTGATCGATAACAGCAAGGAGAAACCCGAAATGATTCCGGGGGAAGTTCCGACACCAGAACCCGGTGAATATGAACTGCTGGTGAAAATTGAAGCGACAGCCTTGAACCGGGCGGATTTGTTGCAGAAATCGGGCAATTATCCTCCTCCCGAAGGAGCCTCCACGATCCTTGGCCTTGAAATGGCAGGAGTGGTAGAAGAAACCGGCCCGGAAGTAACCCGCTATGATAAAGGCGATGAAGTATTCGGGCTGCTTCCCGGTGGAGGCTACGCCGAATACTGTGTCATTCACGAGAAAATGGCCATGCACATCCCTGAGAACCTGAGCTTTGAAGAAGCAGCCGCCATTCCGGAAGTGTTTCTGACAGCATTCCAGGCTCTCAAGATGCTGGGTAATATCAAAAAGAACGAGACGGTGCTAATCCACGCCGGAGCCAGTGGTGTCGGAACTGCGGCTATCCAGCTTGCCAATAAAGTCTTTAACTGCAGAGTTATCACGACTGCAGGTAGAGATGAGAAACTCGAAACTTGCCTGAAACTGGGTGCCGAATTGGCCATTAATTACAAGAAGCAAGATTTTTCCAAGGTAATTGAGAAAGAGGCAGGACCGAAAAGTGTGGATCTGATCATCGACTTTGTCGGGGCTCCCTATTGGGAAAATAATATAGCGATCCTGACCATGGACGGCCGGCTCATTTATTTGTCTATGCTCGGCGGCACCGGTGTTGAAAACATGAACCTCTTGCCGATTCTGCGCAAGCGGCTCACCATAAAAGGATCAACCCTGCGCAACAGGCCGGCAGAATATAAAATGAATCTCACGAGCGATTTCCACTCCTATGCCATGGACCACATAGAAGAGGGTATCATCCGGCCGGTGATCCACCAGGTCTTTGACTGGCATGACGTTGAACAGGCCCATCAGATGATAAAAAACAACGAAAATACCGGCAAGATTATCCTGACTGGGATGTGAATATCAGATGTCCACCAACTGCAACAATTCCATAAATGGCCTGAACACATCAAGAGCAGGAAATTACCGGGAGATCATGTTATAGGTTTGGCTGGTTTTTTTTTGGGAATATCCGAAAGTTGAGTTATATAATCACTGCATATGGAGATCTGTCAATTTTTAAGCAAAAAAACGAGCAACTGCCATGAACAAATTCTACCTGCCTATTTGTGTAATGATCACCGCTTCACTCCTGTTATTTGCCTGTGAAGTAGAGGAAATCAGGATTATTGATGAGGGAGCCGAGCCGGAAGTGATTTCATCCGGCCACGAGTTTACCGAAGGCCCCTACTGGCACCCCGACGGCTACCTGCTGTTCAGCGACATTCCAGCTGACCGGGTCTACAGATGGGTGCCCGGGGAGGAATCGGAAATCTATATAGAGCCATCAGGAAACGCCAATGGCATTCAGGCCGATATTGACGGTTCGATAATACTGTGTCAGCACGCAGGACGGCTCTCCAGGGTAACAGCCGGCCGTGAACTTGAGGTCATTGTTGACAACTACCAGGGCAACCGGCTCAACAGCCCCAACGACCTGACAGTTCATTCAAACGGAACGATCTACTTTACCGACCCGCCTTTTGGGGTTGATGATGAAGACCGGGAACTCGACTTCAGCGGGGTATTTCAGCTCTCACCCAACGGGGAGCTCACGCTGGTATACGATGAGTTCGACTATCCCAACGGCATCATCCTCACCCAGGATGAGTCGAGACTTTATGTCAACGATTCCGAAACCGGGGATATCACGGTCTTTGACGTCGATGCCAACGGGAATCTGTCCAGCCCGCGGCATTTTGCCAGTGTCGGCCCCTGGGATGATGGCGGGGCGGCTGACGGGATGGTCGTTGACACGGACGACCGGCTGTATACGACAGGACCGGCCGGCATCTCCGTGTTTGACAGCCAGGGCAACCACCTGCAGGATATTGGGTTCGAGCAGTCGGTTTCCAACGTCGAATGGAGCGGAGAAGATCCCGCCACACTCTATATCACGTCCCGGGATTTGGTATATAGCCTGCAGTTCAATGTGGAAGGATTCAAAGCCCGTTAGCCCGCATTTCGCTAGGCGTACATCATTTCCCCACGGAGTGAAATATTCCCCTCAACTGCGTTAAAGCTAATATAGCGTGCTCAACGTCCCGACAGCTGTACGGGACGTTTCCGTTGCTATTTTTGCATCGTCTTGCTGACGGAGAAATTCCTTGGTGAAAAATTCGGGTGAGAGAGTGGAATCGGGTGGATTTATCAATTTT
>SKRC01000002.1 GCA_007118695.1 Balneolaceae bacterium | reverse complement strand
TCCGAGTGTTACCAAATTTGACATATAACATTTTCCATCATCGATTTGACATAAAATTTGACCTATCCGGACACTTCGCAGGGAAAAGTTGAATGCAACGGGAGCAAAAAGATTTTACTACGCTCTACCTGTATCTTGTATCACAATTATAAAAAGATCCCACAAGTAATAACAGATACAAACCAAAAGTTCATCAACACGCCGAATCCACAACCTGTATCCAGTATCTTGTATCACGTAATAACGTATCTTAACAGGCAAACGGGATTAAATCCGGAATACGCTCCTACACCGCGAAACAGCAACCCGTATCTTGTATCTCTGTTATAGAACTGAATGCCGGAAATTCATTTAGTGCGCCAAAGATGAACATTTTACCTTGAACCTTGAATCGTCAGAATGACAAAAATTCACATTACAAATGAGCAAAAGCAGGATAAGGACCATGGAGATCGGCCATCCAAAAGCATGCTTTATCTCATTGGCGGAATAATCAGCCTGGTAAATGGAGCCTTGTTTTGGCTTGGGATCATGTGGTTTGTATCGGGAAGTCCCGGCTGGCAGATGGGCTACTTCATAAACGTAGTTACCCTGGTGATTGGAGGGGTTCTTTCATTTGGATTTTCGGTATACGGAGCTCGTCAGATGGCCGAAGTCGTCTACCGCTCCTGCCAATTTGGGAGTACGCTTGCCCTGATAATCCCATTTGTTATCGCCCTGCGCACAGTTGTTGAGTGGACCGTAATCGTCTCTTCACCCGTAGCTGAAAAATATCAGCTCGCCCCGGTCGAAATTTTTACAATCGTCGCCGGAGCTGCGGTGATGGTTTATCTGCTCTTCTCCGTTATCAATCTGATTGCAGCGCGACGGTTGCTTGATTAGCCAGCTTTAATCCGTTACCCGCCTTCATATTTAAAGGAAATGTTCATTCGCACGCGGTAGGCTTCAATTTTGCCGTTGTTGAGCTTAACATCAAAAGATTTTACTTCAGCAATACGAAGATCCCGCAACGACTCAGACGCCTTGTCTACGGCATTAGCCGCCGCTTTTTCCCAGGATTCACTACTGGTTCCCACAAGTTCGATAATTTTATACACACTGTCGTCAGCCATAAGGCCTCCCTTTTTTTAGATTGTAAATGAGCTATTTCTCTGTGTTGACAATATTACATACTGATGGCTTAATTCCAAAACTTTACGGAGGTGTTTGTTGCCGGTTATAATGTAACCGGTTTAAAGGTTATTCGTTACTGGCTATTTGCTACAGTGGGTCAGTGGGTCAAGTGCGGACTCAAGACTCATGACTCAAGACTCTGTCCTGCATCCTGTATCTTGTATTCCCGACGGTCGCTGTGCTCCATCTGCACCCTGCCCACTGCCACTGCCACTGCCACTGCCAACTGGTAACTGGTAACTGGTAACTGGTAACTGGTAACTTGCATCCATATCTTGAATCCTGCAATAAAGGGGTTGCGGATTTCTATACATCTGTTAAATTACAGTTTTAGTTTCCATACCGGTTTAGCGCCGATCTGTATGCTTTATACTTTAAGGAAAGCCATCCCGTAAGAAATGTGAAGAGAATGACTCAACAAATGACAGGTAATCAAAATGGCTTTAAAACAAGAACAAGTAGCCCAGGTTAGAAATTGGCTGGATCAACATGTCGCAGATTTCAGATGTACCGTTTGCCGGACAAATGATTGGCAAATCGGGGAAATCATTGCCCCTTCGGTTATTGATGAAAGAGGCCACGACAACGTAGGCGGGCAGATTGCTCCCATGGTTCAGGTAATATGCGGCAATTGCGCCCGTGTGGAACTCTTTGCCGCGATACCTATTTTCAGTTAGCCCTCATTTTTACCAAGAAATTTTCACTTCGCGGGAATCGCTGTGCTCGGAGCGCCGGAAAACACTCTGTTATTTTTTTAACCATAATCCAATTCCTTGTCCATCCTCATCAAACTGTTCTCCCCATGCTCTTTCAAATCAATCCCGGGACACCTTGTAGAAGAGTTTGTTATCGACAGACCATCGCCCGCTGCCTTCGATAAACAGGTAGATGGCTCCTATCAACATGGCAAAGTCGATTTTGGTGATATACAACATCACCCAGAAATTTTCATCCATCAACACCGGCAGTTTTACAACGACGATCGCCACTACCATGATAAATATGATCGGTATAGCGGCCAGCCTGGTCAGCAGCCCGAGCAGGATCATAGCTCCGCACAACACTTCAAACGAGGCCACAAAGTAACTCAAAAACTCAGGGGCAGGCAATCCCATGTCTTCAAACCGGCCGGCTCCACGAAGGTGAGGAAACAGAAATTTTTGGACGCCTTCGGTAAAAAAGATAAACCCCACCATAAACCGGATCAAGAAAGTGGTGTTTCTGTTATCGGTCAATGTAATCTTTTCCCACATACCCATCCCCATATTCGTTAATAATTACACTTAATTAACTATTTGATAGGCAAACCTGCAAATCGTACGGGAGAAGGCGGCGGGGAAAATTACTGTTTTTTCTTGGCTTCAATACTCAACTGGGTATGGGGCACAGCCTCCAGCCGGCCTTTGGATATCTTCTTACCGGTTACTTTGCAAACGCCGTATGTCTTGTTATCGATGCGCTCGAGCGCAGCATCCAGGTATCGGATAAATTTTCGCGTGCGGTTTTGCAGCATATACTTTTTCTCGCGCTCCTGGGCATCGGTTCCGGCATCAGCCATATGGGATGAGTAGGCGGAGCCATCGGAAGAGTTATCCAGATTATTATCCCGCAGGGAACCCTGAAGGGCTTCGAGCTCATTTTCCGCATTTTCCCGTTTTTGCAGGATGATTCCCCGGAAATATTCTAATTCCTTATCACTGTATGGAGAAACTCTCCCAGTGGACTTTTCCTTTCTTTCTGCCATCATTTTTACTGCTTAACTGATTGATGTTAATCTGTAGTGATAGTTTTCCTGATTTAATTGTCAGAGTTGTTTCTGATTCATCGAATACAAGGCCTGAATCCAATCGAATACAAGGCCTTAATTCACGAAACGAGAATCCACGAAAATACGAAAATTCCGGCAGGAATTTACATTAAGATCCTGTCATACCCCATAATTTACTTATAAGTAAATAATCAACATATGGGACATCAAAACTTCAAAACTCTACAAAATGTAATTTTTATATTCCGTCAAAAATGATTCAATTATTTGCAAATCAAGAACATACAATGCATTTATACTTTGTGTATCGACCCGCCGGCCCGTCTGATATTGGCAGAGCATTGGAATAGGTTCTCAGAATGTGGCCGCGATGTGTCCAAAAGTCTTGGACCGGTGTTGACGGCCATCCTGTTATTGATTGCTTGTTATTGTTCGCTTGACCGTCCGGTTGATAAACCGCACTTTTTCATCGAGTGGAAAAAGGCTCAGGAATGTTTTCACAATCCCTTTTGTAAACCGGGATCGTTTGGAGTAATCGATATTCACATCCATAACGGGTGGTTTCCCGTCTGCGGAAGTGGCCATCGCCTCACGGATTAGCTCTTCGATCGCCCGGTTGTTATTGAATCTCAAATGCCGGCTTCCCGGCAAGTCTTAGTTTAGGCCCGCCCCTGCCACTTGGGATTGAATCCAGTACAGCATGCATCGTCCCTTGATACCCAGCCAGCGGACCGGATTGATAGCACATGAACCTTTTTGGGTTAATTCTGTGCCAGCCCTTCGATAACAGTGATCACCGATTCGCTGTCACCGGCTGCGTTCACATCCGTATCCTTGTAAAGAATGTTGCCGTCGCGGCCGATGATGAAGGTCCAGCGGGCGGTCGTTATATCCCGCGAAAGCTCTACTTCTTCTCCATCCACTTCGCGCGTGATGGTTCCACCATCCCTGACCGGTACGCCAAAGACCCGGGCAATTTCACCTTTAGGATCCGACAGCAAGGGAAAATTCAGATTATTCGTGCGTTTAAAAATTTGCAGATTCCTGATCTGATCACCGCTGATCCCGACAACCTCGGCTCCAAGTTCTGTCAGCTTGGTCCGGTTGTCACGAAAACTGCACGCCTGATCCGTACAGCCGCCGGTCATGGCAGCCGGGTAAAAATAAACGACCAGGATCGACTCGCCGATATGATCTTTACTCCTCCACTGCTCCCCCTCGGCAGTAACAGCTTCAAATTCGGGCGCCGGATCCCCGGGTTCCAGGTTCACCTCCTGGGCTGCAACAGATGCAAAGGCAAACAAAATCATGCCCGATAACAGGCAACAAAAAAGTGTGATTGGCATTCGTATCATAATTTTTCGGGTTTGATGTTCATTACCAGTAAGTAACTATACTTTGAAACAACATCCAACATGATTTTCAACTTGCGCGAGTGATTGATAGCAACACTCTCTGAAATTGTACTTGGTCTCTATGGGCAAATCCGTGCCATTTTTATAATAAAAAACCCTCACCAGCTGTCAACCGATAAGGGTTAATCAAGAGAGATTCATACATATATAAACCTTTGCAGGGAACGATCCGGTAAGGGTTTATATATGGCAAATCTTATGTGACTATTTTGATGGTCAATACTCGCAAAATTATAAATCGTTGTCAAGCAAATCCGGCGTTTTTTTTACAATAAAAGAAGGGTATTGACATGCTGACTGTTGAACGTCCTGAATTGGTTTATGGTCTAGATTATTCTTAATTATGCTATTTACAACCACAATATATATGTTTTCAGAATTCTGCCAACCAATTCCAATTTAAGATAAGTTATAATGAAACAGCTATTTCAAACAGATGAATCCAAATCAACGATTCTCATTCGATTTCTTGTCGGGGTGGTATTTTTTTCAGAAGGAATTCAAAAATTTTTGTATCCGGAACTGCGAGGCCCCGGACGATTTGAGTCGATCGGCATTCCATTTCCAGAATTTTCCGGATACATGGTTGGAGGATTAGAAGTTCTATGCGGACTGCTAGTTTTGGCAGGTTTTCTTACTCGATTTGCTGTTATTCCCCTCATTGTCATAATGTTAACCGCCCTGTTTACAACGAAACTTCCAATATTGCTGGGTACCGGTTTTTGGGGATTCAGTTTAAGAGAACTAGAGTATTACGGGTTCTTAAGCATGATGCATGAATCCAGAAATGACCTGGCTATGTTGATCGGCAGTATCTTCCTCTGGATAAAGGGAGGCGGGTACTGGTCGATCGATTTAAGGTTACAACAACATTGTAACTAACCAACCGGATTTTTTAGATGCCATCCGAACTAAGACGGGACATAAAAACCCCGGGTGCTATACTTATGGGACTCGGTTCCATCGTTGGAACCGGAATTTTTGTCAGTATTGCCATTGCTACTCAAGTTGCAGGCAACGGAATAATCATCGCTATTGTAATTGCTGCAATACTCGCCACGTTTAATGGGTTAAGCAGTGCCCAGTTGGCTGCTGCTCACCCTGTAAGTGGGGGCACATACGAATATGGATACCGATTCCTTGGATCCTATTTTGGATTCACGGCCGGATGGATGTTCCTGGTTGCCAAATCCGCCTCAGCTGCAACCGCCGTATTGGGATGCATTGGTTATCTATTTTACGCCTTCGGTGTGGGTGCCGGATCATGGGGGATTGTCGGAGCCGGCGTGCTTTTGTTATTTATCATGACTTTTCTCGTATCCGGCGGCATCAACCGGAGCAATCTCGCAAACAAGTTTATTGTACTCGTTACTCTGTTGGGCCTGGCGGCACTGGTCGTGGCCGGCTTGTTTACCAATGGCCTGCCAACGAAGCCGATAGTCGATTCATTCACCGATACCTCCATCTCCTCCATTCTCTATGCTTCTGCACTGATGTTTGTCGCTTATACGGGGTATGGACGTATTGCTACCTTGGGTGAAGAAGTCTCAAATCCACAAAAAACCATTCCAAAAGCAATCATCCTTGCCATGATGATTATTGTGGTTCTCTACCTGGCTGTTTCACTTACGGCGATTCAGATTATGGGGGCTGAGGCATTCGGGCAAACCGTAGAGGGGGAAGCCGCCCCGTTAATGATTGCAGCTCAAGCCTTGTCCCTGCCGGTAATTGGCACGGCAATTACCATAGCCGCCATCACGGCGATGCTTGGAGTTCTGCTGAACCTGCTGCTCGGCCTGTCCAGGGTAATGCTCGGGATGGCCCGCAGAAGAGATGTTCCACACGGTTTGGCAAAAATCAATCCCGAAAATCAAAGCCCGGCCACAGCCGTATGGGTAACAGGGGGGATAATCGGGTTATTGGTATTAAGCGGAGACGTTGTATTTACCTGGTCTTTCAGTGCCTTTACGGTACTTATTTACTATGCGATTACCAATTTATCTGCATTGTTTTTGCCTGCAGATCTCAGGCTGTATCCAAGAGTCATTCCGGCTTTAGGCCTGTTTGGCTGCCTGTTTCTTGCGTTTTGGATCGATCCCAAAATCTGGTTGTTTGGAATTCTGTTGATTATCGTGGGCCTTGCCTGGCATGCAGTGGTTTTTAAATATCAGAAGAAGAATTCAACAGAGTGATGATGATTGAATTTGAAGGCTGATGAAGGCTGTGTAATGAGCAAACGTTCACCTGCATGCCCAAAGCTCAACTCTTCAGCCACAGCAACAAAATAGCGAAGATGGCGTAATTCAACATTTTCATTCATTGATTATACCTATCTCATTAAGGTATTCATCCAATTTGACCAATAAATATTATTGAAATAATTTAAAATTGCAACCGGGCAGGTTGTATAAAAAAGTATTCCTCTCATTTCAGCAAGATTAAAAACCAGTTTTGCGATCTGAGGAGGATAAACTTCATCTGTTGATAAAGAATGAATCAAAGCATTATGTGTATGAAAAAACAGCCAGTATCATTTCTGAAAAGAAGGACGACCTCACTTTTTTCCAGAATATTCTCACGATTCTGGCTGTTTTTATTCTTCTTACAGAAGCCTTATACGCACAAGAATTGCCCCGCAGGGTGCAGATAGGGGTGGCAATGCAGCCGGTTGAAAATGGAGTTGTGGTAACTTTTGCACCTGAGAACCAGCCTGCGGCCATGGCCGGTATCTGTGAAGGAGATATTATCCGCTCAATGAACGGAGTGCCTGTAAGCAGTCAGTGGGATGTGATCGAAAAGCTGCGAAATGAGCTACCTGCCAGCCGATGGCCGACCGGTTTGAATGCTCGCAGGGGAAGCCGTTGGGTTTCGCTCGTAGTTTATGTAGTTGTAATCATTATTCTTAATTATAGGGTAGTTTTGTTGAGGCAAGGCTACCCCTTTTAATTTGATTTAATTCTAATAAATATTGTTATCGATGTAAATAATATTAACTTCAAAAATTAGTGTAAATATCAATCCCATATATTTAAGACATCCAATTTGCAGACCTTCTTATATAAAGCGATTATCGAAAATTCTACGGATGGCATAGTCGTTACAGATGTTGGGAAAATGGATAAACCCGACGGCCCCCGCATCATCTATGCGAACGACACTTATCTTCAAATGACCGGGTATTCCAAAGAGGAGGTAATTGGCAAAACACCCCGCATTCTGCAAGGCCCTGAAACCGACCGGACAGAACTGGACAAGTTGAGAACGGCCATCGAAAAGGGTATTCCGGGGCGAGCCGAGCTGATTAACTACAAAAAAAACGGTGAAAAATTCTGGACAAGCATTTCTATTTTTCCAGTGATGGATGAACAGGGAAATTGCACGAACTGGATCGGAATAAAAAGAGACATCACCGAAATCAAATCCAGAGAAGAGCAGTTGCGTTCGGCTTTGGAAGAAAAGGAAACTTTAATTCATGAGATTCATCACCGGGTCAAAAACAACCTGGCGGTGATGTCCGGGGTGATACAGTTGCAGGCGTTGCAGGAAGAAAATGAAGAGGTAAGTAATAAATTTCTTACCGTTTCTACACGTATACAGGCAATGGCATCGATACACGAGGGACTGTATAAGTCGAATGATTTTTCCCGGATGGAAATAGAAGAGCGTTTGAAGGAGTTGATCTATCAGATCAGAGAGATCTTAAAGATAGAAACAGAAATAGATTTTGACTTCCAGGTAGATAAGGTATTGATGAATATTAATCAGGCCGTCCCCTTCTCCATGATCATTAACGAGGTTGTCAGCAATATTTTCAAACATGCATTCAAAGGGCTCAGGAGCGGCAGGATTGCGGTGCAGTTACGCAAGGATAATAACAGACTATATTTGATGATCCAGGACAATGGTGCAGGTCTGCCCAAAGACTTTAATTCTACCGGTGGCACAACATTAGGCCTTAAAGTTATTGATAACCTTGCCAAACAATTGAATGGAGAGTATCAATTTGACAGGCTTGACAACGGAACAGCTTTCAGGCTGCAATTTGACAGTGTGGATATAAAGGGTTCAGCGGATAACCTTCAAATTTAAAATCTGAATGCACACCGAAAAGTCGAAATTGGGGGGATTTCACCCCTTTATATCGGCTATAAAGGCCCGTTTTATTGCCAAAATAGACTTTTCGGAGTAGGCTCAAATCTTCACTGTTCAGGGAATAAAAATAATGTTCATCGAAACGTTTTGACTTTGTCCACGCGATCAAACGCCTTTGTTCGGATGTTGAACTACTTTTTGGCTCCATTTTGCTTCATCGGAGTTATCGTCAATATCAGCGTCAATTTCATCCTGGTGGTCGAAGTAGTACGCAAGGGCCGAAACTGAAAGTAATCCTGAAGTATTGGTCAGGTTTTTTTTATCGAATCACATATCTGAACTTTTCCTCCAGAATTCATCAAATTTTGCAAAATTAAGGAGTTATCAGGTTATTTATTGAACGGGGTCAGGTTCAACTATAACATATAATAAAAGGATATATTAAATATTTTGTTCATACTTTTTGTTCAAACATGTCAGTATTACAGGAAAGAATTATTTCCTGTATAGGGAAAGTGAAACAGATATTTAACAAAATGTAAGGCCGGCGCAAATATTTTGAGAGTAAGTCATCCTAAGACTTCTGAAGCCATTCTACCAACCACCCACATACATGTTGAAAGCCTTTATCTTTAAGGGTTAGGGATTTTTTATTTTGAAGGGGTAAAACTATGGTATAACACATTATTAATATTTTCTACTCTGTTTATATTGAATGGCCATTTACTTTTTAAAACCTTAAACCGGATTTATGCACTATCCTGATAACATATGGACCTCGGGTATTTTTCTACTGATGCTTGCAACGATACTTGCTTGCGAATCTGATCGTGATCCGTCAGAGATTGACGTTCAGCCTGCGGCGGCGGATTATATACAGCCTTTTTCTTTGAATCCATTCTACTGGCAATACAAGGGAGAACCTGTATTGTTGCTTGGTGGAACAGATCAGGACAATTTGTTCAACCATCCGAAGTTACCTCCTGCTGGCCTGGAAGACCATCTGGATCTGCTCGTTTCATCCGGCGGGAACTACATCAGAAATACCATGAGCAGCCGGGATGAAGGAAATCTCTGGCCATTCAAGCAACTCGAGAACGGGCGGTATGATCTGGATCAGTGGAATGAGGAGTACTGGCAACGCCTGGAAAATCTGCTTCACCTGACGGAAGTGCGGGATATCATCGTACAAATCGAACTGTGGGATCCGTGGGATAACTACACTGAAGAGTGGGAGGACAACCCCTGGAATCCAAAGAACAATATCAATTATTCAACCGATAACACAAGTCTTGCTACGGCCTACGCCCGCCCGCAATATTCAGACAGAAGCTCGATTCCGCAGGATCTCTTCTTAACGGTCCCGGAATTGGCAAACGACTCTCGAGTGTTATCCTATCAAAATCGGTTCATCGAAAAACTTCTCTCCTATACTCTTGCTCATGGGCATATCCTCTACTGCATTACCAACGAGATTCATCCGCATTACTCTCCTGAGTGGGGATGGTATTGGGCACAATTTATCAAAGAGAAAGCTGCGGAGGCAGACCGGACTATATATGTAACGGAAATGTACTGGCTGCCGGATCTGCAGGGGGACCAGCACCGGGCTTCCGTGGATTACCCTGAGATCTACGACTATTTTGAAGCATCACAAAACAGTGCAGAGCTGGATCCCGATGACCATTGGGAAAATCTGATGTACATTCGTGAACGGCTCGAACCGTCTCCCCGGCCGATCAACAACACCAAAAATTATGGTGCCGATACCGGATATCCATGGACCGGAACCACCCAGAATGTGATAGAAAAATTCTGGCGGAATATTATTGCCGGCGCCGCTTCGTCACGATTCCATCGTCCTCCCGCAGGACTTGGACTGAACGAATCGGCACAACACACCTTGACCTCTGTCCGTATGCTATCAGACTCTCTAAACGTATTCCGGTCTGTTCCTCTAAACGAGCAGCTCACTGATAGAACCAAGAACGAGGCGTACGCTTTTGGTGAACCGGGTGTTTCTTATGCCGTTTATTTTCCCGGATCCGGGCCGGGAGGAGGTTCCAGCGTTTCGGAATCGGGCTCTGATGGTTCCGGATCTGTTGCGTTCGAAGTTAAATCCGGTAACTATCGTGTAACCTGGCTGGATATCAGCAACAGCAGGTGGGGGGAGACAGAGAGCTATTCAGATGTTTTGACACTTGTTCTGGAACCGCCAGCTTCGGAAAACTGGGTGGCATGGATAAAATTTACCGGCCGCTAGCCCCATGGTTTATCCACAGTAATCAGTAGCAGGACAGGAAGTGGCTTTGATACGATAATTCCCAGTGGCCCTTTTCCACTTGAACATACCGGTTGTGAAGTAGAACATAGTCTTTAACGTTAAAACTCATTATACAGCGCTGATATGCAAACCGGCGAAACCGGCTATACGCTGGAAGCCGTACTCTTGCTGGGCAAAGATAAAGTAATCACCAGCATCATTCCGTATTTCAAAACCGATGCCATTGTACGCATCCACAACACCGATCGCACCGGACCGGTTGGGCTTTTGACATGCCACCCTTGTGCCGCGTGCCCAATGCTTTTCGAACGGCTTTGAGGGTTCCGTTCTATGATGTGTTCCATTTGATGTAGTAATTCTTTCCGCGTTTTGTCAGAAATGCCATAGTTCCACTCCAAAAAAAGATTTGGGAGTTCTCATTGAGAGTGGCTCCCAAATCGCCTCAAAAATTGGACACCAATTTGGACACCAAGACTGGGAATTGAAGTGTGCGCGAGGCTCACTTCAAGTCATTTCTACTCGCTTACCAGTCGTTAGTTTTTGAGGTTTTCTTGGGTTAGAGTGGAACTGAGGGGTTTGTATCCCCCTCAGGAATTGTTTATCAACAAGTGGGCCCGGGAGGATTTGAACCTCCGACCAATCGATTATGAGTGGATCGATAAATTAGGTTTAAGCCACATATAAGCCGATTTTAAAGTCTTTGTACCCACTAATGTACCAACTTTTCGATTCACCGGTGAAGGGGGTTCATTTTGCAAGAGATTGTGAATGGAGCTCCGATCTCTTCTGGTTAAGACAGAAAACGTATAACGGTTTCCTCTCCTGCTCTTCAAAATTCTTGACTCATAAAATGCTTTCACCACGTTCTACTGGTACCATGCTATTAAAAAAGGCCAACTGGTATTTAGCCAGATGGCCTTTTAAGTGTATTTTTTATGTAAATAGGCTTTTTTAGAAACTAACCCCTACTTCAAGCATCAAGCCCTGGAATGTCGGCTCCATACCAACATCCACGCTGGTTACTACTCCGGTTGTTCCTTCGTTGAAGCCGGAAGCTTTTTGATATACATATTCTGCTTTTAAAAGAATATTATCAGTTATAAATGCACCGAATCCAGCTTGAATTCTTGACACGTTTCCGTCATTATCGTCAGTTAAAAACTTATCATAGTCTACATTGCTGTATCGTGCTGACAGATAGAAATCATCGTTAAGAAATTGCTGTACTTCAGCGGAGTAATATGTCCACTCTTCATCACCAAATTCACCAAAGTTATTTGGATCCGGTCCTGTATCTTCTCCCATTCCAAAGAAAGCAGAGATCTTGTTTCCATCAAACGGAGTGAAAATACCGTTAACTTCCCAAGCAGTTAGTTGCCGTCCGTTTCCGGGCCTTACTTGTCCGGGGCCTTCACCTGATCCACCATCGTCATTATTTAAATTCCAGACAGCAGCGTAAGAAGATCCGTGTCTCTCTCTTCGAAAGATATTTGTACCTCGATTTGCTTCTTGATCGTGATTTACCGTATAGAATGAACCTGACAGATAAACACCGTCAATTGCGTCCAACCAGAGTTTTGTACGGAAGGAATACTTTCTGGCTTCCTGGAAGTCCTGCTCAGGAGTACCAATTCCCGTACCTAACATAAGACCGAATGCGTCTTTGTCTAGAATGATTTCCATACCGGGCTCTGTTCCCAACGGAGAAACTACAGGATTACCGACCAGTGCGTTACGGTGGGCATCCGCGTTAACTGTTCGCGTATATTGGTGTTCACCAAAATCGGCAAAAAAGTTACCGGCCTTGATGTCAATATGCTCTAAAAGTGGATTAATAGCTGTCAGGAAAGAGTTCCCGGGAATATTTCTGATGTACATATATCCCTGATTACCCCACCATCTGCTTGGATGCCTTTGAGTCCCCAAAAGACCATCGAAAAATACATCGATATCGTTATCTCCGATAGTCACCAAAAAGTCGAGGTTTGCGAAGGAGGTCTGCATGCCGTGCAGATTTTCATCTGGTATAACCCATGCGCCACCGCTCCAAACCCTTACGTTATCCTGAGTTAAAACCTGAACCCGTCCAATTGAATGAAAGCCCATTTTAAATGTCAGGTTATCGGTAGACACAATTTCAATACCTTTTCTGTCGTAGTCCGGCTTCTGTGCTTCAGCTGTGTGAAACGACAGTCCAACCAGGAAAGCCATCATTACGATTATAGTGATTAGTTTCTTCATAACGTTAAGTTAGTTTATTGGTTTTATTACTTGTTATTATGCAGTTATTTACATGCAGCGCTTACAACTTATAGGTTTGCTTGTGTATATGTTATAGGGAATAAGCTGAGTTCAGTGTAGGGGATATTCTTACAGTCACCATCCTATAACAGATTGGAATGACCTTCAAACTATTTCGTTAATGAGAAAACCTCATCACAATTCTTTCTTTTCTTCATTAAAGGAGTGTTCTGGTAGTCCAAAATACAGTCCTGGAAAATTAACAAGGCGTTTCGTGCTGACCGGTTCAGGTTTTTTGTTGGACTTTAACGTTGGTCGCCCGGCAGCACAAACGCTGAGCCGTTATAAAGCGGAAAAAGATAAACAGCCTCGTTTAATTTGAGCTCTAAATGAAACTCTATTAATGTTCGCCTATACTTCTACTTTAGCACGTAAAACGCAGGTTTGTTACAAATATAACTGACAACGTGGGGAAAATATGTCAGAGGGTGAAACGGAAATAAGCAGAGTTACAAGATCAAAGGAAGAAGCCAAGGCCACTTATGATATGATGAGTAACTGGTATGATATGGTGGCTGGTTTCGCCGAGAAGAAATGCAGAAACACCGGCTTACAAAAGCTAAGTGCTAAGGAAGGTGAGATAGTTCTTGATATCGGTTTTGGCACCGGACACAGCATTCTGGCTTTGGCTCAATCGGTCGGCAATTCAGGCAAGGTCTATGGAATTGATATATCGGAAGGGATGTACAACATCACCCAATCGAGAGTTAGGGAGGCGGAGTTATCAGACAGAGTGGAGTTGAAGTGTGGCGACGCTGTTCAACCTCACTTCGAAGCGAATTTTTTTGACGCTGTTTTTATGAGTTTCACATTAGAACTCTTCGATACACCGGAAATTCCAATTGTTTTGCACGAGTGCCAAAGGGTTCTTCGAAGTGGCGGGCGTATCTGTGTTGTGGCAATGTCTAAAAAGGGGATCGCTAATGTAATGATGAGGCTATATGAATGGATACATGCGAAGCTTCCGAAGTATGTTGATTGCCGGCCAATCTTTGTTCAGGAATCTTTGGAAGATGCCGGTTTTCAAATCGTTGATGTAACAAAAATGTCTATGGTGAGGTTGCCAGTTGAGATTGTTGTTGCAAAGCATGTATTACCTGAGTAAATGGACAGCATAGTGGAAAAATTAAGAGCGGAGCTTCCACTTCTGCTACAGTTATTTAACAGGTTTTTTGAAAGGTATGTTGACCTGGACAAGTATCCTCTGGCTACTGAAAATATCATGGTGGTTGAAGAATTGGTTGAGGATGCTGAGCAACACTGTATTGAAGGATGGTTCGATAGCAAAGGCAATCCCTATTTTTGGGCAGAGTCTGATCAAATTTATTATCC
>SKRC01000145.1 GCA_007118695.1 Balneolaceae bacterium | reverse complement strand
GTAAAATCCTGTAAGTTACTTAATAACCAAACACAATTATCACGAATTGATAACTTTCGATTCCAGTAAATATTTTTCAGTCAAAGGCAGGAAATAACCTTTTAAGTTCCTCAACGGAAACCTGGCGCCCAAATTCGGATAGTTCGAATACTTCTGCATACCGGATCGCAGAGCCTGCTTCTTCTCCGTATAACTCGTTAAGGAGCCCCCTGTAATTATTCGCGATATTGACATTCCGCTCTATCAGGTTACTGACCCGCAGATCCATACGGGTGGCTTCATCTTCAGGGACTTCATCTGCGCGGCCCCACGTCCATGATTCTTTATCTGAAAATTGTGACGGCATTTGCTCCAGGGCTTCCCTTTTCCGGTCAATGACCTCATCAATTCCGACAGCAATAATCGGGTCAAATGGATATGGTTTTTGAAATCGGTCGCTATAATAGAGCACAACCGGGCTTCGGGGAAGCGGCGGTGTGTCGGGTGTAAAGAATTTTGCCTCCACAAGAATGATCGCGTCATCCACCAGTACCCCGCTATAGCGATGATCGGCGTGATAGTCATATCTGCGGTGGACCATAACGATGTCGGCCTGCCAATTTCTGATCTCCCGCGCTACCTTTCTTCTGTTTTCCAGTGTTGGCATCAGCTCGCCGTCATGGATATCGAAAACTTTCGTTTCTATGCCCAGAATTTCAGCGGCTGCCTCTACCTCCTGCATACGGCGGATTGCAAGGGCACCACCCGACATACCGAAATGGCCAATATCACCATTCGTCATGGATACACACTTGAAGGCGTGCCCCTGTTCGGCCCACATTGTCCCTACGCCTCCGGCCGAGATTTCACAGTCGTCGGGATGGGCTCCAAAAGCAATAATTCGGAGTTTATCATCTTCGGCAGCCTGGCCAAAAGAATTTGCCGTAATGAAAAAAAACAAGGTGCCAAACACGAGTAGTAAAACAGAGTAGTAACGTTTCATTAATTTCAGATTTAGAATAAAGATTAGTTATGGATTCAGGAATCTAATAAAATGAATGATCAATCAATACACAAATTATAGACCTTGGGCTGGTGCCATATGCCCTAATCAGGTACTCAAGAAATAAGTTTTACAAGTTTCAAAAATACTGTATCAACTTACTAGCGGAGCAATTTGATCCGGCGTTATAACTCCACCCGGCAATTCCATGATATCTATTCTTCGAAAATGAACTTCATATCCTTCCGATTCCGGGCAGATATACCCTTTTTTACGTTTTGGAGACCGAATTCCATTGACAAATTTGCCATTTACGGCCAATTTAATCGTCCCATCTACACATACCACTATATACCTGTTCCACTGCCCTCTGCCTTTTACCCTTCTCTCAAGGGGATTACTTCTGGATGGGCTGATTTCAAATGGATTATCCGGTATTGTGCCTTCCAGGCCCATTACGGGAAACAACTGGCCATGTGCATAATCTTCAGTAATATTACGTAATTCGGCTATCTCCGGATCCAGCATTTGTACTTCCATTCCCGTCGGAAAGGGCCTGGCCTGATAAGGAGTACCGTCAGCCCATACAAAAACCCCCGAATTTCCACCGGGTTCCAAATGCATCCATTCTATATCCAGTATAAAGTTTTCATACTGCTTCTCTGTTCGCATGACACCAATCGGCTCACCAGTACACTTCAATAATCCATCCTCTACCCACCACGTATCCTCTGACGTGTTTACATCAACAAATCCACTCAGGTCTTTCCCATTGAATAGTCGCTTGAATTCCGGAAATTCATCCTTCCCTTTTGGTTTGCCCAATTTAGACAAACCCGTTCCGGATGTGGCCGAAAACATGGCCGTTGCCATTAATGTATGTTTTGCAAATTCCCGTCTGTCCATATTTTCCTATTAGTTGTCAATTATCGTTATTGATATTTGTTTACACGCCACTCCATCACTTATTCAGCTGGCTATAGGGGTCCAATTTTTCATCACACAAAGAGATATATACCTTTATAAGTGTCTGAATGTCATCGATCCCAGATATTTATCTTTCAGAGAAAAAGTTCTGAGTTTTAGGCGTATCTGTCTGTAGGCGGACTGGGTATACCTACGACAGGTGGCTCTTCAGGAATGCCGGGAACAGGCCCGAATTTATATTCATCCGGCCCGAGTCGCATATCTGAATTGAGTATTTCTTCCCAGGTAACTTCCTGGCCCGTATATGCGGCCATTCTTCCCATGATAGCCAATCGGGTTGAATTTATCTGTAACTCGGAATCATTAATATATCCACCGGTGCGTATGGCAGTGATCAGCTCTACATGTTCCTGAACAAATGGATTATTCAGCTTCCAGGTTGGATCAGGGTCATTTTCATCAGGGTATGGATATTCCCATAGTAACTCATTATCATGACTGTAAATGGCTCCACTGCAATCTGCATATCCTTCGGTTCCCGTTATTCGTTCAACTCTACCGGAGTCGGTTCCTCTTATCTGCCTTGTGGATCCGTGAACAGAAACTCCATTTTCATATTCATAGACAATGCTAAAAACATCGTATTGATCACCGGATTGTCTTTGCTGCCTTCCTCCATACCCATAAGCCTTGACAGGATTTATGCCGATATGCCAATTTATCAGGTCAAGATGATGAACATGTTGTTCCACGATATGATCACCGGAAAGCCAGGTAAAATTACCCCAGTTGCGGAGCATATACTCCATATCTGTCCACTCCGGTTTTCTTTCGACCCACCAGAGAGCTCCCCCATTGCGAATTGCATGACCATTGACAATTTCTCCAATCATCCCGTTTGAAACTCTCTTATGGGTTTCTATATAATCCTTTCTGTATCGCAGAGCAGTACCACTGACCATACAAAGTCCTTTTTGTATTGCACGTTCTGTATTCTCCATCATCAAACGTGCACCAACCGGATCTACGGCAACCGGTTTTTCCTGGAAGATATGAATTCCGGCATCAACTGCTGCTTTCACATGTTCAGGGCGAAAATGGGGAGGAGTGGCTAACAGTACAATATCCACGCCGGTATTGATCACTTTCTGATAACTGTCAAATCCGACAAAACAATTTTCCTCACGTATTTCAATATCTCTTGCTGATTTTAAATTTGTACGACACCTGTCAAGTTGATCTTTAAAAACATCTCCAAGTGCCACAATTTCAAGATTAGGGCCGGCATCCAAAAAGTTAACTGCAGCACCGGTTCCTCTACCGCCACAGCCAACCAGGCCTGCCTTCAATACACGGCCATCCGGTGCCTGTTCAGAAATATCAGGAGTATCACTTTCATATTGCCTTGATACAGCTCCCGGTCCTGAACAGCTTGCAATCAGACCTGCTGCACCCAGGGTCCCGATTGTACCCAACGTTACATCAGAGAGAAATTTACGCCGGCTTTGTTCTTTTTTTTTCATGTCTTTAATCTGTAAAGATTTAAATAATAACCAAAGTAGTAACGTTTCATTAATTTTCAGATTTAGAATAAAGATTAATTATGGTTTCAGGGATCTAATGAAATGAATCATCAATCATTACACAAAAAAGATCTCTGAATTATAAATACCGGTGATTGCATTTACCGGTTCAAATTTAATGATACAAGTCCACATACAATTAACTCATATTTTAGACTGGAATCCATCAAAACTATAAGGCCATCAGATCTTATTAGTGAACCAGACATTCGGAACCCCCGGTTCCTTTCCAAAAAATAAAATGCACCTGCCTTCCGAAATTGTACAGTTAGCAGGTGCATTATTTTTCATGCATAAACCATTAATACAATGGAATGATGAAAGGGGTTATTAGTAACCGGGATTATTCTCTGTTATAGCATTATTCGTATTCATTTCACTTTGTGGAATAGGCCAGAGAATATCTCTGTTTGGGTTAAAAGTCCGATTAAATCCACGATCGTGCAGATACCACTCACCGTCTTCATCCTGGAAATGGGCGCCCTGGGCCAGGCCTTCTTTTTGATGACCTTCGCCCCAGCGATTCATATCGAATAACCTCAGCCCTTCAAAGGCTAATTCAACCACACGTTCTCTTCTGAGAATTTCCCGTAATTCTTCCTGGCTTTGTCCTTCCGTTATTGCCGGCATTTCCACAGTAGGCCGTTGGCGAACCCTGTTAATAGC
>SKRC01000062.1 GCA_007118695.1 Balneolaceae bacterium | reverse complement strand
TCTTTCGTCTGTTCAACTATTTTGTCGAGTATGGTCATCTTGTTAACGGGTTAAGACTTCACATCCTGTGTTGCTTCGGCAAACTGTTCCAGTTTCTTTTTGGCGGCCCCGCTTTTAACGGATTCCATTGCCATTCCCACCGCTTCTTCCAGAGATTTGGCCTGCCCGGATACATGAATGCCAAAAGCGGCATTAATTAACACCACATCCCGCTGGGCATCCGTTGATTGATGATCCAGAATGGATCGGATGATAGCCGCATTCCGGGCGGTGTCACCCCCCAAAAGATCTTCCATAGCCACCAGTTGAAAGTCGAGTGATCTTGGGTCAAACAACGCAGGTTCATTTGTGATAGATGACTGCAACTCAAAGATTTCCGTCGATGAGGTGATACTCACTTCATCCAGACCGTCGTGGGCACTCAGGGTATAGGCTCTTTCCGTATCAAGATTGCCGAGGATCTGAACCATGGTACCGGCCACATCTTTACTGTATGCGCCGACAACCTGTCTTTTGACATCTGCAGGATTGAGAAGCGGCCCCAGAATATTGAAAAATGTACGGATCCCCAGGGCCTTTCTGGCGGGCATCACATGTTTCATGGCCGGGTGAAAATTCGGGGCAAACATAAAAGCCATACCTGTTTCATTAAAGACCTCCTCCACCTCTTTTTTACCCAGATTGGCAACCACACCCAGTTCTTCGAGTACATCGGCACTGCCACATCTGCTGGATACACTTCGGTTACCGTGCTTCAGCACAGGCACCCCGGCACCGGCCACAACAAACATTGCCGCTGTTGAGATGTTAAAAGTACCGCTGCTGTCGCCCCCAGTCCCGCACAAGTCGACAGCTCCGTCGGTCTTCACATCCACCGACACAGAAGCTTCACGCATCACCTTTACGAATGAGGTCAATTCATTTACGGTTTCTCCCTTGGCCCGCATTCCAAACAAAAAAGCGGCCACTTCCTCGTGGCTTACTTCTCCATCCACGATTTGCTGCAGAGCATGCGAGGCCGCATCGGGTGCCAGGTCGTTACCTTCAGAAAGTATTTCAAGAATTTCTTTAAATGATTGGGACATTTTGATTTAAATCAATGATTGTTTTTGATATTCCGGGCAGGTGCAGTGGGCATGACATCCCTAAAATTTCGATTTTCAATTTTCGGCCCCCGCCTTTAAACCTTCCGTTTTCAGTTTCATCCAATTGCTGATGATTTTCGGTCCTTCGGTCGTTAAAATGCTTTCCGGATGAAACTGGATGCCTTCGATCGGGTATACCCTGTGCCGGATGCCCATGATCACACCGTCGGGGGTGCGTGCGGACACTTCCAGTTCATCGGCCGGAACACTATCCGGCTGGAGGGCCAGGGAGTGATACCTGGTGGCTGTGAACTGTTCGGCAACATTCCGGAAGATCGTTTTGCCATCGTGCAATATCTGTGAGGTTTTTCCATGCATCAGACTTGGTGCATGAACTACTTTTGCCCCGAAGACCGATCCGATCGCCTGATGGCCGAGACAGACTCCCAGTATCGGTATCTCCTTTCCAAAAACCCGGATAACCTCTTCACTGATGCCGGCATTTTCCGGCCGGCCCGGCCCCGGAGAAATCAGAATCTTTGCAGGGCTCAAGGCTGCAATTTCTTCGATTGTTTTTGCATCATTGCGAATGACAAGATAATCCCCGGTATCAGCCGCAACAAGATGCACCAGGTTATAGGTAAATGAGTCGTAATTATCGATGATCAGAATCATACAGTTTCCTTTCTGTGAGTCGTGATTATACCGGTAGCTGATCGAACTCGTTCCATAACAGATTCCGCCCGTTCCCGGGCTTTTCGTCCACCATCTTTCAGCACATCCATTATAAAATCGGGATTTTTTTTCAGAACGTTTCTGCGTTCACGGGCATCCCCGAAAAAGTCATTTATCAGGTCTAACAGTTCATTTTTGGCATGGCCATAACCAAAACCGCCTTCCCTGTATTTTTCGGCCACCTCTTCCTGTTTCTCCTGATCGGCAAACAACTTCAGCAGGGCAAACACATTGCACTTTTCAGGATCTTTCGGATCATCCAGCGGAGTTGAGTCTGTTTCGATTGCCATAACACGCTTTTTCAGAGATTTGCCTTCATCAAAAATTTCAATGGTATTGTTGTACGACTTACTCATTTTGCGTCCGTCAAGGCCGGGTACTACGGCAACCTCTTTAACGATATGTGGTTCAGGCAGTTTCAAGATCTCATCACCGCAGATGTGATTGAGTTTTCCGGCAAGATCCCGGCAGATTTCAATATTTTGTTTCTGGTCGGCGCCAACCGGCACGATATCCGAATCGTAAATCAGTATATCGGCTGCCTGGAGGATCGGATAGGTAAACAGTCCGATATTGGGTGAGAGTCCGTTTGCAATTTTTTCTTTGTAGGCTACCGCTTTCTCCATCAGGCTTACCGGGCACTGGGTGCCTAGAATCCAGGACAATTCTGTAACCTGAGGGACATCCGACTGCAGAAAGAACGTGCATTTGTTCGGATCCAGCCCGAGTGCCAGGTAGTCCAGGGCGATATTCAGCGAATTTTCGCGAATCAGCTCTCCACTGGTAACGGATGTCATGGAATGATAATTGGCGATGAAATAAAATGCATTCCCCTGGTGCTGCATTTCAAGATGCTGCCTCATTGCCCCGAAATAGTTGCCCAGGTGCAGTTTACCGGAGGGAGTAATACCGGAGAGGATGGTCTTGTTATGATTGGTCATTTCAGTTTTACAGTTATCAGTTGCAGTTTGCAGTTTGCAGTTTGCAGTTTGCAGTTTGCAGTTTGTTAATGCCTAAATACGGTTGACAACGATCCTATTAATGTAAATTTTTTTATATATTTAATAATATCAAGTATTTAATAAAATTATTTTTCGTTTTCAGTAACGAATTTAATTCCATCTCTCACATCTCCGACGGCAGTCGGGATGTCGCTATGCTCCACCTGCATGCATCCTGCATCCTGTATCATGTATCTCATATTAAGACATCTAAACTTGCTTTCGGAAGTAAAGCCCAGACTGCATTTCAACACTACAAAACAGCATCCTGCACCTTGCACCTTGTATCTCATATTAAGACATCTAAACTTGCTTTCGGAAGTAAAGCCCAGACTGCATTTCAACACTACAAAAACTGCCTCCTGCCTCTTGTATCCTGTATCCTGTATCCTGTCAATCGGTAATTGCCAGGGCAACACTTAATGCTTCAACAAGAGCGCCGGCTTTACTTCGTGTTTCTTCAAATTCCATGTCAGGATTGCTGTCGGCAACGATGCCTGCACCAGCCTGAATGTATACTTTGTCGTCCGTAGCCACCATGGTCCGGATGGCAATGCAGGTATCCATATTTCCGGAAAAATCGAAATATCCCACGGCTCCGGCATACGGTCCGCGTTTGGTCGGTTCCAGTTCGTCTATAATTTGCATCGCGCGAATCTTGGGAGCGCCACTGACAGTGCCCGCCGGAAAGCACTGCATCAATGCATCCACCGAACTCATTGCGGGATCAAGCTCTCCTATAACGTCAGAAACAATATGCATGACATGCGAATATCGTTCGATCACCTGATTTCGCTCCATTTTCACCGTCCCGGCCTTGCAGACCCTTGAAAGATCGTTACGGCCAAGGTCCACCAGCATAATATGTTCGGCCACCTCCTTCGGATCGTTTTTCAAATCCTCTTCCAGGGCAAGATCTTCTTCCATGTCAGCCCCGCGCGGGCGTGTACCGGCAATGGGCAGCAGCTGTGCTTTTCCACTTTGCACACGAACCAAAACCTCCGGAGATGATCCTATCAGAGAAAACCCGTTAAACTCAAGATAAAACAGATAGGGAGATGGATTGACCATCCGCAGTGCCCTGTAAAGCATAAATTTATCGCCCTGAAAGGGCACTTCAAATCGCTGGGATAACACAACCTGGAAAATATCTCCTTCATAGATGTACTCCTTTGCTTTCTCTACCATTTCGGTGAAACGGGGTTTCGACACATTGCTGGTAATGGCAGAGGTATCGAGCTGAAACTTTTCGCCCGATAAGCTGTGCCGCTGCACGGTCAGCTCCATTCTATCGAGGGCCATTTGCGCATCATCAAAAGCCTGTTTCAGATCCGTACCGGAATCGATGAAAACCGTTTTCATCAATACAAGCTGCTTTTTCACGTGATCGAATGCAATTATCTCATCATAAAAAGCCCAGATTGCCTCCGGAAGTTCAATATCCTTCGGCGGTGTATGGTGCAGCGCCTCCACCTCCCGGATCGTATCATAGGAAGAAAATCCAACGGCTCCACCTGTGAGCCGGGGCAAATCCGGCAGTTCGGGTTCCCTGTATGCGGTTGTCAATTCTCTAAGAATCTCAAAATAGGACCCCTCTTGCATCTGGCGTTCACCATCGTATTTCAATTGCACTGTTTCGCCATCAAAAGTCAGTACCTGGTATGGGTTTTTGCCCAGAAACGAATATCGTGCTAGATGCTCCCCTCCTTCAACCGATTCAAGCAGAAAAGGATACTCTGCATTTTCCCGGAGCGACAGAAAGACCGAAACAGGTGTCATCACATCAGCCAGCATCCGCCTGCTCACGGGAATCGCATTATAGGAACCGGCTAATTTTTTAAACGAATCAAAGTTCATGGCCATCTTTATGGTATGTAAACAAAAAAAACCCACTCCAGAATCCTGCAGTGGGTTTGATAAAAGTCTTTCAGGTCAATCAGTTACTCATAACTCGCCCACTGCCGGATATTTAATTCCGGGCCACCACCAGGCGATATGTGTAACTATGTTCAGCATAACGGCAGGAAACTATGAGAAGCGGAAATGAAATGCAATTATTTACAAAAAAAAGACGGGGAATGATTAAACAAATGAACAAGTGGACTCTACCTGCCTGTATCTTCTGCTGTATCCTTTCGCACCGGGCCATTGATTTTTCTCATTAGAAATTTTTAATTATCATTAATTTTTTCTAATATGTAGAAAGAAGCAGTCTTCAGAGTGTAACAAGTTGGGTCTTCAGATCTCTTGTTACTGTATTATTGGGAAAAGTAAGCTGCTCTTGACAGTATATGCATCTACAGATAAACCAAAAACGCAAGATTTAGTCGTCATGGATTCTGAAAAATTCAAAGTTACCTACTACACCACTGCCTTCATTACCGGCCTTATGTTTGTCTTTGCCCTTGTCAGCTGGTTAAAATGGCCACTGATGGCCGGCCTGATTTTCGGGATCTGCCTGTTTATTCAGTTTATGTATGTATCCAAAATAGTTCTCGATACATTGAATAAAGCGAAACGAAAAGGTTACAGTTTTGATCTGATCCAAAAACTGCGCCCCGGCTTTTTCTCCTTTGAAAGAAAAGCCAATACAGATATCCAGGAAAGCCTGTAAGACTTTCAGATTTCAATTTTTGGTGTGATATGTGATACGTTTGTTGTTAGGTAAAAGCTGCCACCGCTTTTACCCTCTTGTGTTATGATTCCCTCTATATGACTCCCTGCTTTAACCTGCATATCGCTTCTCGGGGAAAAAATGAGCTGTCGGAGTACAAAACATAAGTCCCGACTGCCGTCGGTAGGAAAAAAATGAGTCCGTTCAATAACAAATCCTACCCAATTAATGACCTGGTTGCCAATACTGGACCGTTTTATTGACAGAGTGTCAAAAAAAAATTAATTTGTGAATCTGGAATTACGATAGTCCTGCCGGACGGGTCTACCGTTCCACGCACACCATCTCTTCGAAACCCACAACTCAGTACCCGGACTTTCCCATGCCCGATGAATACCCGGAGTACCCTCACCATTCTCAAATGCTTGAGTACCTGCGGGCCTATGCAGCCCACTTCGGTGTGGACCGCCGGATCGAATACCGGACGCCGGTGGAACGGATTGAACCCGCCTCAGATAATGACTGGATTGTGACTCTGGCCAGGGGTGAAAAACGGTGCTATGGCGCTGTAGTTGTTGCCAACGGACACAATTGGGATCCGAAATATCCGAATCTGCCCGGCGAATTTCACGGGCAAGCCTTTCATTCCGCCTCGTACCGAACACCCGACCTGTTCACCGGGAAACGGGTTCTGGTGATCGGTGCGGGTAACAGCGGTTGCGACATCGCCGTGGATGCCGTAAAAGCCGGTGCCAGACGGGTTTTTCACAGCATGCGCCGAGGCTATCACATCCTGCCAAAATTTATCATGGGACGGCCAGTCGATCAGATTTATAGCCAGATGCTGAAACTGCATCTTCCACTTGCCGTACGACGAATGGCAGCCAAACTTGCGATTTGGCTTGTTCAAGGATCCAATCGGAATGCCGGACTCCCGGAGCCGGATCACCGGCTCTTTGAAACACATCCCCTGGTAAATCAGCTCCTGCCCTACTTTGTACGCCACGGCAGCATAGAGCCAAAACCTGATGTAACAGGGCTTGAGGGTGATGCGGTCCGATTCAGTGATGGAAGCCGGAAGAAGGTAGACGTCCTTGTATACGCCACCGGATACCGGCATACGTTCCCCTTCCTCGACTCCACCCTGTTAAACTGGGAGAATGGCCGTCCGGGACTCCACCTGAACCTTTTCCATCCTGAATATGACACATTATTTGTGGCAGGACTCATTCAGCCTAACAGTGGAGAGATCTTTCTTCTTCATTGGCAGAGCCGGGCCATCGCCCTATTCCTCCGTGCCCTGGAGTGCGGTGCACCCGCAGCGGACTGGTTAAGGGAACGCAAACGGAAAATGGAGACGGAGCTCAGTTCCGGGATCCGATACTCCGAATCTCCGCGACACTCCCTGGAAGTCGAGCAGGGCTCCTATTATCGGGAACTAAAGCAGGTTGTGAAAGAACTCGAAAAGGATCTTGAGGCCGAAGACCATAAGGTCCAAAAAGAACTTGCAATGGATTCAGGCCTGCTATCAGGATACAGAAGCAAGTTCCGCAAAAAACTCTCAAGCCTTACTTAGGTTTACAATTATTCTATGACACTGAGGGGGAATTAACCCTTTTGAATAAACGAGACGCGGAACCTTCTTGTAAGTCGTAAACAGTAAATCTGTAACATGTTAGTTGATAAACTGTAAGAGGTAATTGATGCAGGTTTCTCAGACCTATGCTATACATTTTTAGGTGGATATATAGCCTGACCACCTCCAATTTCCGCAATTGGATTTCGGGCTAACCTGCTTCACAGCAGTTTCGCACTTGTCCCCCTGTCTCGTAAATAATTATGGATCGTCTTTAAAATTTACAGTTGTGTTGTGGTTTACAATATGGCTGCTGGTAACGAGTTCCCGCAGTTTTCGGGTACTGTTTTGCTATAGATTCCTTTCCTGTGCATATTCATTGATCATCCCTTCCATATTAATGTACCGTTCCATGTGTTCGAGGCACTACATAAAGGAGTCAAAACATGCCATTTTCAGAGAAAAGAATTCGTTACCTGCAGCTGCTTGCCCGGCAGTACCCCTCCATCCGTACAGCCTCAACAGAGATCATCAACCTCAGTGCTATCATGGAGCTGCCCAAAGGAACCGAGCATTTTATCTCCGATATACATGGAGAGTATGAGGCTTTTCTGCATGTTTTGCGTAACGGTTCCGGCTCCATCAAACGGCGCATCGAGGAGATCTTTCAGGATACACTGGTCGAACGTGAAAAGCGCAACCTGGCCACACTGATTTATTACCCAAAGAAGAAAATTCCTCTCCTTCTCCAGGAGATAGAACACCCGGATGAATGGTACCGCATCACACTTTTTCGCCTGATCAAAATGTGCCGGGTAACCTCCTCTAAATACACCCGAAACAAGGTACGCAAAGCATTGCCGGCTGATTTTGCCTATATCATCGAAGAACTTCTGCACGAACAGGAGAGCATTGCCAATCGTCAGGATTATTATAACAGCATTATCGATACCATCATTGAGACCGACCGGGCGGAAGCATTTATCATTGCACTCGCTCAACTTATTCAGCGGCTGTCCATTGCCCGGCTTCATGTAATCGGTGATGTGTATGATCGTGGCCCGGGAGCACATATCATCATGGATGAACTGCTCAACTACCACTCTGTGGATTTCCAATGGGGCAATCACGATATCGTCTGGATGGGGGCGGCGGCCGGCAGTGAAGCCTGTATTGCCAATGTAATCCGCGTTTCGCTGCGCTATGCCAATATGGAAACCCTGGAAAATGGATATGCAATCAGCATGCTTCCACTGGTCTCGCTGGCCGTTGATGTGTATGGAGATGATCCCTGTAATCATTTCCGGCCCAAGCAGGCCGCCGATTCATTTACCGAAAACGAACAACAGCTGATGGCACAAATGCACAAGGCTATAACCATCATTCAACTGAAACTTGAAGGCCAGATCATTCAGCGGAATTCCCAATATCAGATGGATGACCGGTTGCTGCTGGATAAAATCGATTACGAAAAGGGTACCATTCAAATGAACGGAAAAACCCACCCTTTAAAAGACAGCCATTTCCCCACAATTGATCCGTCAGATCCCTGGAAATTATCTGAACAGGAAAAATCCATTATGGATAAACTCCGACTCTCCTTTTCCAACAGTGAACGCCTGCAAACCCATGTCCGTTTCCTCTTTTCCAAAGGCAGTATGTATCTGACCTATAACGGGAACCTCCTCTACCACGGTTGCATCCCGATGACCCGCCACGGTAAGCTGCGCCATTTCAATTTGGATGGAGTGGACCACAGTCCCAAAGCTTTCATGGACCGCCTGGAACGGCTGGCCCGGCAAGGGTATTTTTCAACTGATGACCCGGTCAAAAAACAATACGGACAAGACACGATGTGGTATTTATGGAGTGGTGCTCAATCCCCCCTCTTTGGCAAAGAGAAGATGGCCACCTTTGAACGTTATTTTATTGATGATCCGGCCACCCACCAGGAAGAGAAAAATCCTTACTATGATTTTCGAACACGCCAGGAAGTTGCAAAAGAAATATTAGCGGAATTTGGCCTGGACACGGAAAACGGGCATATTATCAATGGCCATGTGCCGGTGAAAGTGAAGAAGGGTGAAAGTCCCCTTAAGGCCGGCGGTAAATTGCTTGTCATAGATGGTGGGTTTGCCAAAGCCTATCAATCGAAGACCGGTATTGCTGGCTACACTCTCATTTTCAACTCCTATGGTCTGCTGCTGGCCGCCCATCAACCCTTCGAATCCACTCAAAAAGCAATTGAAGAGGGACAGGATATCCACTCTGATACACAAATCCTGGAGCACAACGTCAAACGCATTCGAGTTCGCGATACCGATAAAGGCCGGGAAATCCAGGAACGAATTGATGACCTCAAACAGCTTCTTGAGGCCTTTCGCTCCGGTATTATAAAAGAATCGTAAGTAACCTGCGAAGGGCTGGCAGCCAGCTCCTAACTCCTCACTTTTCCCCGGCCGGATAAATGGAAACACATTGCGTTTCAGGCAGGCCGCCACTGAGAACCTGCCGGCCCGGCACCGGCGATCAAAGTTTTCGGATCCCTATCATTCACCCTCATCACTCAGGCAAATTATTGATTTTAAAAATATATAGATAATGAATGTATATCCGCTTAATAAAGTGTGAATCAGAGTATACTTTTTGGTACAGTCCCTATTAGATGATACGATGAGATTTTGCAAATTAACAATCAACTGAGGTATACCCGGCAAATGGAAAAAGAAGTTTGTCTTTCATGTTTAATTAATCACAATATGCAGGTCAATTTTCGATTATACCGTTGAAAAACCAACCATTTATCGCACAAAACCGTGTTTATTTCAACATAGAGAAGAGGGTGTTCCTGCACCTATAAACAAAAGATTGGTGCGACTGAATCCTCGACAGAGAAAAGAATATTTCGGGATATTATCGAGATTCCACATTACTGTACAAATCCGTTTACCTGTTGCAAGGCAGGTATTCAGCTGTGATGCGAAACCATGGATCATTGGCACCCGGGCCTGGCAAACACACCGCTCCCCATTGAAAGTCAATGTTACACGGTTAGTCGATTCAGGAGCGGCTGCGTCCCTCTAAATTTCCTGGTATTTGCATCGGGACAACTTACTGATAAAACTACAAACTGTGCTTCAAAGTTCATAATCCGGGATGACTTAAATTACATGGATTGGGATTCTTTTACGTTTATATTTAAAAAATGGTGAAAGTGATGTAAAATAACTTTTCATTTATGCGTATATCGGTCTCAGGAGTAGAATTGCTGATTGATCAGAACATAGGTATCATGGAGTCATGAACCAGGGTCGAGATTACTTAATACTTAATATGTATAGGGATTCTGAATTCATCAAACAGGAATAGATGCACTTGTTATGTTATTGGGTAACACCAATTTGTTATCGAATAAACCTTCTGCCTGCGGGCCCGGACAACCAATAACCAATGAACCGATAACGACACCAGATTAGGCATTGCTGTTAAAATTAGTTCATGCTACAAATAGACGATGAAACGTTTTTCAATCACATGGAGGTTTCAGCAGGTATAATGAAAAGGACTACAACGTTGTCAGATCAAATGCAGAAAGACAATAATCTCGAGCAAAGACTGCAAGCCAGGCATGTTCAGCCCACAGCCATGCGCCTGCTGGTATTGGACTGTATGATCCGGCAAAAAGCGGCTGTCAGTCTATCCGACCTGGAAAACCGGTTACCCCGGTCGGATCGCACTACCTTATACCGCACCCTGAAAACCTTTGAGGAGAAAGGTGTCATTCATCAGATCCATGACGACAGCGGAACGGTGAAATACGCTGTTTGTCCGGAAGACTGCTCCTGCTCCTACCCCAATGATCTGCATGTTCACTTCTACTGTTCATCTTGTGAGAAAACCAATTGCTTCCCTCATTTATCTGTACCAGATTTTGATCTGCCTGATAATTTCCGGCCGGTATCGGGTAACTTTGTGATTAACGGCCTGTGTCCCTCCTGTTCTGGCTGACTGCGTGTCAGTATCATAAGAAATATTCCGGATAAGTTTAATCAAAGCCAAATTCTGTTTAAACTTTGCAATGGTGTTGCATGCCTTTCCCGGATATCTTCCAAGAAAACAGATCAACATCACATAATCAAGATGGCTGCTATTTTCCATGTCTGATTTTGCCAACATGAACCATGAACAAGGATGTTGTTCACACCAGCAAACTGCTGAAGGGAACAAACCATCATTACTTTCACGGTTGATGCAATACTGGATGCCTGTGGTCAGCTTTCTGCTGCTTGCGAGCGGCCTGGCAGTGGAATACCTGTATCGAAGTCCCTGGTTTACCGAACCGGTTATGTTTGCCTGGTATGCCGCGGCGTACCTCCCGGTCGGTTTGCCGGTTCTGAAGCAGGCGGTGATTCAATTGCGAAAGGGGGATGTTTTTACGGAATTTTTTCTGATGGGAATTGCCACAATAGGTGCTTTTTTGATAGGTGAATACCCTGAAGGAGTGGCTGTGATGCTCTTTTATTCTGTTGGAGAAGCCTTCCAGCACAATGCCGTCCACAGGGCACGGCAAAATATTAAATCCCTGCTGGATGTCAGGTCGGAAGCTGCCCATGTGAAACGCAATGGCCGCATCCATACCGTCCATCCAAAAGATGTACAGATTGGGGAAATCATACAGGTCAAACCGGGTGAGCGGGTGCCGCTTGACGGGTATTTGCGAACGGACCGCGCATCCTTCGATACATCGGCCCTGACCGGGGAGAGCAAACCGCGTCATTTCCGTAAAAAAGAGAAGATTCTGGCCGGAATGATCAATCTTCGTGAAGTGATCGACATCGAAGTAAGCAGTACGTATGAGAACAGTTCCATTTCCAGAATTTTGGAGCTGGTTCAAAATGCCGCATCACGCAAGGCCAAAACCGAACAGTTTATCCGTTCATTTGCCAGGGTCTATACTCCGGTGGTAGTTGGGTTGGCTGTTTTACTGGTATCTGTTCCAGCTCTTTTTGTGAGTAATTATATATTTTCAGACTGGCTCTACCGCGGACTGGTCTTTCTTGTCATCTCCTGCCCGTGTGCACTGGTTATTTCCATTCCCCTCGGCTATTTCGGTGGAATCGGGGCGGCCTCGCGAAACGGAATTTTAATCAAGGGTTCAAATTTTCTTGATGCATTAAAATCCATCAGCACGGTGGTGCTCGATAAAACCGGAACACTTACAAAAGGCACTTTTTCGGTACAAAACATTCAGCTTGTCGACGGGAACAAGGAGGAGCTGTTTCCACTGCTATATGCCATTGAGAGCCAATCGACCCACCCGGTTGCCAAAGCGATCACCGACTATATCGGCTCTCCCAACGGCACCCTTCCGGCCATTGAAAAACAGACCGAACTTCCCGGATACGGCATTAAAGCCCGGGCCGGCGGTAAAGAAGTCCTGATCGGGAACCGTGGGTTGATGGATCAGGAAAAAATCGCCGTAAACGGGATGGCATCAGGAGAAAACGGAACATCCATTCATATCAGCGTAGACAAGCATTATGCAGGATACATTACGATTTCTGATGAAATTAAAGAAGACTCGGCACTGGCCATTGATCAGCTTCGAAAGCTTGGAGTCAAACAAATCATTATGCTCAGCGGCGACAAGGAAGCGGAGGCACAGCGGGTCGGTAAACTGTTAAATATCGACCGCATTTATGCCGAACTGCTGCCTGAACAGAAAGCGGAAAAACTGGAAGAGATCAAACGAAACCATCCGGGAACCGTAGCCTATGCCGGGGATGGCATCAACGATGCGCCGGTGCTTGCCCTGAGTGATGTGGGCATCGCGATGGGTGCCATGGGCAGTGATACGGCCATTGAAACGGCAGATGTAGTCATTCAATCAGATCAGCCCGGGAAAATTGGAACTTCTATCAGGATTGGAAGGGCAACCCGGAATATAGTATGGCAAAACATTTGGCTGGCATTGGGTGTGAAGGCACTGTTTCTCGGGCTGGGCGCCCTGGGCATGGCAACACTCTGGGAAGCCGTTTTTGCTGATGTGGGAGTGGCGCTTTTGGCCATCCTGAATGCCATCAGGATTCAGAACATGGATTTTTTGTAAGTACATAGCGCTTATCTTTCCCTCATCCTCACGAAAAGCGATGCGATTCCCCCCCGGCTGTTGGAGCTCAATCCCCCCGCCAGGACGGCGGTCGGGCTCCGGGCGCTCATGTTTTCTCCCCCGACGGCGGGAAACGATTCCCACGAAGTGAAACGATTTCCACCAACAGCGGCCGGGCTCATCTTTTTCACTGATGACCGGGATTCCGGGATCAGACAAAGAGGGAATACATGTTACTGATCTTTCAGGCAATTGCTAATGGTCCTTCAGGAAATAATAGTAGAATGAGATCATCGTACGGAGATTATCAATACTGATCCGTTCGTCGGTCCCGTGTATACGGTCCAAATCGTCACTATCGAGCCTCATTGGCAAAAAGCGGTAGTTGTTATCGGCCACTTCGGTGTAATGGCGGGAGTCGGTTCCGGCGATTACCAGGTAGGGAGCCACAGCTATGGATTCGAAGTGATCGCGGGCCAGGTTCCGGATCCTGTTAAACCCATCGGATTCATAGGAAGAGACCGGTGATGCAGGCGTATATGGTCCAAATTGGCTGATTTGAATCCGCTCATCATCGACCACATGTCTCACATGCTCGATGACCTCCTCTTTGGTGATGCCGGGCAGCAGCCTGAAATTCACAATCACTCTGGCTTCTTCAGGGATCACATTGTCTTTTACCCCAGCCCGGATGATGGTGGGTGCAGTTGTCGTCCGAATAGTAGCATTACCGGGGGGTGTCTGACTGTATTGGCGAATGATCAATGGCTCAAACAACCACCGGTTGGCAATAACCAGGCGGTTCACAAAAGACTGTTCCGGCCCGATACGATCCAGAAATGCTTCAACCGCTTCAGAGATTCGGGCCGGGAATGGGTTCGCCTGTAACCTTTTGACGGCACTGGAGATAATGACAATGCTGTTAAGATCAGGAGGCATCGAAGAGTGGCCGCCGGTGGTCCGAACAGATAGCTCCAGAGACAGATACCCTTTTTCAGCGATTCCGATTAGTGCAACGGGTGAATCCATGCCGGGTACGATACCATCTGCAACTGTCCCCCCTTCATCCAGGGAATATTCAAATTGTATTCCGCGTTCTTTAAATCTTTTGGCAATTTCAGCGGCACCATCCCGTCCGCCAATCTCCTCATCATGACCAAAGGCGAAATAAACGGATCGTTCCGGAATAAATCCTTCCTCCAGTAATCTTTCAGCAGCTTCCATAATGGCGACAATACTTCCTTTGTCATCGAGCGTACCGCGCCCCCAAACAAACCCGTTGT
>SKRC01000005.1 GCA_007118695.1 Balneolaceae bacterium | reverse complement strand
GGCTTTACGCTTGCTCCGGTTCGTTACAACGCCCCGGCAGAAATTTCGGTTATCAGCGTGTATTAATTCAAGTTCCGCGATAGCTTAACCTTTTGCTGTCATTTCACTTCGCGTGTAAATAATGAGCCCGGCAGCGGTGAACCGTACGATCCGGAGTATATATCCTGATTTGATCGACAAAAAAAGTCGGTTAAAACTTGATAAATCCATAGCATTCGAGGGGAAAACATAGGCAGCCGTCGGCGTACAAATAAAGAGCACTCCATGGGAAAACATGAACCTGGTGAGAACAGCGGAATCCCTTCCCACTGAAGGTGTCGATAAGCCGATCTCTTGTCGGGGTACTCCCGGCACTGAAATTTGGACTTCAATTCGCAGTTCGTTTACTTGAAGGTATATATTGAATAAGGATTGATTGAAGGTATTTTTTAACAAGGAGATCAGCTATGGATACATATGACTGGATCAGTAAAAATAAAACAGGGTGGGCAGTATCAATACTGCGATTTGGCTATTATCTGTCAGCGATACTAACTGTATTGATGTTTGTGACCCCATTCTATGCATGGTATGTTTATCTCTGGCCACACGCTGCTCATCTTCTGACAGGATCAGCCAGCATCTATGTGGCGATTGTGGCTGTTGTCTACGGGGTCAGCTTTTTGGTGTTGACTTCCATTCTTATTGTCTTGCACGGCCTTGCAGAAATACACCTGTTAGAACAGAAAAATATCGAATGTTGAAGTGGTACCCGGTATTACGTTTACCCATTCAGCATTCGATATACCACTGTTCCATTGTTCTGCGGTTCTATCGTTCGATATTCATTCAACCCGGGCTTCGTCCTTTACTTTAACCGGGTGAATCCAGCCGAATGTATCTTCAATCTCTCCGTACTGAATGCCGGTAATTGTATCAAACATTTTTTTCGCCAGCGGGCCGACCGAACCATCACCGATCTCCAGTTTTTTCCCATTATGGTGGATCAGCCTCACAGGTGAAATGACCGCGGCGGTTCCGGACCCGAACACCTCTTCAAGCTTTCCGCTCTTACCGGCCTCAAAGACTTCATCGATGGTAATTCGTCGTTCTTCCAACGGGATTCCCTGATCTTTGGCCAGCTCGATGACAGATCGCCTGGTAATGCCATTGAGTACGGATCCGGAGAGTTCCGGAGTTACCAGCGTCCCGTCGATCAGGAAAAAGATATTCATCGTACCAACTTCTTCAACATATTTTTTCTCAATTGCATCCAGCCAGAGAACCTGGGTGTACCCTTTCTCGACAGCCTGCCTGGCCGGCAGAAAACTGGCCGCATAATTGCCGGCGGTTTTGGCTTCCCCGGTACCTCCCTTGACGGCTCGCACATATCCGTCGGCGGTTGTCAGGGAAACGGGGTTGAATCCTTCCTTGTAATAAGCAGCAACCGGACTGGTGATGATGTAAAAGTGATAGTTGTCTGAGGCTTTGGCTGCCAGATATTCTTCGGATGCAAAAGCGATGGGCCTTATATAAAGGGCCTGGCCTCTTTTGCGCGGCACCCAATCGGCATCCAGCCTGAGCAACTCTTCAATTCCATTGATAAAGGTATTATAATCGGTTTCAGGGACACAGATTCTCTTGCTGGAGTTGTTGAGCCTTTGGTGATGGTCTTCGGGCCGGAAGAGATGGATCGTCTCCTCATCCGCATAGTATGCTTTCATACCTTCAAATACCGATTGCCCGTAATGCAGTGACTGGAGGGCAGGGGTGAAAGAGATCGGCCCGTAAGGGATGATTTTGGGCCTCTGCCACTGTCCATCCTGCCAGATCATTTCGAACATATGATCGGAAAAGGTTCTTCCGAAGTCGAGCTTGTCAAAGTCAACAGTGGATATCCTGCTTTTGTCTATGGGTGATATTTTTATACTCATGAGATTACAATTCGGATTCAGGTATTGCTGCATTGTAAAACCGTAAGATAACGGGTTTTTTCGTAAAAGAATGCATCACATCTGCTGTCAAGTTAATCAATAATTATAAATTCTGTTCTTCAAGTATAAAGAAGGTTTTGAAAAATCACTTCATGTTCAGAAAATGAGCACCTACAGCCGTCGGGGTAAAAAAAATGAGCATCTTTTTACCTCCCAGCTATCAAGACGTTATCGGATTTCCAAATTCCTTACATCCCGAATACGTTTGGGGTGCTGCGGTTTTGAAAATCCTCTGGCCTTGATCCTGAATAAAAATCGCTGACGCGTTTAAAAAATGAGCCTGGTATTGCAAAGCCTGCTTCAATTCCGGGTCTTAATCCCGGCAAAAAAAGGTGGTTTCGCAAGGCCTTCTAATATTTGCACGGTCTTCTGATAAATTATAGCAATTTCTGAATTACCACCATTTGCATGTAACCGGTGCACTATATTAAAGTAAAAAAATATGATTAAGAACATTAAAGTTTTATCTCCCGTGTTGAAAAAGTTATCTTTGACTGAATGAGATGCCTCACTACCGGGTTCCTGTTTATGATATGGTTTGCCTGCTATTTCAAGCTGGTATGATGAAATTCCTGTAAGGTTTTCACGTCTGACCGATCATATTCATATGCACGAAAGGAATACAGGAAATGAAGTTTCCTGATCCGGATTTCCCGGAACGTTTGTAAAGCGAATCGATTCCTGTGGAACCGGTCCGGGTATTTGAGCGTATCTTATCCGGAAAAGCGAGTTTGGCAGCCTGCAGACGTAACCGGATTATCGAGCACGATAACCTGCTGACGTTATAATCTCTCTGACAAAAAATATCAAAAAGAATGACTGTTAAAATATGATCAGACAAGCAAAATCTGTTCTTAAGGGGACATTTGGATATGATGATTTCCGGCCGCTTCAGGAAGAGGTGATCGGGAAAGTATTGAAAAAAAAAGATACTCTTGTCATTATGCCTACGGGGGGTGGAAAATCGCTCTGTTACCAGATCCCGGCACTGATATTCGATGGATTGACAGTTGTGATCTCACCGCTGATCTCTTTGATGAAAGACCAGGTGGAACAGCTGCATGAGTTTGATATTCCAGCTGTGTTCCTGAATAGCTCACTTACGCCCGGGGAGTACGACCGGAATGTATCGATCATACAAAACAGGGAGGCAAACCTGCTTTATCTAGCCCCTGAGACTCTTCTAATGCCCCGCACACGCAATCTTTTGGCTGATGTGCAGGTAGACTGTTTTACGATTGATGAGGCACATTGTATCTCCGAGTGGGGCCACGATTTCCGGCCCGAATACAGGCAGCTTGCAGATGTGCGCAAGGATTTTCCTGATGCGGTTTGTCTTGCCCTGACGGCTACGGCAACCCCAAGGGTCCGGGAAGATATCCGTCAAATCCTTGAAATGTCTGATTCGGAGACGTTCGTCGCCAGTTTTGACCGGCAGAACCTTTTTCTGAAAATTGTAGATAAGGCTGATCCTGTGGAGCAGATCCTCGATTTTCTCTATACACGCAAGAAACAGTCGGGCATCATCTATTGTTTTTCGCGCAGACAGGTCGATGAGCTTTACATGGATCTGAAAGATGAAGGATATTCGGCCAGGCCATACCATGCCGGCTTATCGGAGACAGTGCGCTCGCGGAACCAGGAAGCGTTTATCAGGGATGATGCCGATATTATTGTGGCAACCATCGCATTCGGCATGGGAATCAACAAGCCGGATGTGCGGTTTGTCATCCATCACGATATGCCGCAGAACATTGAGTCGTATTACCAGCAGATCGGACGTGCTGGCCGGGATGGATTGAGAGCCGACTGCCTGTTGCTTTTCAGCCATTCCGACACACAGAAAATCAATTATTTCATCAATCAGAAGGACGAAAAGGAGAAGAAAGTTGCCAGGGAGCATCTGGACTCCCTGCTCAAATACCTGGAAACGACTGAGTGCAGGAGAGTGCCCCTGATGGCCTATTTTGGGGAAACCTACAGGAAGGATGATTGCGGCATGTGCGACAACTGCCTGACTCTCGACAGCGATAAGGAAGATTTGACCGTTCAGGCTCAAAAGTTTTTATCCTGTGTAGTGCGGATTGATGAACGATATGGAACTAACTATGTAGTGGATGTGCTTAAAGGTTCAAAGAAGAAAAAAGTGGTGGATAACGGGCATACGGTACTCTCGACCCACGGAATTGGCGATGAGTG
>SKRC01000056.1 GCA_007118695.1 Balneolaceae bacterium | reverse complement strand
GTAATGGGTAATGGGTAATGGGTAATGGGTAATGGGTAATGACTTGTTGCCCTGCCACTGCCAACTGCCACTGCCACCGCAACTGCCACTGCCACCAGCAACTTGTCAACTTGTCAACTGTTTACTGTTCACTGTTCACTGATAACTGCACAAACCGGGATGAGAAAAGCAGGCAAATTCCCTATAATGCCCGACACCATCACTTTTCCATAAACGATAGGAGTGCCCCGGCCTATGGACCAGGCCCAACGAATTTGAAATCAGCCGAACCATCATGCAACTACTGACAAATATTTCCACGCTTTATACCTGCAAAGATGAAGGGAGCCAGGGCGACCTGCATCCGATTGAAAATGCGGCGATCGCCTGGCAAGATGGCGTGATTCAATGGGTAGGGCCGGAGTCCGGTTTACCCGGAGAGTTTGCCGGAACCGAAGTTTTCAATGCCGGCGGGCGTATGGTGGTGCCCGGACTGGTGGACTGTCACACGCACCTAGCCTTCGGCGGATGGCGGCCGGATGAATTTGAAATGAGGGTTCAGGGGCGAAGTTATCTTGATATCGCCAAATCCGGCGGCGGGATCCTTTCCACGGTCAAGGCCACCCGTCAGGCTTCGGAAAACGAACTGTATAAGAAGGCGTCGGACCTGCTCGACAAGATCACCGGGTCCGGCACGACCACGATAGAATGCAAGAGCGGCTACGGCCTCTCGCTGAAAGATGAGATAAAAACATTGAGGGTTTACAGGCGCCTGGCGGATGCAAAACCGGTCAATGTGGTATCCACATTTCTGGGGGCCCATACAATCCCGCCGGAGTTCAAATCCAAGCGGGAGGAGTATATCCATTTGATCATGGATGATATGATCCCGAGGGTCGGAGAGGAAAAGCTGGCGGCTTTTTGTGATATTTTTGTTGAGGAGTCGGCATTTACCGCCGATGAGGCGCGCCGGATTCTGGAGAGGGGCAAACAATATGGGCTGCGGCCCAAAATCCACGCCGATCAGCTTACCTCCTGCGGGGGCGCCGAGCTGGCCGCCGAAGTCGGGGCGATCAGCGCCGATCACCTGGAACGCATTTCCGACGAAGGGATCCGGGCGATGGCGGAGGCCGGGGTGATCGGGGTGACCCTCCCGCTGGCTTCCCTCTACACCCAGGAGCCGTTTTTGGATTGCCGGAAGCTGGTGGATGCCGGGGTCGGGGTCGCCGTGGCTACCGACTTCAATCCCGGGTCGGCCCCCAGCTACGACCTGACGCTTGCCATGATGCTCGCCTGCAATCTCGGCCGTCTGACCCCCGCCCAGGCGCTGAAAGGCGCCACCCTGTACGGGGCCAAGGCGATCGGCCTGGACGATCGGGCCGGATCGATCGAGCCGGGGAAATCAGCCGATTTCCTGGTCGTCGATGCCCCGTCAATCAATTTCTGGATGTATCACTACGTGCCCGACCGCGAGATCGAAGTTTTTGTCGGGGGAAGGATGTAACCGTGTTCGCCGGATTCAGGGCTGGTGTCGCGATTATCTTAATTTTATTGTGATTCTGAATACATCAAACAGGAAAAGTCATACCCGTTGTTATCGGGAACTAACACCGGGTTCGTATAACCTGATGCTCAGGCTGAGACAGATATCCTATCGCCAGGCAAGACAAGAGGGACAGAAGATTTACCATAAAACGGCAACAGTCTTTTTGGCACACAGAGCCGTCAAATCAGGCGCGTGGCCGGCCTACAGCGAAATCACAATACCATTGCTCAGAACATAGGTCAGTTCCGGGACGTCGGCGACCGGGCTGAAGTCGTAAGAAAGCGTGAAACTGACCGCAAAGGTGAGCCGGTCGGTGATCCGCAGGTTGAGCTGGTTTTCGGAGATGATACGTGGCTGCAAAAACCGGTCGGGCCGCGCCTGGTAATAGCCGATCATCAGCAGCTGGGTTTGCGGGTTGATCTGACCCCTTACCACAAGGTTGGTCGTGCTTTTAATCAGATTTTTGTCAATGATGGAATCATCATCCGTCTCCCAGCGCTCAAATTCATACATGAAGCCGCTGCCGATGTGGCCCCGGATATCTTCCCTGTCTAGAAACGTGTGGCGGAAGCCTGTCCCGGCCAGGAACCGGCCTTTCATCCCCAGGTTGGCATTGTACTGGAATTGGGTGAAGAGCTCCGGCGACCAGCTACGGGTGCGAAAAAAGGTTCCCCGCAGGTGCACATGGCCGTGGCTTACCACCGAAGCCCCGTCAATATTGACCAGGTTGATGCTGTTCAAAAGAAGATATGTGTGTTGCCGGGAGTAGTAGGCGGCATTGGTCTGATTGCCCAGCCGGAATACCTGGTCCCGGTACCGGTTCAGGGATGCATTAAACCTGAGCTCCCCGGCCCATCCCGGGTCGCGGTCGACATCGCCCCGGAGCTGTTCCACATTCAGGACCTGCGTTTGGGCGGTTTCGGCTGCCAGAAAACAGGCCAGAAATAACAGGATGCCAAAAGTTGTTCTCAAAGCTATGATTAATTTGGTTAAGAGATTGAATTAGTGATATGCGGTTACATTGGCCGTTTCGGGAAGGTTCGCCGGTTCGACAGACAGGAAAGGTACCCGTCATGCTCAAAATCAAACCTTCCGAACCGGATTCGGTGGAAAATCCCGGCATCTGCCCTGCCTTCAGGGACCTGGCAGACGGGAAAGGACTCACGAGCCGGGCCTCATCCATCGGTTTCAAGGTTTTGATACGTCCCGTTGCAGTATAAAATGGAGAGTTCCTCCCTGTTCCGGTTGATCCGTTCCACCCGGCCGATGACAATCGAATGATCTCCTGCCCGGAAGAGGCGGAACTTGGTGCAATGGATTTCGGCGATGACCCCGTCCAGCACCGGCGGGCCGCCGTTATCCTGTTTAAAGCTCAATCCGTCAAATTGTTCCTCATCACTTTGATCGGGCAGGGCAAACCGCGTACAGAGCTCCTGCTGGCCTGCGCCGGGGATATGCACCACAAACTGTTTGGCATCAGCCAGCAGCTCGTGCATTTGAGAGTCGTTCGTTACATTGAACGAGATCAGCGGCGGATCCATGGAGAGGCTTGTAAAGGAACCGATCGTTATCCCGCGTTTGCGATCGCCGGCTACAGCCGTAATCACTGTCACCGGGTAAGGCAAAAGCCGCATCACCTCTTTGAGTTCCTCGGCGGATTCCTGTTGTTGTTTACTCACTATAAACCATGATTTGGATGTACGGTTAAAACTGAGGACCAAGTTCCGAAAGGAATTTGCTTTTTTCAACCGCAAGTGACAGCTCCACGGTGGCTTTGCCAAGGGCAGCCAGCCGCTGCCTGATGTCATCATCGGTCAGCTTATTATCCTTGAAATGACTTGATTCCGCATATACTCCGCTTCCAACCAGATGGGAGCCGAAAAAGTTCAGCACCGGCCCCAGTTCCTGGGCAATCGACAGGTAGTGATGGGCGGTAGCCCCGGTAGCGATCAGCCCGACCGCCCTGTTTTCGAGCGGCGCCTTGTCCGACTGCCACTTGCCCCTGGGGATGAGATCAAACAGGTTTTTCAGCAGCCCGGAATAGGACCCGCGATAGACGGGGGTCCCGATGATATAGGCTTTGCTGTTGATGATCTGATCCAGGGCATCAGCGGTGTCGCCGCTGTACTGTTCGAGTTTGCGCCCGTCGGCTGTATCGATCTCATAATCGGCCAGGTGCAGCACCCGGGTGGAGATGCCGAATTCCGCTTCGGCAGCTTCCAGTGCCGCTTCCACGGCGGAGCGGGTGTTGGATGGGCTGGATATACTTCCGACAATTCCAAGCAGGTCGTTCATAGGGTGTCCTGTATGTTTTTTCTCGCATTATTCACAAGCAAATTTCGCTTCGTATATAAAAAATGAGTCCCGACCGCCGTCGGGAGGGAAATCATGAGCCCGACAGTCGCCAGGTGATGTACAAAAAAATGAGCTTAATGAATCATGCAGGTTTAATGGTTGATATTCCGCTTTATGTGAGCCTGGCAGGCTTCTTTCTTCGCTTTATAGCCACGAAGGCAGGAAGGCACCAAGGTTCACAAAGGTGGAATGGATTTATTACTTAACTATAAGATTATCGCTGCTGGTATCCTGTCTTCTTTTTTTATTGCCACGAAGACAGGAAGTCATCAGGGTTTACAAAGATTGAATCGGTTTATTATTAGCTATTAAGTTATTGCTGGTGTCATAATCAGTTAATAGGTATAGCGTAAATAATTATGATTGAAACTTCAGTCCTCAAAAGTCCCCCTTTGAAGGGGGATTTAGGGGGATGATGACCTGATCCTGACTGTATCGTAGATTCTAAACGAATCTAATAGTTTCATCACTAATGTCCTCTCAGGCCGCCAGGATTTTGTCCTTTTCCAGGGGCTTGGCTTCCCTTACGGCCGGGATAATCTCCTTGCCGAACCGGGGCAACTCATCTGTAAAGTGCAGGAATCCAGTCAGAATCAAGTCTGCACCGATGGCGTCAAGCTGACGGATCCGTTCCACGATCTGCTCTTTTGTGCCGATCAGGCCGGTTTTGAATCCGTCGTTGTACTGGATCAGATCCCGGAAATCGGAATCGGCCCACATACCTTCGCCTTCCGGGGAGGACTGGCCGGCCTCGCGTACCTGTTCTTTAAATCCTTCCACAGCCTCTTCGGTGGCATTTTCGATGATATTCTCCAGCTCCTGTTTCGATTCCTCTTCGGTGTCGCGTTCAATGACGAATGCGTTCACACCGATCTTGGGCGGTTTGGTTCCGTACTCTTCGGCAAATCCGCGGACGGAATCGATCACACCTTTGATATACTCCAGGCTGCCGCCGTTAATGAAGAGCCAGTCGGACTGACGGGCCGCCATCTTGCGGGCACGGATGGAGTTTCCGCCCTGGAAAATGGCAGGTGGGGTATCCGGTTTCGGCTCGCTAGGGGCGCCGTCGATGCGGTAAAATCGCCCGTTCAGGCTGAACGACTTTTCCGTCCAGAGCCCTCGCAGAACCTTGATGAACTCTTCACTGCGCTCATAGCGCTCGTCGTGGTCGAGCCACGGTTCCCCGAAGCGGGTATATTCATCCTTGAGCCAACCGCTGACCACGTTCAGGTGAAAACGGCCTTTGCTGATGTGATCGGCTGTTGCCACGAAATTGGCGATCGGCCCGGGATGCCAAAGGCCGGGGTGGACGGCGCCGATCAGGTGCAGTTTTTCGGTGTTAGACGCAAGGGCGTTGGCAATGCTGAGAGCTTCGAGCTGTTTGTCGGCTCCGTAGCTTCCGAAGAAACGGGCTTGGGCAAGTGCGTAATCAAAACCCACCTGTTCGGCCGTTTGAGCCAGTTTTTTGTTGTAATCGTAGATCCATTCGGTTTTCTGGGGCCAGTCTGTGATGACCAGGCCGCCGCTGACGTTGGGAACCCAATATGCAAATTTTGTATCCATAGTTAGATGTATTCTTTCTTATGTGTTGTGATTGTTATCGTTTAAAAAGTTGATGATCACCATCATTGCTGAAAAAGTGATCGGCGTTGGCCCGCCCTGCATCCGTCACACAATTGGTCAAAAACGTTTATGGTGAAATGTGCAGGGGTGAAAAATGCAGGCGCAACAAAAAAGCCCACTCACCAATAAAGGCGAGTGGGCTTTCTTGTTTCTCGGCATGAGAAACTTGTTGATTATGTTTGAATCAAATCATAGACCGGCTCCCTTCACGGATGGATGTAGCTTGCGCATGCACAGTTGCATCTGCATACAACACTCGCACATCATATTTCCGAAGTAAAAGGAGCTGTTATTGTTCATGTTTGTTTTGAAAATGATTATTCGTCCGTTAATGACATCCCCAAACTTACCAATAGATATTTGGATTTAAAAATATTTCTCACTGCACCCTATTCCTTGCTCCTTGCTCCTTCCCGGTCAACGATAAAAAACCTGAATCAAGACGTAACCAAAAAACGCCCCTCTCACCGATCTACCCCCTCCAAATGTTACATTAGATCTTTTTCATAATTCCCCGGAAAATTTGAAGTGGCTGCTTTCCGGTGTATCATGGTCTTACGATAAAGATAAATATAGAGTTAAGAGGTAATTACCGGGGGCATTATGTTACGATATATAATTACTATTTTGGTATTGGGGGTGTTTGTTTTCGTCCAGCAGGGGAATACTCAGAGTTTATACATGAGTGAGAATTCATTGGGGATTACCGGCGAATTCGGGTTTGCATCCAACACGGCCGACCTGTCCGGCACTTCCTTTGCATTCAGCTATTCGCTGGATCGCAAGGTTGACTTTGCAGTTGAATACGACCGTTTTACGAAACCTGATTTTGGCGGCTTTCAGTCGGACGTCTCGGGAACTGTAACCTTTTATCCGAAGAAACAGTGGGAAGATGATCCTGTGACGTTGCAGGTATTTGCCACAGGCGCCAACAGTACGGCTCCCTACCGGGCCGGTTTTTCAGCGGCACTCGGCACAGCCGTCTCCACCAAAATGGACATCACCGATGTTACGTCCTTCTTTCCGCGGGCCGGCTTTATGTTCGTTCCATTCCGGCCGGGATCACCCAGCCAATATTCGGCCGTTACATTGGATACGTCCTTTACCTTTAAACTATCACCGGGCGTGAAACTTTTGGTCAGCCCCGGCTACCACTACGAGTTTGGCGAGCATACCTCGAACTTTGCCTTGATGGGCGGGATTGTATTGTAAATTTGATGGGCGGAACCTGTCCCGGCGGGACGTTTAAGTACGCTGAACCAGCGTTCACCCGGTTGTTTTGATCTGCCGGGATTGCTTCCGGCCCATTGTTGAAGAATATAGAGTGTAGAAAACTTAGAAGGTCTCCGGCAGGAATGTCAGAGGCCTTCATGTGTTTTATAAACCCGGGTAAACCTCCACGAACACCCCACAGTGAAAAGTAAAAAGGATACTGTTTCGCAGTTCTGCAACGTGTTGAAGATTTGATCCCGAATACCTATCTGGATGCTTAATTACAAGATACAGGATACACGATACACGATACGGGATACGGGATACGGGATACGGGATACGGGATACAACTTGAACAAATTCCTAATCTACAACTCAAGACTGACTCATAACTGTTTGATTTCTCTCTCAACTTTCTTATCTCTCTGCGGATAGAAATTTCAATGCAGAGCCCGGGGAAACCCTGTGATTGCAACCATTATCTGGTTTATTATCGGTTTGACGGCGTTGATTGCCGGCGCGGAGATGCTCGTGCGAGGTGCCTCGAGGCTGGCGTCGGCCTTCGGGATCTCCAAACTGGTTATCGGGCTGACCGTGGTCGCCTTCGGCACGAGTGCTCCCGAGCTCGCCGTGAGTATTCAGGCCGGGCTCGACGGCCGGCCGGATATCCTGCTGGGCAACGTGGTCGGCAGCAACATCACCAACATCCTGCTCATCCTGGGTGTCACAGCCCTGATACTGCCGATTGCCGTGAATCCCCGGCTGATCAAACTGGACGTGCCTGTCATGATCGGGATGACCATCCTGCTGCTGATTTTCGTTCTGAACGGCTCCATCACCTTTTGGGAAAGCCTGGTTTTTGTGATCCTTCTGTGCATGTACATGCTTTATCTGGCCCGGAACAGCGGGATACCGGCATCCGAAGTCATCCCGAAGAAACGGAAGCCTTCCAAGCCCATGAGCTTCATCTATGCGATTGCCGGCCTGGTACTGCTGGTCGCCGGGGCGCGCTGGCTGGTGCAAAGCGCCGTGCTTTTTGCCGAGGCCTTCGGGGTGAGTGAACTGGTGATTGGCCTGACCATCGTTGCCATCGGCACCTCCCTGCCTGAAATTACCACCTCGATAGTAGCGGCGATCCGGCGCGAGCGTGAAATGGTTGTCAGCAGCGTGGTCGGCAGCAACATCCTCAACATCCTGGCGGTGCTCGGGGTTACCGGCCTGGTCCTGCCCGAAGCCATTCCGGTGACCGATGCCCTGATCCGGTTTGATATCATGATTCTGCTGGCGGCCTCCTTTGCCTGCATCCCGATCTTTTTTACCGGCCACCTGATCAGCCGCGGGGAAGGCGCCCTGTTTTTGATCTACTACATCGCCTACATTATTTATCTGTGGCTGTCATCAGCCGAGCACCAGGCGCTGCCGGCATTCAGCAACACCATGCTTATGTTTGTCGTGCCGATTACGCTGATCACCATTTTTATGGTTGCCGTACGCGAATTCAACAAACGAAAACGCATCTGGCATTTTATCAATAAATCCGAACCGGACGACAAAAAAGAATGAGCGGTTTCATTCTCCGACGCTCCGGGCCGAGATGGTCGCGTACTGCAGGGACAAAAGGGCCTGTCAACTGTTTTGGGTTTACATCCGCTGTCAGCTATCTTTCAGTATGATGACATCAGACCCGAACCGACATAGCGGCAAAACTGTTGAGGAGTCCGATCCCAGGGTGGGCGATTTTCTGTCTGAAGAAAAACCGGATATCGCCGGGGCAGCCCTGATCGGTTTTCCCAGTGACAGCGGTGTGGTCCGCAACGGCGGACGGCCGGGCGCGGCCGAGGCGCCGGATCAGATCCGGGAACGCCTGAAGCGGCTCACGCCACACGCCGTGCATTATTACCGGCACACCCATTTTCTGAAGCAGGTGTTTGATCATGGCAGCCTTTACGTCAGCGGCGAGCTGGAAAAGGATCAGGCCGGGCTTTCAAAAGTCACGGCTGAGTACCTGGATCAGGGGGTCATGCCGGTCATCATCGGGGGCGGACACGAGACATCTTACGGGCATTTTCTGGGCTATGTGGAGGCAGAGAAGGAGGTATCGATCGTCAATATCGATGCCCACACGGACGTGCGCCCCCTGAAAGAGGGCAAACCCCATTCCGGTTCTCCGTTCCGGCAGGCCCTGGAACATGAATCCTTTTTATGCAAGGATTACAGTGTTTTCGGACTAAGCCCGGAATCGGTATCGCGCGATCATCACCTGTATGTTTCCGGAAAAGGGGGAGAGCTGCGCTTCCATCATGAGACGGATCTGAAGAGTATCCTGTATCATCTGAATTCTTTAAATACCGATCATATCATGGTGACGATGGACATGGATGCCATCTCGCAGTCGGCCGCTCCGGGGGTCAGCGCACCGGCCGCTTCGGGGCTTTCACCGGAATTTTGGCTCAGGCTGGCGTACCGGTTCGGGCAGCACCCAAAAGTCACCTCCTTTGATATCTGCGAAGTCAATCCGCGCCACGATGTCGACGGCCAGACGGTGCGGCTGGCAGCCCTGACGATCTGGCAATTTTTGCTCGGCGCCAGTTTCCGGGATGCCAGTCTGTAATGGAAGGCACCTTGAAGGCCTCTATTAAGTAAAGCCGGATACCGGACATTTTGCAAAAAAATACTGAAATTAAGGGTGCCAGGTTTTTAAAAAATTAATTGCTTTCTGGCCCAAGAGTACGGCATTGACATCCATGCACCTGGTTTGAAATTATTGTCCTTGGAGGGCAAAACATTATGGAAAGTGGCTCAGTGATCTGTAAAATCACTGGCACAATATGGTCGAAATAAGCAAAACCAAACGCTAAATCTATATCACAATGAAAATCGAGACCAGGGACATACATTTGGATACGCAGGGATTTTCCGACATTCACAACCTGACCCCCCGGGTGGAGGAGATTGTCAGCGAGTCGGGCATCGATGAGGGCTTTTGTCATGTGTTTGCCGTCGGGTCGACGGCATCCATCTCAACCATGGAATTTGAGCCGGCGCTGGTCCGCGATATCAGGGAGAAGCTTGAGGAGTTCGCCTCGAAGAACATGCGATCCCATCATTCGGAGACCTGGGGCGATGACAACGGTTTTTCGCATATCCGTGCCACCTTCATGGGGCCCGGCATCACGGTGCCGGTGCGCGGCGGATCCTGCATCCTCGGGACCTGGCAGCAGATCGTCGTCCTGGATCACGACAACCGTCCACGAAAACGCCATGTGGTCGTGCAAGTTATCGGCAATGAATAGAAAAATTCATCCGATTAACTGTAGATATCCTCCCGGAGATGCTCGGGAATCAGCCGGACATCCGGGATGATGCCGGACCAGCTTTCCCGGTGAAAAATGCGGTTTCGGCAGATTGTAACAGGGAACGCCCGGAAAGAGGTAATGATCCAGGTGATAATTCAGATTGTTCATCATAAAGGAGACAAACCGGTTTTTATGATGAACCTTTTGACTGTAGATAATCATTTTCCTTCAAAATCCATCCCGGCGATCCACTCGCGGATGAGTTCCACGGCTTCCTCGTCCACCAGGGTCCGTCCGAGTTCCGGCATTCTGATTCCGGGATCAGTCGTGATCATCCTGTAGAGAAGAATGGAATCGTCCGGGTGGGCCGGTACGATGGAGAAGGATTTGCCGCCGGTCCCCCTGCCGGCTGCAACCGGCGGTTTGTGGATGCCGAGAGCGGTAGGATGATCTACATCGCTGTATAGAAACAGCCCCGAAGCTTTGGCCGCTCCGGCCGGGTTATGGCAGTGGCCGCAGTTGATGTCCAGGTAGGCGCGCGCCCGCATGTCGATGGTGCCGGAGTCCGGATCACGGGCATCGGCCAGCCGGGGAGCATCGGCGGGGTCCGGGACGTCCCCCAGGTAGCCGGCCTGCTGCCAGCGCACAAGCTGGTTTTGCCGGCCGTCCTCATAGTCGAAATCCCTGTTCAAATGCCGGGCCGCCGTCCCGATCGGGAGAATCTTTCCATCCTGGGCATGACACGCCCGGCACTGGTTGACATTGGGAATCAAATAGTGCACCTGTACGGATTCCCCCCTGCTGTTGATGAATTCTACCTGCTTCTCATCACCGGCCCGCCGCAGGTACGCCTCGCTCTGATCGTCGTTCCAGACGTAGGGTAATCCTGTCCACCCCTCCGGACTGTGCGTCAGCAGCCTTGTTTCGAGGATACGCCGGGGGCTGGCTTCCTCACGAAAATCTTCCGGGTAATAAAAGTTTTTGATAAGGACCGTGCCCGCCGGCAGATCAAAAACCGTCGTCTCATTATAGGTGCCCGTAACGTCTTCCGGCATCCAGATAAACCGTTTCTTTTCCGCGTAATCAGAGAAAAGAGAGGTGTTCAGATCGTAGGGGAGCACGCGCTCATTGGGTTGAAGCTGCGCCAGGTCACCCCGAAAAAAATGGTAATCCGACAGCCTCTCAAATGGAACCGCCTCCGGATCAAACTGTACGGGCCTCTGCCCCCACTCACAGCCGGTGGTGAACACCAGAAACGCGAGGACATTGAATGCCAGGATATGGATGGGTTTGTGTTTCATTCATTTATGCGCTTATGGTGCATTTATTGGGGAAGAATTTAGGAGTCAGAATTTAGGAGTCAGAATTCAAAAGGGGGTGGGAGCCGGAGTAAAAGGCCTGCCCCCTTTTTAAAAAAAGAAGACCGAGAGTGATTATATTGATCACTATTAACCACATCTAATTCATTCTGACTCCTGACTCCTGTCTTCTGAATTCTACAATCAAAATCACGAATTCCTCACCTCCCCGCTTCAACCTCCTCAAACGACCGCTTCATGGCTTCCAGCACGTCCGGCGGGCACCGGTACGGCTCCGGATCGGTCAGGACTTCGGCGAAATCGGCCGGTGCATTGATGTTTGCCAGTGTCGCCTGCTGATCCTCATCGATACAGATCCGTTTGCCGGGTTCCACAGTCCCATCCGCCCGCATATATTCCGGGTTTACAACGCCGTCGAGAATGATGTCGGGGACATCCGGGCCGAAAAGGCCGGCGAGCAGCTGTCCCATCATCCGGGTGGTGTCGGGCAGGGCCGGAGTGCGGCTGAACCGGTTCTCATAAATATGAACGGCGGCCGGGAAGGGGAGATATTCCGGATCATCATACTCCAGTTGCGTGATAAGGTAGCTGGTGACCGCCAAATTGACCGTATTGTGATCGGAGATGTCGTTGTCGAAAATCTCAACATTCTCCTTGGCCATCACCAATACCCCTGTGCCGGCGGGCACCATCGCAACGGTGGTGCCGGGTGATGCGAAATTGCGGTGATTATTTTCCGCCACATGGTTGTTAGAAATCCGGATGTCGCGCCCGTTTTTAATCAGCAACTCGGGCAGATCAAAAACAAGAATGCCGCCAGTGTTATTGCGGGCATCATTTTCGTAAACATCGGCACGGATTGTATTTTCGATCTCGATGCCGGCCACATTTTCGAAAACCCTGTTATAGCGAACCACCGCATCCTCGGATTGGCCGACATAAATACCGGCATCCGCGGCACCGCTTACCTCGCAATGCTCGATCAAAATGTTCCTGGACCCGACCGGGTAGAGCCCGTAATCGCCATTCTCCTCCGACGGGCCGCCCGTCCAGGTGACCCGCAGGTTTCGCATCGTCACCCCGTCGGAATCGAGCACCTTGATGCCATCGCCTCTCGTATCCACCACGGCAAGATCTTCAATAGTAATCCCGTTGGCACTGACGAGCAGCCCTTCGGCGCCCTCCACCTGATCACGGAAGGAGAGGATCGTTTTATCCATGCCCTCGCCTCTGATCGTCACATTTTCCACATCCATCAGAGTCAATTGCCGGGTCAATTCATGGGTACCCTCCTCGATCAGAATGGTATCTCCCGGCTGAGCTTCAATCAACCTCTCCTGGATGGGCGATGGCTGGGCGGGGGCTTCACGTTCATTTTCGCCACAGCTGATGAGGATGCCGGCAGTGGCTGCTATCAAAACCAAATCATACAATCTGATTCTCATGACACATCTCCTGTCTTTTAGGGTTACCTGACGGTGTAAATATAATTTTAACCAAATCAGACAAAACGGACAATAACCTTTTGTGATTGGGATATTTCATCTATTAAAACGCCTCGTTTAAATCGATGTAGTCTCCTGAGGAGTCGCGCCCCTGGCCGTAATCGAGGCGAATGTTGATTTTTTCCGGCCGCGAGAACTGATAACGCAGGCCGATGCCGGCTGCAAATTTCAGTTTGTTCAGCTGAATATCAGCGGGGCGGTTGAAAACTTCCCCTATCCCGCCAAAAGCCACCATCCCCAGCCTCCAGGCGACCGGGACCACCCGGTACTCCATCTGAAGGGCAACCAGGTTCCGGTCGATGTGGCGGACCGTGGAATACCCTCTCAGGGTACTGCCGGCTGAGGGCAGCATGCGGAACGGTACCGTGGCGGTTGTTGCGACTCCAATGGCCTGGATCGCCAATGCATGGGTTGGATGAAAGGTGAAATAGCGCCGAAGGTCCACGGTCAGGCGTGTGAATCCGTAGTCGCTGCCAAGCGGTTTCATCGCTGCATAAAGCTCCACCCTGTGAAGGCTGCCCGAGGTGGGATAGAAATGGTTGTCGCGCGTATCAAACCGCAAAACCGTATGCACGCCCGATATGAAGGTAGTGCCGCTGCCGGGTATGGACCCTGAAAACAAAACCCCATCCGTATCTTCCGCGGCGAGTTTCCCGTAACGCATTCCATAGCCTGCCCCGGCATAGAGCCCGGGTGCGATGCGGCTGGTTGCTTCAACCGAGGCTTCGTAAAGGGTTTCAGTGAATTTCTCCTGGGGGCCGGATGAGGCTTGATTCCCGATGCCGTAAAAGGTGGTCGGCCATTCTTTGAGCGAAATCTTGCCGGTCAGATTCCGGTTATTGTCAGGAAACCAGTAGGTTGACCTGAGCAACAGGTGATATTGCCGGTTTTGAGTATAATAGGAATCCATGCGGATACTTGACGGGTGCCCGGAGGATGAAGAGCGGAACACAACCTGGGGCAGCACGCCGGCAGCCAGCCCGGTATCAGGCGATTTAAAGACGATAGGCAGGAGCATCAGCCGGACCCGTTTTTGACGGGTTGAATCGACTTTGGCAGATTCTGAAGTTTCCGTTGAAAAGATTCTGGTGGCAGCGTCCGGATTTATCGATGACCGGGCCAGGGCAAGCGACTTTTCCTTCTTAATCAACGTGGTCTGCGCAGAGACTGGTTGAACCAAATCAAGAAATGGTATCATTAAAAATATAAACAACAAACATTTACTGAATTTCACTGACAGAAATGTACAACCTGGTTTTAAAAGTGTTGAATAATTCATGATTGCCTCACTAATTACATTTATTCTGTCCGTTTAGATTAAATTTCACATGCTTCTAATATTCTTTGAAGGAACCAATTGACACTTCAAAATTATGGTTTATAGCGCAAACCAAAGCTCAGATGGTTTTGTGCTTCCTGTAAATCAGAGTTAACCCTTGCAAATCCTACCCGGCCGTTTAACGTTACATGGTTTGAAACCGGAATATCCGATTCAACGTAGTACCCCCAATCCGAGAAACCGGCCCGGAATGACCCATATTGGTCGTGCGAGCTGAAACCGACACCCACACCATTTTGTATACGCATTAACGGGAAGCTTCCAGGGTCCGCATCCTGAAACCTCGATTCAATAAAGATGC
>SKRC01000153.1 GCA_007118695.1 Balneolaceae bacterium | reverse complement strand
TTTAAAGCAGTTGTTTGCCGACGGGTGTGAGGCAACCGGAACGGCCCTTCGCGATATCACGGGCGATCGATCCTACCAAGAATCCAATGAAATTGGAAAATATGCGAACATCGATGCCTCGCAAAAGGATGTCATTAACGGGATATTCTTCGCCTTTAAACAGGACCGGCCATCTCAGGGAGCACTCTCAGCCCTGGCCCATACCAGGGAAGATCTAATTATTAAGAGGAGATTTGACGATTATTGGTTTACCAACCTGAGGAACGTGTATCCACGAGTTCAACCACAACCTGCTCTACCGCGGGGCCTGCGATATCCGTAAAAGCTTCAAAGGGGCTGTCCGGATTGGTACGTTCAGAGCTGGGCCGCGATCCGCCCGGCGCGCAGCAATGGTCTACTCGCTGCTGGCCAGTTGCAAGATCCATCAAGTGAATCCACAAAAGTGGCTGAAGTATGTACTGGAAAACATTATGAGTACCAAATACAACAATGTGCCTACCTTATACCCTCAAAACTGCAAAGACAAGATGTAGTTGGTCGGGTGGCTATGGCTATCCTGCATTACTCACAGGAAAATACTATTCACTATTCTGTTCTTTGGGAAACCGGATACTGACCCGGGTCCCCGGGTTTCGCTGTATAGTAATATCGCCCTGAAGTTTTTTAAGCATCACATCTACAATCCACAATCCAATGGATTTTTTATTTTCAAAATCAACATGTTCGGGAATTCCTATTCCATCGTCCGAAACATTCAGAATAACCTGATCGTCTTTCTCCAAAAGTTCAATTTCAATTTTCCCCTTGCGATCACTTTGGGTAAAAGCATGTTTGTAAATATTGAGTAGCAGTTCATTGAGAATCAGACCGCACAACAGTGCCCTATGTGATTTGATGCGTACGGTATCGGCTTTCAGATGAAGAGCAGCTTCAACATTCATACCCCCCATCATCTCCTCTATTTTTTCGGATAACTGTTTCAGGTATACATCCAAATCTATTTCATCCGTCAGTTCCCGGTTGCAAAGCATGTCATGAAGACGCGACATTGATTTGACGCGCATAAACATACTGTTGAGCAGATTTTTTGCTTTTCCCTCTTCAATATCGGGCAATTCAGTTTCAATGATTCCTGTTACCGCCTGGAGATTATTTTTAATTCTGTGATGGATTTCGGTGATCATTACATCCTTTTCCCGGATGAGTTCGTAGAGCTCATCAATTTTCCGGGCCCTCTCTATTGCAACCGTGATATTTGAGGCAAGTGCCTGAAATACCGGTATATCGTGCAGTGTAAAATCACCTTTCTTGCGCCGGTTGACCGCTTGTAAAACACCTATCACCATGTTATCCCTGTTGATCAGTGGAACGCAGATAATATTTCTTGTCCTGAATGTACTGGAAATATCTCCCCAGAAATGCTCTGAGCTCTCGACATCATTCGAGATATAGGGTCTTTTATTCTCTGCCACCCAGCCGCCGATACCACTGTTTTTGGGTATACTTTTTCCTTTGATCTCTTCCTTGGCCGGGCCTGTGGGCAGGCTTACATATAATTTTCCTGTCTCCTTATCCAGCAACATCAGGGAGCTGGCTTCGGCGTTCATAACAAGTCGGACCGCCTCCATACTTTCAAGGATAATGGATTTAAATTCCATGTTCCTGTTGATTCCCTCAATCGTCTTCAGAAGCAGGTCGATGTTCTCTTCCGGCAGTTTTCTGAGAGCCTCACCACGGGTTATTTCATTATTAAACTTTCCGGTATCCATACTTTTAACCCCTCCTATGATAGTTTGGTTATAAGATTACCTCTGGATCTGAACCAGGATTAGACCAGTCCCAGCAAATGAAAAAAGACCTGTCGGTGTTTCTGTCAATCTATTAAATTCCGGTTAAACCCCAAAAGGGAAGTGAACTGTTGAACATTAGAACAACAGAAAAAAAGAACAGTTGAACAATCGATCTATAGTGCATATGAACATTTGAATAGCGCAGATCAAACAACCAATTGAATTGTCTGATATGCATGACTACAGGTGTTTTTATCTGATACTATGCCGGAATGTTCCCGGTAACTCCAGGAAAATCTGCTGCTGCGGGGTCGACTGGATTGAACTAAAGCCGGACTTATGTGAGGTTACCCTAAAACAGGGTTAAAACCGAAAACGGGGAATGGGCTGGTCGCTGAAGAGCATGAGCCCAACTGTCAGCTGCGGACCAAATATCACTTGCATTTCGATCAGTGTGGGGAAATAACCGACACGGCCCCTGGTCGCAACATAGAACGATCCCCAGCGGAATACAGCTGGACGACCAAACCGATGGGTTTACCTTCGCAGGCTTCAAAGAGTTTGGCAAGTTCTTTTTTGGTAAATGGCCGGCGATTGGGTTTTACGTCGAACAGAAAGTCTTTGCCTTTGAACGGGGTTTTGTCAATAAGAACATAATTGCACGCCAAGTTGAAGGCCGCTTTGATGGACCGGATTTCAATGTTGATGGTCGTCTTGCGAATGCCTTCCTTGTTGTGACGGTACTGTTTGTAGCGCTTCAGGTCGATCCGTTTGTACTGATTCATCTTGCGATTGCGGCAGATTCGCAGGAAGTGGGAGAGCGCATTTTTGCAACTCACCAGGGTGGTCGGCTGGCAATGGGTATCCACATACGGATAGTAGTCTTGCTTCAAAAACTCGAACAGTCCTGGATTGGCTGCCTGTTCGGGGGAAATGGTCTGATGCTTGGGTTTGGTAGGAATCGACAATTTCACGGCCGGTTTTTATGGCTTGTTGCCGGGCCTGTCGGATCTGATTTTTGTCGCCTCTAACGGGTAGGTGACGCCGGCAGACCGGGTGATCTCGTTATAGTATTGATCATAGAATCGCACATACAGGCGAAACTTGTTGTATCGTTTGAACGGGTTAATTGTATAATCCATGATGTTTACTCCATTGCTTAAAAAAGCCTTGTGTAAACTTCACAAATGTTAGTCTCTAACCCGTTGATAAGGTGAACGTAATTTTATCAATGATGTAAGAAATGGAACTATGTCGATAAGTGGAAAATCCAGTGTCTAAGTTAGTGTCTAAATGGAAAAATAAGGCAATTGGAGCAAATGAGGGGCGAATATTACCGGCATTTTAAGTAAGTTTCAGGAGTGAACGCATAAGATAGGTTGAGGTTGTGGTTTGGTTAGAAAATTATTTGGTCACTTCGAGTATATTGATCGGTCCATCACCCATTGGATGGCACGCAATGGCATATTTCTTTTACGTATTAGCATTGGGTTGATATTCTTATGGTTTGGAATCTTGAAATTTGTACCTGGGGCCAGTCCGGTGGAAGATTTTACCGTGAGTTCTATAGAAATATTGAGTTTCGGGATGGTCCCGGTCGCTCTCGGCCTGCCTGTTCTTGCGTTCTGGGAGTGCCTGATCGGTATCGGCATGTTTGTACGCCGTTATATGAGGTTCACCATTTTGATGCTTTATGTACAGATGATTGGTGTGTTCTCCCCGATGGTGACCATGCCCGAGGTGGTATTCGAAAGCTTTCCTTTTGCCCTGAGCTTGGAAGGCCAATATATTGTAAAGAATGTAGTAGTAATTGCTGCCGCTTTGGTCATTGGAGCTACGGTACGTGGAGGGGAGCTAAAGGCAGAGCCGTAACTGGATGTTGTTATGTTTGATGTTGATCAAAAGCAGTGGGTATGAGAAACCTGTGGTATATACCTGGGATATATTTGGTTTTAATGACATGTGGGGAGAATGAGGAGGAAATCGCGTATCTTCACCCAACAGGTGAAATCGAAACTCTAACCGCTCTTGCAGTGAATTTTGAATTTGAATTGACCTCCACATCCATCACCTCCACCGCCGGGCTGACCTTCATCGGTGGTATTACGGGATGTGCACCTCAACCTCTTCGAAATCATCAGAATGGCCTGCGATGCGACCAATATTGGGGTGCCCCTGTCTATTATAATAGACGCTACAGTATATTTATTTATACAAAATATGGGTCTGTGAAAGTTTTAAACTTGAATAAATTTCATTGTCCTGCTGGAGGATCCGTTTCAATGTAAAAAAAGACCTGCAAGCGAAAGAATTCTGATTACTGTGAATAGAACTTATTTGGCTGCAAGATTTTATAGAATGTTGGAGGTTGTTATCTATCTGGGGGTAAATCGGTAAAAGCTATGCGGGTGC
>SKRC01000096.1 GCA_007118695.1 Balneolaceae bacterium | reverse complement strand
CTTATATCCGGTATCGTTGCATTTTTTGCATCCGACAGGCCTGTAAAATTTACCTGATTCGATCTCTTCGTCCGTAAATCCGATTCCGCGAAGGGTTTCCGGGTGCGGATCATATTGCTCCTTGCAATTCGGACAAAGCCTGCGCAGCAGACGCTGGGCCATCACCAGGTTCACCGCATTGGCAATCAGGAAAGGTTCCACACACATTTTGAATAGACGCGAGACGGCACTGGGCGCATCATTCGTGTGAAGCGTGGAAAAGGTAAGGTGGCCGGTATTTGCAAGCTTGATGGCAATCTCCGCCGTCTTCAGATCCCGGATCTCACCGACAAGCACGATATCGGGGTCATGCCGCAAAATACCGCGAATGGCAAGGTCAAAAGTCATATGATGGCTGATTTTGAGCTGCCTCGCGCCGTGTATCAGGTACTCCACCGGCTCCTCAATGGTCAATACGTTCTTGGATGGATCGAGTACATAGTAAAGTGCCGCCACAAGGGTTGTGGACTTACCGCTACCTGTCGGCCCTGTAATAATGACTATGCCGGACGGCTTTTCGATAGCCTTGACAAAATCTTTTTTCGCCTGGGTTTGCAAGCCGAGCACTTCAAGGTCGGTGATCACCTTTCTGTCGTCAAGAACCCGGATCACAACGGATTCGAATTTTCTGTCGAACTGGGCCCCCACCATCGGCATGATCGACACCCTGTAACGGATGTTGTGATTATCCACTGTTCTCTGGATAAAACCGTCCTGGGAGCTGTCTCTTTCAAAACGGTCCACATTACGGGTCTTGTCCTTCACCACAGCAGCGATCGCTTCCGGCTTTACATTCTTCTGCTGGTACCAAAGCTGCAGCTTGCCATCGATTCTGAAACGAATATCGGTCATGGAGGGGCCGCTGGGAATGATATGAACGTCACTCACTCCCTGCCGCACGGATTCAACGAGCATTCCCTCGATGAGGGAGTTGAGCATGCTCTGATTGATCTCGGCATCAATCTCCTCTTCATCCGGACTCTCTTCCCCTTCCGGGATTTCGGTCTCTTCATAGTCGATCTCTTCCAGCAGGTCGAGAAACTCATTTTTCTGCTCGTACACCTTTCCCAGTACATTTTCCACCAGCTCATACCGGCAGTAGGCGATTTCAAACTGCTTGAAACTGAGTTTCGAAATGATGTTTGAGAGCCTGGGGTCGGCCGGGTCAGCCGCGGCAATGGTAAGGGTCGAATTGGTTTTATGAACCGGGACCGCCTTGTGATAGACCAGGTCGTCGACCACCTCTTGTGGCAGGTCATCGACATAGCTCTTGATGTCATTGACTTTCTTCTGAGGCAGCTCATCCAGCCCTTCAAACACCTCGTCAAAAGCGTAGATGCTGGCAATCTCTTTCATGATTGTGTGCCGGTCGAGCTTCAGATCCTGGTAGAGGATCTGGCCGAGCCTGCGGCTGGAGTTGTCCGGTTCTTCCTCAAGGATAGACAGGGCCATCTGAAGCTGGTCTTCTGAAATGACCCCTTTGCTCAACAAAAGATCGCCGATATGTCTTCTGGTATTGACCTTACCCATAGAAGTAGATGACTCCATAATTAGTTTAGCAACAGTGAAAAATCAGGAAGTGTGGGGTCATTTCAAAATTCTGGTGCAAATTAATTTAATGTTAAGTTTTTAATTTTTTCATGAGTGCTGCTTAACCTGCATCATTCAAATTGAATATTTTTGTGAATAATGGATGTTAATCAGGTATTGATGATATTTAAAAAAAGTTTTTCTAACGTTTTCATGAACGTTCTTCCCTGGTAAACACCCGGATGGAACGGGCCGGTGGCCCGATATCCCGGGGCCGTTGCCAGTTCAATCATACTTTAATGCTCCGGTTGAATCAGCGCTGCCTCGGAGGAGACGACCGTGATAAAGATCAATGCAATCATAATAAACAGGTTGATAAACAGGTTGATCTGGTCGATGACCGACTCCATCTTGTAGGTGGTCTGAATTTCATAATATTCGGCCAGCTGTTTTGCATTTTCCCGGAGTGCACCCGATTCCGCCCCCAGGCGGAATCGGCCGATGGCTGTTTTGGTAAAAACTCCTGATGCTTCCAGCCCTTCAATCAGGCCGGCCCCTTCCTTCAGCATCCGCTTGATCGCCTGTTCCTTGATCTGCTTCTCCATATAGGTATTCCGGCATGCCTCTGCGGCTACCCGGATCACTTCAATATTCTGCCCCGACCCGCTGTAGAGGGTATAGAATACCCGGGCAAAAATTTCAATACTGGTTTTATGCAACAAGTCCCCGATAACCGGTACTTTGATGATATACTTATCGAACAATAATTTCCCTTTGGGGTTTTTGACCATGATATACAGCCCTACAAACGGCAGGACGTGAAGCAGTGTAATTACGAACCAGTTATCCTGCAGCCAGTAACTCCAGTCCAGGGTTGCGGCAGTCATCGGCGGCAGCTGAATGCCGAATTCAACAAACATCTCCGATTGAGCTGGAAAAATATATCCTATATAAAACAACAATGTACCGATTACGGCAAGAACCGTCACGGTCGGCATCATCAGCGACCGCCGCAGGTTCTTTTTAAACTCGGCATCCCGTTCCATAAATTTGGCCGTGCTTTCAAACACCAGGGCCATGTTACCCGAGGTGGAGGCGACACTGAGCATATAGGCCGCAAACTTGCCGAACACATCCTCGTGTTTGCCATACACTTCAGTCCCCTCTTTTCCGTCCTTCAAATCCTTCTGGATCTCCTTGATCACCTCTTTCATCCGCGGGTTGGAGGTATCTTCGTAGAGTAGCCCCAGTATCTCGTCGAAGGTGAGCTGCTGCTTGAGCAGGTCGGCCGAGAGACTGATAAACGTCACGATCTCTTCGTTGGGCACTCCCCCTTTAAAATCGAAGAGTTTCTTGTTGATGCTTTCGACCTTATAGCCGAGCTTTACCAGGGCTTTTTCGAGTTCCTCTTTGCTGTAGGCTTCCTGCTCGCCTTTCACCGAAGGCTTGCCATCCCGTTTGACCTTGTACATAAAGGTCTGTTTCATTTCGAGAGCCTTTACATTGAAACCTCTCTTTTCGGCAAGTGTATCTACTTTCTTTTTGGCAGCTCTTTTATTGGGAGCTTCAAATTCCGTTTTAATCGGTTTGCCTGACTGGGATACTGCTTGTAGTCTGAATTGTGCCATGGGAAATACGTCTGTTTATCGTCCGGATATTTTGTTAATCCCATACAGGATACACAACTGACCGTTCATCTGAAAGAGGCTACTCCTCCGATTCACCGTTCCAGGTGATTTGATCGTAACTGATCGTCGCCGTATATGTTCCATCTCTGTAATGGGGTATATAAGAAAGAGTAAAATTGTCGGCAGATGTTTCAATAATTTCGTACCTGGCGTTATCATTTTCTTCGGCCAGTAATAAATCGTTCAGTGTTACAGCTGAAAAAGATCTGTTGCCTCCACCATACATAGCCGGTGTTTGATAAAATGCCCGGGATTGGGCATGCGCCTGCAGGATCTCCAGTCGCACCGCATCCATATTCGATTCGGCGCTGGCTTGCTGGGTGGTAGTGATAGCAATGACCGTGGCAATACCGACCAGCAGCATAATCAATACAATGAGTAATAGCTGTTGTTGTCCCATAACATTAGAGATTTAGCCTGTTTAAATCAACATATCGGTTTGTCACCGATACAGGCGTTTATTTTATAATATATGGTTAATACAGATGATATTATTTAAACACAACACAGGGTCCTTGAATCCCGCCTGTAAATGTGCTGAATATCTTCTTTTTTATAAAATAGAATTGTTTAATGTTTGTGTCCTTCCTTGTTCGTGAGTCCTCCGCCGGTATCCCGTCTGGGCGACGGCTCGTATCCCAAGTACTATGACTCGGCTGACTGCTGACGATGGATCTGTCAGCGATCCCCAGGTAAGGCCAAAACCTGTTGTTTCACCTATCCGCCACATCTACGTTTGCAGGTTCCCGGATAATGATAGGACTTTATCTTGTTTGGCAGACTTGTCCACCTGCACCGCCTCTGTATGTGGTTTCTGTTCGTCGGATCAGAGCGTTGCCTTACGCTTCCTTCAGATTCCACCTCGCGGTGGACACCCTTGCGATCGGCTAACACTTCCCGTTATCAGGGCGTGTTCGGGATTTGCACCCTATAGGTTCTGTGCCAT
>SKRC01000083.1 GCA_007118695.1 Balneolaceae bacterium | reverse complement strand
GTATGTGGAAAGCCTTTCAAGTTATGCCCGGCAGTTCCTTGAGCGAATGGACAAGCCTGATGTTGATTTTATGTATGGCATCTCACCGGCCATGGCCATCCAGCAGAAAAACAGCTCCACCAACCCGCGCTCTACCGTAGGCACCTCTACTGAAATTTATGATTATGTAAGGCTTCTGTTTGCCCGGATCGGAAAAACCGTATCCCCGGTTTCCGGCAAAGAAGTACAGAAAGACACCACGGCAACAGTCATCAAAGAACTCTATGCAGGCCATGAAGAAGGGACCAAATTCTATATCCTTTTCCCGATTCCTGACAGAAAAAAACAGAAAATTTCAGACGAACTTGAAGCACTGAAAGAGAAAGGCTTTACGCGGCTATTGCGCCTGAAAGATGAGCAGATTCAGGATCTTACACGGGATGAAATCAATCCCGGAAAAATTTCACCCAAAACCCATCGTGTCCTGGTAGACAGGCTTGCGATCAAGGACCTTGAAGAAACCAAAAGCCGCATTGCCGACTCTCTGGAAACGGCCTTTATTGAGGGTAACGGACGTTGTTCAGTAAAAATCCGTGACGGGGCAGAACTGCCATTCAGCGAGCGATTCGAACGCGATGGAATGGATTTCCTGGAACCCACACCACAGATGTTTTCCTTTAACAATCCCTTCGGTGCCTGCGACGCCTGCGAAGGGTTTGGCAAGGTGTCGGGGATCGATGAGGATCTTGTCATCCCCGAACCGGAACAAACAATCCGTGATGGAGCAATAGCTCCGTTCAGCTCTCCAAAGTTCGGGAAATACCTGCGGGACCTGGTAAAAGTTGCAGCCCGGCACAGCCTCCCCATCGACAAGCCGTATAAAGATCTGTCGAAAGAGATGAAAAAGATTATCTGGAACGGAAAGGATGAATACATCGGGATCCATAATTTTTTTAACGAGGTAAAAAATCAATTTTACAAGGTGCATATGCGGGTATTTTATTCGCGCTACCGTGGCTACAGCCGGTGTCACGAATGCGAAGGGTACCGGGTAAGAAAAGATGCGCTTTATGTTAAAATAAATGGCCATCATATCGGGGAAGTCACTGAAATGACCATTGGTCATGCAAGAAACTATTTCGAAGATCTACGGCTCAGTGAATACCAGCAAGAGGTAGCCGGGCAAATCCTGTACGAAATTCGAAAACGCCTGAAGTATCTGTACGAGGTTGGCCTTGAATACCTGACACTCAACCGGCTTACAAATACATTGAGCGGAGGGGAATCTCAACGGATCAGTCTTGCCAATTCCCTGGGCAGCTCTCTGATTGGCAGTCTCTATGTGCTGGATGAACCGACCATAGGCCTCCATCCGCGAGACAATAACCGGTTGATCAGTATACTGGAATCACTCAGAAATATCGGCAACACCGTTTTAGTGGTCGAACACGATCCCGAAATGATCAAAGCTGCGGATAATATTCTTGATATCGGCCCATTTGCAGGCACACACGGCGGGGAAGTGGTATACACCGGCAGTTATGAAAATTTGCTCAAATCAAATACACTGACGGGAAAATTTCTGAGTGGACGGAAAAAAATTGAGATCCCGGATAAAAGGCGGAAAGGAAACGGTAAACAGATCCACCTTAAAGGCGCATCAGAAAACAACCTGAAAAGTATCGATGTTGAATTTCCGCTCAATAAACTGGTCTGTGTGACGGGTGTGAGCGGTTCCGGAAAATCGACCCTGGTACACGATACACTTTACGCTGCCGTGCAAAGCCAATTCGGTACGTTTAAAGATAAAATAGGCAGATACAACAGTATTGCAGGGCTGAGCAACATTGAATCTGTAGAAATGGTGGATCAGAGCCCGATCGGCCGTTCTACACGATCCAATCCAGCCACTTATACCAAAGCATTCGATGGAATTCGGGATCTTTTTGCAAATACCCGGCAGGCGAAAATCATGGGTTATTCCCCCGGACATTTTTCGTTTAATGTCCCGGGCGGCCGCTGTGAAACCTGCCAGGGAGAAGGGGTTCAAAAGATTGAAATGCAGTTCATGGCCGATATTGAACTGACTTGTGAAACCTGTGGCGGAACCCGGTTCCGTAAAGATATCCTGAATGTCAAATACCGCGGTAAAAACATCCACAATGTCCTTGATATGCCGGTGTCCGATGCACTTGAATTTTTTGTTGATGAACCATCGATCATATCAAAACTTCAGCCCCTGGAAAACGTCGGGCTGGGTTATTTAAAACTCGGTCAAAGCGCCACCACTCTCTCAGGAGGTGAAGCCCAAAGGGTTAAACTTGCCAAATTTCTCTCTAAAACCAATACGGACCAAACGCTCTACTTTTTCGATGAACCGACCACCGGCCTGCATTTTGAGGATATCTCAAAACTTCTCAATTCATTCAATGAATTGGTCAATAATGGCCACTCGGTGATCATTATTGAGCACAACCTGGATGTGATCAAGTGCGCCGACTGGATTATCGATATTGGCCCTGAAGGGGGATTTGGCGGTGGGCAAATCGTGGCAACAGGAACTCCTGAAGAGATCGCCGCGGTAGAAGCAAGTCATACGGGAAAATTTCTCAAAGAAATCTTAAGCTAAATTTCACATCAAGTCGGATTGAATTTTTAGCCTGACGAATTTTTCAGGATTAAGAATCGCTGTTCAGTTTGATTATGGGCATCCAGGACATACAGTTGGGTTTGCAAACTGATTGAAAAAAGGCGGTTTATTATTATAATATCCGGCCTGTTTAATTTCACATGCACTATAATGTGAACATGATTTACAGGTTTCTATTATCTATTGGGGCAACAACACCATAAACTACGGTGTTGAAACAAACTTCCATTAATCAGGTAACATCTACAGTAAACAACTAACCAAATCAATTTTAGCAATGTATCGATTTAGTGCTTTCATCATCGTACTTTTTACTTTTTTTACGGTAACCGAAATCCTTGAGGCACAGACCAATGTAAAGACCGGCGCCAAAGGTGGGTTAAACTTTGCAAACTTTACCGGAGCGGATGCAGAGTTTGAAACACGCACCGGATTTGTCATTGGCGGTTTTGCAAAATTCGATATCCCGGATTCACCATTTGCTATTCAGCCGGAAGCCATGTACAGCCAAAAAGGTGCTGTTGATAGCGGGAATGAGATTCGAATCGATTATATTGAGATCCCAGTACTGCTCAAATACTCTTTTGCCCCGGGTTCGACCGCCCAACCCAATCTTTTCGCAGGCCCCTATGCCGGAATCCGGCTGATTGCGGAAAGGGAAGGTGGTGCCGGAGGCTTATTTGGTGGCAGTTCAAACCTTGAGAATCAAACCGAATCAATTGATTACGGTGGTGTTTTCGGCGCCGGTATCGATATCGAAGTTGGTACTTCCATCTTTACTTTTGATGTGCGATATGGATTCGGATTCAGGAATGTATTCAGGGAAGAATCCGGAAGAAATGGGGTTCTTTCGGTTACAGTCGGAATCAGTTTGCCGAATATGTAAGCTCTGTAAACAGGGACGCTGACATGCAGGGACGGAATAGCTGCTGAAAGGTACACCACCTGCATGTTACAGCGCTATATTTTCAATCTTAGATATCCGCAACCAGCGTTAGTAGCTTTACCAAAGGCCGGAATAAGCGGATTGACCATCGTCAAGCATGTCTGCAACAGGATATCGGGGCAGACGACGCCGCTCTACACAAAAGTGCATTCTTTAATTCAATTCGGATAAACTTTTTAGTATTCTTTCCTGTTACCGATATCTCTCTGACCGATAAATTAACCAGGTTTCATGCTAGCGCGGCTCTTATACCTTAACTGGAAATTTTTTCTTGCCCGTCTATCCCGTTTTCAGACGCTGCTCATTGCCGGTTACACGATATTTCTGCTGATCATGCTCTTCAACCTGATGGGTACTGCATTGGTTGTCATTTTCCTGGATAGTACCCCGCAGTATGAAATAGATCTGCCCTGGCTGACAGCGGAAGTCCATCAACTCATACTGATCACATTCGCCAATGTCTTCTGGATTTTACACTTTGCCTTTACCAGTACAAGACTGTTGAATATTGATGAAAACAGAAAACTGCTGGCTTTCGGTTATCCCTCGGGAAAACTGGCCTGGCACCTGAACCTGATGAGCCTGTATCATCCCGTAAATGTCATCTACATACTGACCTGGCTCGTGTTTTTAT
>SKRC01000303.1 GCA_007118695.1 Balneolaceae bacterium | reverse complement strand
GGAATATTGTCTCTGAAAGTGACCGGCAGCTGACACTTCGTACTGTGGGGCAGGATGAAGTTGTGATCAACAAGTCCGATATTCAATCGCGAGAAGATACCGAAACTTCCCTGATGCCACCGCGCCTGTTCGATGCCCTGGATGATTCGGAGGTGATCGATTTGGTCAAATATCTGCAAACCGATTCACAGGTGAGCCTGCCCGATGAAGAGTGAAACTGCTAGCCTGAATTTCTACCAAATAATTATTTGAAAAAACTCTAACACTTTATATGATAATGCCTTAGTCTGCATTTTCAATCTCAAACCTGATAACACACTGTATGGCGCTGCGATATTTGCACGTGTGCTACGTTGATGTCCAAATGGCTTGATCTGCGTACGCCATGTACGCTTCACTACGTCATTTGGACTTCGCCTTGCACACAACCAAATTTCTTGGTGAGAAATGCAGGCTAGGGATTTCTGAATGCCCGAACTTCTTCCTCTGTCACCGAGTCTTCTTCATCACCAAAATGTTGCCGGATATAAGTTACAACTTCAGCAACCTGTTCATCATTTAAGAATTCATGATTTGGCATTGGTATATCGTATCTGGGAGAATCCAGACCATTCAGAATGACAGAAATCAAGGGTTCCGGTCTACCACTGATCCACTGAGGTGCGGTTATTGGTGGAAATCTTCCGTCTACTCCGGTTCCATCTCTCTGGTGGCATGATGCACAATAAGTCTGATAAATGGATTCTCCTGCAACTGGTTCATCCCGCTGGAGATCATCCTCAATTTCATCAGGTGTTCGAATGTTGTTTGCCGTGCGTTTTTCCTGTTCCATTCGGGCTAGATGCTGCTTTCCAAACCTGTCTCTGTCACCTTTAAACATGACCCGCCATATTTTACCGTCAACAGAGTCGGCAATATACAATGTACCATCCGGGCCAACAGCAAGTCCCATTGGGCGGTGATGCGCATCACTGGTACTGACAATCGGATCTACAACTGAAAATCCGTTTGCAAAAACATCCCAATCTTTGGAAAATTGTCCATTTTCGTATGGAACAAATGCCAAAAAATAACCCGCTTGAGGGTATGGATTTCTGATTGTTGATCCATGGAAAGCGATGAATGCACCATTTTTATAGTATTCAGGGAATTGATCCCCCTGATAAAATTGCAAATCATTAGGGGCGTAATGTCCCGGAAAACCTATGACAGGGTCATCAAATTCCGTGCAGCGTCCGGCAATTTCCCCGTCGCCGCCATATTCGGGACCTAAAACCCTCTTGTCCAGTAACTGATCATAGTAGCAATAAGGCCAACCAAAGTCTGATCCTTCGGTTACGCGCATGAATTCTTCTGCAGGCAACATGGCATTATCCCAGGGGGAAAACATATTGGGCCACATTCTGTGCAGGTGATCCCTTCCGTGTTGTACTACATATAGTTCACCATCAACAGGATTCCAGTCCATAGCAACGACACTTCGAATTCCGGTTGCATACAAAGTTCCAACCGGTTTGGTTTTATCACTGCCTGTTCGGCTCTCTTCCTGAACCTGATATTTTTTATCGGCGTAAAATCTCCAAATGCCGCCATGTTTATCAAGTTCGGGACAGGGGTCGAGTCCGGGAGAACCGGGTGTTCTGTTTGATTCCTGACAAACATCGGAAGGAGCACCGTAAGGAATGTACATATATCCATCATCGTCAAAAGAAATGGGCTTTGCGACATGTTCGTGAGATCCATGTTCATGATCATCAATCAGGATCGTGTCTCTTCGTGTAGTATCAGGGATTAATTCCCCGGGAGTCAGGGGATAACGGAACACATAGAGATTTGTACTGAAATAGAGATACCCATCCCGGATCTCTATGCCGGTTTCAAATCCACCCCTTGTATTATGAACTCCAAATTGTTCAATTATATCAGCTCTCCCGTCATTGCTGGTATCGCGAAGAGCCACAATACTCCCATTTTCCAAATCTCTTCGCAGTTTCACATAGATATCTCCATTATCATTGACTATGAGATGACGGGCAGGCCCCAAACTGTCAGCAACCACTACAGCTTCAAAATCATCCGGCAGCAATAATCCGCCATTATCCGGATCACCGGGAGGAAGTGAATCGATTTCACCCGGTTGACAGCCAATAAATACAATTATAAGAAATGCATAAAGAATCAGTAGTGACTTGAAATAACATGGAAACAAAATTTTGTTAAACTGTAAAAACTGTAAGCAGACCGTATTGATTTGCACCATATAGGATGTGATTACTGATAATTCTTGTCTTATTTTAAACCAAAAGCGAACCAGTTATTAAAAATCAAAAAGCGAATATCTTAAAATTTCTGCAAATTCGATAATTGCAATGGTAGAAACACGAAGGATTCATTATAATCCGAAACCCTGAAAATAATATGGAATATTATGCTTAGCCGAAGAAAAATGTTAAGAATGCTTGCTGCCCTACCTTTGGTTGGAGGGATGGCAGGTACGGGATTGGTAAAAAAAGTATCCGGCCCTGCTGCGAAGAATTCAGCTTACCGTCGTGACTACTTTACGGAATTGGGAGTTCGGCGTTTTATAAATGGCCGTGGGACGATAACAACATTGTCGGGATCTTTGATGCCGCCGGAAGTCATTGAGGCGATTAATTATGCTTCAAATCAGTTTGTGAATTTGATAGAGCTAAATGAAAAAGTCGACCGGCGTATAGCTGAGATGCTGAACTGTGAGGATGCACATGTAACAGCCGGTGCTGCTTCTGCAATCCAATTGGCAACGGCGGCAGCTGTAACCGGGTTAGACAGGGAAAAGATGCGCCAAATTCCAAATATACCCGGCTCGCAACCTGAAGTTATAATGCCGAAAAATCATCGTATTTATGAGCAACAGTTGACTGCGTGCGGGGTCAAACTTGTTGAAGCGGATGGCCCTGAGGAAATGGAGCAGGCGATAAATGAAAATACTGTACTGGGATTCTATTTCAATGCATCCCCTCATAAAAGTATTAGTAAAGAAGATTTTGTCAGCATTGGAAAGAAATACAATGTGCCGACTTTTAATGATGCCGCTGCAGATGTGCCGCCGGTGGAGAATTTGTTTAAATATATTGAAATGGGTTTTGACATAGTTACCTTTTCAGGTGGCAAGGGCATTCGGGGGCCGCAAAGTGCGGGCTTGTTGTTTGGCAGGAAAGATCTGATAGAAGCTGCGCGGCTGAATCATAGTCCATACGGGTCAATCGGACGGGGAATGAAGGTTAATAAGGAAGAAGTTTTGGGAATGATGGTGGCATTGGAGCTTTACCTGGAAAAAGATCACGACCGGGAGTGGAAAATGTGGGAAAGTTGGGTTGACAGAATAGCTGCTGCCGCAGGAAGCGTTCCCTCGGTGGAAACAGAAAAATATGTACCTGAAATAGCCAATCATGTACCTCATTTAAGGATTACCTGGGATCAAAACCGTGTTAGAATTTCTCCTTCGGATGTGAGAGAAAACCTTCAAAAAGGGCATCCTTCCATTGAGGTATTTGGCGGGCAGGATTACCTTGAGATGAATGTATTTATGATGAAACCAGAGGAGGTGGGAATTGTAGCCCGGCGAATCAGAGAAGTTTTAGAGCAGGCTGTTTAAACCCAAAAAATATCGACAGAAATTTTGCCCTGAATGCCGGCGAAATTGATTCCGACTAAAAGCCGGTATTAATTTTCAGGAACAATACATTCAGGAACATTTCATGGAAAATTTAACCAATGATTGGTGAACCCAACATACTATGAGACAACAACAATCCGCTCACAAATCCGCTGCTTTTTTTAATATTACCTTTATCATAACGCTTGCTTTTTTACTTTTACCCGGCAGCCTGTGGGCACAGGATGAACTAAATGTAATTCGTGGGGAGTCTTCCAATAACAGCTGGCTTCATTACAGTGATGCCCGCAACTCGTTGTATCACCATCTTGCCGGACAAGCTTATGAACTGCTTGAACAACGGGCTGAATTCGTTTCCGGGCTGCAATCACTGGACGACTGGCAGAAAAGGCAGGAAGATGTTCGGGAAACACTAATGGACATCATGGGGCCGTTTCCGGAAAAAACTCCCCTGAATGCTGAGGTTGTTAGGACGATTGACAAGGATGGTTACACTGTGGAGCATATTGTATTTGAATCGCAGCCACAATTTTATGTGACAAGCTCACTGTTTATTCCCGATGGTTTGGAGGGTCCGGGC